>CALEKU010000152.1 GCA_937902745.1 uncultured Armatimonadota bacterium
CAGTCGCGGCTGCGCCGCTGGGGGGAGGGGGCGGCGAAGCCGGGGGAGGGGGGCCTCCCGCCAGGGGGGCAGCATCCGCCGCCCGCCGCTTCACCACCGTCAGCGGGTTGCGCGAGAAGGTAAACAGGCGGTAGCCGACGGCGAAGATGCCGAGCGCGACGCCGGTCCAGAGCAGGCGGTTCCATAGCAGCACGCCGGAGAGCGGGAGCAGGTCGTTATTACGCTCCGCCACGCTCCAGTAGCGCGTGGTGAGGGAGACCGCGCCGAGGCCGAACGGGTCCAGCACGGCGGCGACGTTCCGGTTCTCCAGGCTGCCCAGGAGCTGCTGCGCGATGGCCCACGCCACGAAGAGCAGGACGCCCTGGACATAGATAGCTAGCAGACTCCGCGTCAGGGCACCGAACACGAAGAACAGCGCGCCGATGAGCAGCAGGTTGGGCACCAGGAACAGCCCCATATAGGACAGGTACGCCTCCGGCCGGAACGGGCCGAAGTCCGCCCGGTCCACCCACGGCGCGACGGTGCCCACCAGAAACCCGAGGGGGATGGCGGAGAACACCAGCAGCGTGACCACGAACGCCCCGGCGAAGCGGCCCAGCAGATAGTCCCGCTTGGTCAGCCGCGTGGTGAAGAACAGCTCGTGCGCGTTCGCCTCGAAGTCACGATAGATCGCGGTGCCCATGGTCGCGGAGGCGATCACCGCCCCGAGCGCCGTCAGAATGGTGCCCGCGAGTGCGAGGACGTACGGAGCGTTGCCCTTGACGCGCCCGTCGCCGCCGCTGATCTGGATGACGTCGGTAGAAATGAACAGGAGTGCCAGCAGGAACAGCACGCCGAAGAACAGGTAGGTGGACACCTGGCGCAGGCGGAAGCCGAGTTCGAACCGGAAAATCTCTCCCATGGTATGCGGCGCTCCTTTCTACGCGATCGCCGCTTCCGCGGGGCGCGCTCCGGCTGCCGCGGTATGGAAGAAGTAGGCGTCTTCCAGGTCCGCCTCTACTGGCGTGAAGTCCGCGCCCGGCTGGCCGTCGCTGTAGACGAAGAGAACCGGCTTGCCGGCCACCAGGCGTGTGGACACAACGTGGTAGCGGCTCCGGGCCTCGTCCAGTTCGGCTTTCTGAAACACCCGCTTCCACATCCGGCCCCGCACCGCGCCGATGACCTCTTCCGGGCTGCCCTGTGCCACGACCTGCCCCTGCGCGATGATCGCCATGCGCTCGCACAGTTCGCGCACGTCCTCCACGATGTGCGTGGAGAGGATTACCACCACATTCTCGCCCACCTCGGAGAGCAGGTTCAGGAACCGGTGCCGCTCGGTGGGGTCCAGACCCGCCGTCGGCTCGTCCACGATGATGACCTCGGGGCTGCCGAGCAGCGCCACCGCGATGCCGAGCCGCTGGCGCATGCCACCGGAGTAGCCGCCGACGTTCTTCTTGCGGGCGTCGTACAGATTGACCTGCTGGAGCAGGTGTCCCACGATCTCGCGCCGCGCCTTCGGGTCCGCGATCCCCTTCAGAGCGGCGAAGTGCTCCAGCGTCGCCTCGGCGGAGAGGGTGGGGTAGAAGCCGAACTCCTGCGGCAGGTAGCCGAGGCGGCGGCGCATGGCGTCCTTCTCCCGCAGGACGTCGATGTCCCCGAAGTGGATGCTCCCGGTATCCGGCTCCTGCAGCGTCGCGATGGTCCGCATGAGCGATGATTTGCCCGCGCCATTGGGGCCGAGCAGGCCGAAGAGCCCACGTGGGATGGTGAGTGTGACCCCGTTCAGGGCGCGCACCCCGTTTGGGTACGTCTTGGTCAGGTTTTCGATGCGCAGTTCCATGTTGCTGGGAAGACACACGCCGCCGCCGATTTGTTACGGGCGCTCCCAAAAAGCAGGATGCAGAGGCGCCGTCCCGTCAGCCTGCGATTCGAGGCATAATGAGCGCAAGGGGCGCCTGTATCTCCACGATGCCCCTCACGCGTCGCGTAAGGAGCATCTTCGAAGATGACCAGTACCCCGCCCCCTTCTGTGCCCGTGTCCGATTCTGCCGTAACGGGAGCGCAGCCATGATCGACCTGACTGGCCGGCACGTCTTCGTCGCGGGCGGCAGCCGCGGCATCGGGGCGGGCGCGGCTCGCCTCGCGGCAAAGCTCGGGGCGCGCGTCTCTCTGACCTACATCGCGAACGCGGCGGCGGCGGACGCCGTGATGGCCGACATCACCGCGGCGGGCGGCGAGGCGGCGGCATTCCGAGCCGACCTTCAGGACGAGGCGCAGGTGGACGCCGCGGTCGATGCGGCGGCAGCCCGCTTCGGTCCGCCGCACGGCGTGGTCGTCTCCGCGGGCGTCTTCGAGCACATGCCGATCGAGACTATGACGCTGGAGTTCTGGAACCGGACCATGAGCATCAACCTCACCGGCACCTTCCTCGTCGTTCGGGCGGCGGCACGGCACCTGCGCGCGGCGGGGCAGGGTGGCTCCATTGTCATCTATACGTCCACCGCGGGGCAGAGCGGCGGGGGCGGCGGGTCGTCCGCGTACGCCACGTCCAAGGCGGGGCAGATCATCTTCATGCGCTGCATGGCGAAGGAACTGGCCCCCGACCGTATCCGGGTCAACTGCATCGCACCGGCCTGGACCGAAACGGACATGGCGGCGGCAAGCATCGAGCGCATCGGGCGCGAGGAGATGGCGCGCAGCTTCCCCCTCGGGCGTATTGGGCAGGTGGAGGACGTCGCGAACGCTACCTGCTTCCTCCTGAGCGACGCGGCGGAGTTTATCACGGGGAGCACGGTCACGGTGGACGGCGGCATCGCCATGCGCGGCTGAGGGGCAGAAACGACACCGGCCCGGCCTACCCCAGAGAGGGCGGACCGGGCCGGTTGGTGCGTTATCCTCTCGCCGCCTACCGCTTGAAGTTAACGACCGCCGCCTCGGACTCCTGGCCAGAGGCGTTGACGGCCACCGCGGTCAGGGTGTAGCTCACGTTCCGCACGCCGGAGGGGGTGCTCAACCGGAGATCCGCCACGCGCCAGTTCCCCTGCGCGTCTGCCTTGACCTCACCCTCGGTCATGGTGCCGCCGGCGGGCAGGATCAGCAGCACGCCCTTGTACTCCAGGCGATACCGTACCGTCATATTCGGCGCGGCCTTGCCCGTCACTGTCACCGACTCACCTTCCGCTGCCCCCTCCCGGGGCGAGAGGATCGTAGGTGTTTCCGGCGCTCCCGCGTCGATCGTCAGGGCATCACCCGCGGTCTGGGTGACCGTGCGGCCGTTCAGGGTGAAGGTCGCGGTCACCGGAGCCTGGGCCAGGGAGTCGCCCTTGCGGACGGTGTAGGTGCCGATATAGTTCCCCGGAGACTGCTCCCGCATGGGGCGGTTGACGGCCACGCCCCCAATGCTGAAGCGCGCCTGCCCGCCGGGGCGGGCCTTCATCCGTACGGTGAGCACGTCTCCCGGCTCGATCTGCCCGGCTTCAGGCGAGAACGAAAGCTCCTGGATCAACGCCTCCGCAGCCGAAAGCCGGAAGCCCCAGTTCTTGCGCGTTTCGTTCCCGGCCACATCGCGCACGACCACGGACACCGTGTTGGCTCCCACCGGCAGGTCGGCCTCCGGACGGTAGGAGAAGAAGGCGTCGGTGACCGTGGCCTGCGCGGTCACATCCTTCCCGTTGACCAGGATACGGGTGCTGCTTGTGTCGATGCCGGTGCCCGCGTCCGAGAGGGTGCCGTAGATCAGCGGCCTGCCCGGAGGCAGCGCCGCATCGCTCGCGGGCGACAGGTTACTGAGTGTCGGGCCGGCCGTGTCCACGCTGAACGGCTGGCTGGCCTGCAGCAGGGGAGAGACGGCGCCGTTCTTCTTCAGCGAGCCCAGGATCGTCGCTCCCTTAACGTTGATGCCGGCCGGGACGTTGAACGTACCGGTGTAGGTGCCCGGGCTCGTCTCCCGCATCGGCAGGTCGCGCGCCTTCTCGATGCCGGGGATGGTGAAGGTCGCCACGCCACCGGGCGTCCCGTTCAGGGTCACGGTCAGCGCTTCCCCGCCACGCAGGGCGTTCCCGGCGTTGTGCGTCAGGGAAGTTACCTCCACCGCACCGGGTGTACCGCCGCCGCTGCCCTCCTCGGGCACGCTGCCGGTCGTGGAGATGACCACCGTGCGGCTGGCCCCACGCCAGGCGACCTCCGCGCCGAGGGCCTCCGAAACGAAGCGCAGCGGGACGAGCGTCGTGCCGTTGCGCGCCTGCGCCGGGATCGAAAGCGTACGGGTTTGCCCGTTCACCTGCGCCGAAGACTCCCCGAGTTTCAGACTGACCGACGTATCGCCCTTGACCGCCAGGATCGTCTTGGTCGCGCCGTCGTAGGCTACGGTCGCTCCCAGCTTTTCGAAGACGCCGCGGAGCGGCACCAGCACCGTGCCGAACTGCTGCACCGGCTTCTGACCAACAAAGCCGACCACATCGCCGTCCACCGTCACATTGATATCCTGGGCCTGTGCCGCCGCGGGGGCCACCGCCAGCATTATTACCGCACCAGACGCGGCAAGAGATTTCCTATTCATTCGCTACCCTCCATGACCATCGGCCGCTGCCGCGCCGGCCGAGCGGCAGGCGGCGGGCTGTACACACTACTCTCTGCTGTACCGGAAAAGCAGGGGGGCCAAACATGCAGGCGGGGCGCGACCCGCGGCCGGAAAAAGTTCAAGCGCTGTTAAACCGTGGACGGGCGCGGCGGGTTCTTAAGGTGAAAAGGAGGGGCCGATATCCGGAGGCAGGACCGGTGCGGGGGACGACGACCTGGTGGGAAGCGCGCGCCGCGGCAATCCGGCTGCGTTCGCCCGCCTCGTCGCGCGGCACCGGGACGGAGTCCGGCGGGTGGCGTTCGCGGTGGTGCGCGACGCGGAGCAGGCGGAAGACCTGACCCAGGAGGTCTTCTGCCGCGTACTGCGGCACCTCGACGACTACATGGGCCGCGGGCAGTTTTTTGCCTACCTGCGGCGCATTACCCTGAACCTGGCGCGCAATGCCGTGCGCGACCGGGTTCGCCAGGCCGCTCTCCTGCACGCCTATGGGCGGGACCTGACGCCCCGCCCGGACCCGCTCGCGGACCCGGTCACCGTGCTGGACTCGCATCTTCTGAGCGAGGAGGTGCGCGCCGCGCTGAAATGCCTGACGGCGGAGCAGCGGGAGGGGCGCGCCTACGCCGAGCGGTAGCCGGCAGCGTAGGCGCGAGGAGTGGCTACGCCGCCGGGCGCCGCCCCTTCTGTTTCTCCCGCAGCAGGTCGCGCAGATACAGGTCGCTCACCGGGCGCTGCTCATAGCGCGGCCCTAGCAGGTCGCGCAGGCGGCGGATCGCCTCGTCGCGGGAGACGTCCGTGTTCTCCTCATAGCGCTCCCAGAAGCGCTCCCACCAGTCGGCGGGCTGCACCTTCACGCCGGCGTACTCGGTGACGCGGCCCGTCTCCCCCTCGGTGACCAGGCTACCGACGTACTCACTCTGCGCATACACGCGGTCGATCTGGCGCTTGATCCCGTCCAGGTCGTCCGCGCTCACCACGCCGTTGTCAGTCGCCTTATAGAACTGCACCGTCACGCGCACCGGGAAGCGCGGGTCGCGCTCAATGGGCAGGTTATCAATCTCCGTGAACGGCCCCTCCAGCTCGCCGTGTCCGATCACGGCGTTCTCCACGTTGCTACGCTCCCTCTCCATAGACTTGGACTGCATCGCCGTCGGCGCGGCCGCGGCGAACTCCAGCATCATCGGCCGGGGGCGCTCCTTCTGCTTGAGCGGCACCTGAATCAGCAGCACCATGTTCAGGCCCGCCTCCGATCGGCGGACGCCCGGCGCACCCGCCGAGGGGGCTCCCGCTTGCCCTCTGCCGCGCGCCTCGAAGTCGGACTGCCGCTCCCCGGTCAGGCTCGCCCGCATCCCCGCTGCGTTGTGGAAAAGCCGCTGCCCCCACAGGCCGCCCGTCTCGAAGGCGTCACGCTTGTTGTCGATTACGGTGACACTGGTTCCCTCGCGCGTTGCCAGGATGGTCAGCACCGCCGGGTTCTTGTCGTAGGACTGGTAGTTGAAGAGTACCGGATTGAACGTCGCGATGCCCTGCTTCGGCACCGGCAGGAAGCACGCCTGCGCGGACACCAGCACCCGCGAATCGCGCTCCGGCGCGAGCAGCGACTTCGGCACATCCCCCTTCCACGAATCCGGCTTCGCCAGGTAGGCAGTCGGGTTCTCCAGAAAGTCGTAGAGCGAAACGCGGCGCAGGGGGCGTCCCTTCTCGTTGCCCATCAGCAGGGTGAACGCCCGCGGGTCCAGGTCGCACGTCTTGTCGGAGAAGTTCGGGTAGCGGATCACCGGCATGCACGCCACCGACAGCGTTTCCTGAGCGTCCCGCGAGGCGACCTGGATGGTCATGTCGGAGATGTTCGGCCCCACCGTCGAGCCCTTGTAGCGGCCCGTGTCCTCCCACGTCAGGTTCATCACGTCCAGGCCGAAGCGCCGGGCGAGCGTCTGCGCCCCGGGGTCGTGCGCCATGTTCGCGGTCTTCGTGATCGCCGTTCGGTAAGCGCGCGCCTGCTCGGGCGTCATCGGCTTCGGGGTCGGGCGCGGCGCGGGCGCCTCCTCCACCTCTTCTTCCTCGGGCAGGGGGATCGCGATGGGGTCGGGGGCGGCGCCGGCGGCGACCCAGCGCGTGCCGCCCAGCCACCCGCCCGCCGCGCAGGAAAGGGCCAGCAGCGTCGCGGCCAACGTTTTCTTCGGTAACAGTGCCATCACAGGGTCAGACCTCCTGAAGGTGAAGCGTACTGACCGTTTCGTTCCGCCCGATGCGGAAAGGGTTCATCAAGGGCACATATTACTCGCGCCGGCCGCCGCCTATCTGGATCTGCTGCGGCTCCTCCGGCTTCACGACGGTGATAGGGGGAGAGGGGGCAACGGGGGAGGAGGGGATGTCCGCCGCTGCCGTCGCGTCGTCGGTCGCCGCGCCGTCCAGTTCGGCCTCTGCCGCCGCCCTTTGAGCATCGCGCGCCGTCGTCGCGGGGGAGGCTTGCGCGGTCGTCTCCACCTTCTCGGCTTTTTTCGACGCCCGGCGCGACTTGCGCTGTTCGCGCTGCGCCCGCTTGCGCTTCCACTCCGCGAACTCCTGCTCGAACGTCGCCCCCTTCGTGGGCAGCGCGTGCGCCGCGTGGCTGGCGAGGCCGATGCCCCAGCCCATCAGCGAGTACAGGAACCAGAGGTGGCGCGGGCTGGTCAGCAGGTTGATCACGAGGAGCATCAGGTTCACCAGGAGGAACGGGACGAGGTGGGGCCAGAAACTGGCCCGCCGCTCCTGAATGAACTCGCGGCGCAGCGTCTCGTCCTCGCGCTTGGCCTCGGTCTCCGCGACCGCCGCCGCCACCTCCTCGGGCGTGATGCCCAGCTCCTCGGCCATAGCGAGAAGTCGGGCGTGCGAGACCTGCCCGTGCGACCGCTGGCGTGCCGCACGGGTCAGGATCTCTTCCGCCTCTTCGGACGTGTACGACGGCTTTTCGGCCATTTCTCCACGCTCAGTTCCGGGAAGGCGGGGGCGGCGCTGTCAGCCCCATCTCATCCAGAGTGGCGGCCGTCAGGATTCGGTCGGAAAGGGCTTCCAACTCCTCCTGTGTCTCGATGGCCTCCACCCGCTCCACCACCGCCTTCGGCAGCTCCCCGAACTTCCGGCGCATCAGCCGCAGGAGCATCTCCTTCTGCCCGAGGAGCATTCCCTCCCGCTTGTACACAGAGATCATCTGCCGCACCTCCTGCGCCTCGTCGCGCGCGACGAGGCGCTGAAATTCCGCCTGCTCGGCCGACGCCCGCAGAGGGAGAAACGCTTCGATAACCGACGCCAGGAGTTCTTTACGCGCGTCATCCAACCCGCTACGGGAGGTTTGGAGCAGGGCATCGTACTTACGACGCCAGCGCTCCTGATCCGCCGCGCGCATCGCCGTGCTCAAAGCCGGTGCGAGCGGATTCTCGCTCTCCCGGTAATCGTCCGCAGAAAGATCGGGCAGACCGACTACCGCATAACGGAACGAGAGGACCTGCCGGTCGAATACCGATTCCGCGTACGTCTCCTCCGTAAGGCCGCCGGCTCCCGGCGTTACGTAAATCACTGCCGGGAAGACCGGCACCCGGAAGCGCATCCGTAGCAGGGAGAAGTACTCCCACATTCGGTACGGGACTTCCGGCGGGCGTGTGCCCTGTACCTCGACGTGAAACAGGACCAGTTCGGGGGCACCGTCCCGCGTGTGTACTTCGACCACGGTATCCGCGCGACGGACGCGCCCCTCTGGGAAGTCGGTGAAGACCTCCTTATCCAGAAACCGTACCTGCCCGAAGTCCAGACGCGACGCGATTTCCGGGAAGAACAGCTCCAGGAATTCCCGGAAGAAGACCCGCAGCAACTCCTTGAAAAGTTGGTCCGTGTCCACGGTGGTTTTATAGCTTCGGGCGGCGGGTGTTCCAGTCGGTCGCCTGTTCGTAGGCGTGGGCCAGGCGCAGAAGGGTCTCCTCGCTGAAGGCTGGGCCCATGAGCTGCATCCCCACCGGGAGGCCCTGCGCGTCGAAGCCGCAGCACTGGGAAAGACCCGGGATGCCCGCCATGTTCGCCGGGATGGTGCAGACATCCGACAGCTTCATCGCCAG
This sequence comes from uncultured Armatimonadota bacterium, assembly GCA_937902745.1. Taxonomy (GTDB): domain Bacteria; phylum Armatimonadota; class Armatimonadia; order Armatimonadales; family Armatimonadaceae; genus CALEKU01. Next base: position 8,644 of record CALEKU010000152.1, read on the forward strand.
CGGGTCGTCGCTCTTCTCGCCGAGCGCGAACGCCGTGGTGGGCGTGGTCGGCGCGACCACAGCGTCGAAGCGGGCGAAGACCTGCTCGAACTCGCGCTTGATGAGCGTCCGGACCTTCTGCGCCTTGGCGTAGTAGGCGTCGTAGTAGCCCGCGCTCAGGGCATAGGTGCCCACCATGATGCGCTGCTTGACCTCTGCGCCGAAGCCCTCCTCGCGGGTGCGCTCGAACAACTCCACATGGCTGCCGATCTTGTCGGTGCGGAAGCCGTAGCGGACGCCGTCGTAGCGGGCGAGGTTGGAGGACGCCTCGGCCGGCGCGACGATGTAGTACGCCGCCAGCCCGTAGTCGGTGGAGGGCAGCGAGCACTCGTCCACCTCCGCCCCCAGCCCCTTCAGCACCTCAATGGCCGCCAGCACCCGCTCCCGGACCTCCGGCGAGATGCCCTCCGCGAAGTACTCCTTCGGTACGCCGAGCCGCAGGCCCTTGATATCCCCGGTCAGCGCAGCGCGGTAGTCCGGCACGTCGCGGGGGACGGAGGTCGAGTCGCGCGGGTCGTGGCCCGCGATGGCGCCCAGGAGCAGCGCGGCGTCCTCCACCGTGCGGGTCATCGGGCCGATCTGGTCGAGCGACGAGGCGAAGGCGACCAGGCCGTAGCGGGACACGCGCCCGTACGTCGGTTTGAGGCCGACGATGCCGCAGAGGGCGGCGGGCTGGCGGATAGAGCCACCGGTGTCTGAGCCAAGCGCCAGCGGCGCCTCACACGCCGCGACCGCCGCCGCCGAGCCGCCGGACGAGCCGCCGGGAACGCGGGAGAGGTCCCACGGGTTGCGCGTGGGGAAGTAGCCGCTGTTCTCGGTGGAGGAGCCCATCGCGAACTCGTCCAGGTTGACCTTGCCCAGCGCCACCGCCCCCGCCTCGGCGAGCTTGGAGACAACGGTGGCGTCGTAGGGCGGCTTGAAGCCGCGCAGGATCTGCGACGCACAGGTGGTCTCGATGCCCGTGGTGCAGAGGTTGTCCTTGAGCGCGACGGGGACGCCCGCGAGCGGGCCCAGCGGCTCACCCGCCCGGCGCTTCGCGTCCACGGCGTCCGCCTGCGCGCGCGCCTGCTCCGGCGTCACCGCGAGGAACGCCTTTACCTGCGGGTCCACCGCTTCGATGCGCGCCAGGAACGCATCGGTCACCTCGCGGGCGCTCGCCTCGCCCTTCGCCAGCGTATCCGCGATCTGCGCGGCTGTCAGTTCATATAGTTCCGCCATGTGGTTTACTGAGACTCCCCGATGACCTGCGGCACGATGAAGCCGCCCATCCACGGATCGACCTTCGGCCCCATCGCCAGCACCGCCTCGCGCGGCAGCGACGGGCGCACCTCGTCCTCGCGCAGCAGGGCGGCCACGGGCACGGCGTGCGAGGTCGGCTCCACGTCCTCCGTGTCCAGCTCCTGCAGGCGCGCGAACTGGTCTAGCAGGTCGTTGATCTGGTGGGTGAAGCGGTCTATCTCCTCGTCGGAGAGGGCGAGCCGGGCGAGGCTGCCGACCTTGCGCACCTCGTCGGGGGTGAGCGCCATGAGCGGGAACGTCTCCTTAAAATCCGGGCGGAAAAGCGTTCGGGCGGCGCGGGATACCCTCGCGCGCCGCCCGCCGCCGTCATTATAGCACAGCCGCCGTTTCGGCCCGGCGAAGGCCCGGCATCCGGCGTCGGGCCCGCCGGGTCAGCGTTTTATCTCGATGTAGCGGTTCGTGCGGACGTTCGGGACGGTGCGGGTGGTGCCGTCCGGCCACCGGACTTCCAGCGTCACCGGGACGTCGCGCTCTCGGTCGCCCAGGCCGAAGTGCAACGTCAGGTCGTTCTGGTTGCCCTCGCCCGTGCCCGCTTCCACCTGGCGCGTGAAGGTCTTCCCGCCGCGCGCGATCCGCACCTGCGCGCCGATGGCGGAGCGGTTCACCCGCTTGCCGTCGCCGACTAGCCGCACCCCGAGCCAGCGGCGGTACGGCTGCTCCCGGTCGATGCCGTTGACGAACAGCTTCCCGCCCGCCGCGAGGTCCAGGTCCCCATCCCGGTCAAAGTCCGCCCACGCCGCCTGATAGGTCGCCGGGAGTTCGGCCAGACCCGCGGCCGCGGTGGCGTTCGTAAACACGAACGCGCCGTCGTTGCGGAACAGCACCGGGTAGTTCTTCTTTCCGAAGGATGCCGTGGGGTAGACGGTGGTAAAGAACAGGTCGAGGTCGCCGTCGTTGTCGAAGTCCCCGGCGGCGGGGGAGGCGTAGGACTCCTGGTAGAACACGCCGCAGGTGCCGCGGTCCTCGAAGGCGAAGCCCTTGTCCGGGCCGAGGTTGCGCAGGAAGCGCGACTGCGGCTGGTCGCCCCGGCTGTCGCGGTGGGCGAAGTTGCCCGCGAAGAGGTCAAACTCACCGTCGTTGTCGAAGTCCCCCCACGCCGCCCCGATGGAGTGGCCGCCGCGGAAGCCGGCGGACGTCGCCACGGCGTTGCGGGCGGCGGCGATGTCCGCGAAGCCGCCCTTCCCGTCGCTTCGCAGGAGGGAGTTCGGCTGCAGGCGGTAGTGGGAGGCGTAGATCTCCAGATAGCCGTCCCGGTCGAAGTCGCAGGCGGTGACGCCCCGGGTCCGGAACGTCGCGTCGGTCCCGGTCAGGCGGAACGCCTTGCCCCCCTCGTTCATCAGGCGCAGGTCCGGGTAGGTGATACCGGCGTTCCAGTCCTCGTAGCCGCCGACGTACAGATCCACGAAGCCGTCGCCGTTGAAGTCGCCCCAGCACGCCGCGCGGGAAACGCTCTTCGGCAGCTCCGGCAGGGGGAACTCTGAGAAGCCCTTGCCCCGCTCATTGCGGTACAGCTTCCGCTGCGTCGCCGAGAACAGGTCCACGAACCCGTCGTTGTCGAAGTCGGCGGCGGTCACGGCGCCGCCGATCTCCGCAAGCCGGGTGAAGCGCTTCCCCTTCTCGTTGCGCCAGACCGCGCCGCCCGCGCACAGGTCGGGCCAACCGTCGTTGTCTACGTCCACCCAGCAGGCATCGGCGGTCCCGAGTGTCAGCCCCAGGGCCGCCGTGCGGTCCTCAAAGAGCGGCGCCGGGGCGGGCGATTGTGCGGTGGTGTGTGCCGGTACCGCCAACGCGGCGGCGGCAGTGGCAGTCAGAAGGGCAAGGGATACGTTCCGTCGGAGTCGCAGCATGGTCAGGCGCCCGTGCTCCCCTCCGGCAGAGCACGCCGCTGCGCCGCGATAATCCTGTCCGTGAGCGCGTTGAACGCGTCGTCCACCTTCTGCCGTGCCGGGTCGGCGTCGTACCAGGCGATCACCTCCCGCGCGCCCCAGGAGAGCGGCAGGTGCGATGCAGCAAACTCGGGCACGAAGCGCTTGATCTTGCTGTTGTCGAAGATCATGCTATGGGTCTTATCGCCCAGCAGGCCCGCCCCCCACGCCGGATCGTAGGCCGCGAGGACGTCCGACGGCACGTGCACAATCTCCGGTTCGGGCGCGCCAGCCGCCGCCGCGAAGATGCGGTGGATGGCGTCCCAGGTCAGTACCTCGTCGGAGGTGATGTGGAACGCCTCGCCCACGGCGCGGTGGTTCCCGAGCAGACCCACGAGCCCGCGCGCGAAGTCCCGGTGGTGCGTCAGCGTCCAGAGCGAGGTGCCGTCCCCATGGACAATCACCGGCAGGCCCCGCCGCATCCGGTCAATTACGGTCCATCCGCCCTGCATCGGCAGCAGCGTCCGGTCGTAGGTGTGCGACGGGCGAACGATGGTGGCCGGGAACCCGTCCTCACGGTAGGCGCGCACCAGGCGCTCCTCGCAGGCGATCTTGTTGCGCGAGTAGCCCCAGTGCGGGTTCGCCAGGACGGTGGATTCGGTCACGGGCAGGCTCGCCGGGGGCGTCTGGTACGCCGACGCGGAGCTGATAAAGACGTACTGCCCGCAGCGCCCCCCGCCGAACAGGTCCAGGTCGGTTTCGATGTGATCGGGCGTGAAGGCGATCCAGTTCACCACGGCATCGAACGTGTGGTCGCCAAGCGCGGCGCGGGCGGAGGCAGGGTCACGGATGTCGCCCGTGAGGACGGTGGCGCCCTCCGGCACGGGGCGGGTGGACGACTTCCCGCGGTTGAGCAGGTACAGGTCCATTCCCTTCTCGATGGCGAGCGCGGAACAGGCGGAACTGATGATGCCGGTGCCGCCGATGAACAGGACTTTCAGGCGCATGCTGCGGGGCCCTCCCTACGGAAACGTGTGTGATGGGTGCCCCATCTTACCAGATGAGGCACCCGCAGAGGAAGGGGGCAGGCAGACGCGCCGCGCGCGCTACGGCCCGGTCGTGATTTCGAAGGCGGTGACTTCGAGCAGGAGCTCGAAGACGCTGCCCCGGTGGATCGTCAGGCGGGTCTTCTGGCCGAACCGCACGCGCTTCGTCGCATCGAGGGCCGTCTTGCGGCTTTCTTCCCCGCCGTCCTTTCCCTTCGCGGTCTCCTCCTCGCTCCAGGAGACCTTCAGGCGCAGTGTCCCGTCGTCGTTCCGGTGCGGCAGCAGGATGACCTGCCATTGTCGGGAGGTATCCTCGTTCGCGCCGGGACTGGTGCCGACACGGACCATCCCTTCCGTGCCGTCCAGGGTCGAGATGGCGGGGGCAGCGAGCACCTGCTCGCGCTGGACGCCGCCGTTCCCGTCCTGCACGCGCTCGATAAGGCGTGCCTTCAAGAGGACGGAGCGGGGGGACGCCGCGGCGGTGCTGCCGGGCGGCAGCGGGGCGGGCGCCTTCCGGGCAAGGTGGAGGAAGGCCACCTGCGTGGCGTCCTCCGCCAGGGACGCATCGCCCAGGTCCCGCCGGCAGACGGCGTACACCGGGCGGAAGTGGCGGCGCATCAGCCGGGAGAACGCCTCCTCGGAGCCGTCGCGCCCGTAGCGCCGGATCAGCGTTCGATCGTCCTCCGCCTCTTCCCCGTGACGCGTGTGGGTGCGCGTCATTCTCGATAGTGTAATGTACGCCGGACGTAAGAAGCGAACGGCGGCGCCGCAAAAAACAACCGGCCTCCGCGAAGTATCGCGGAGGCCGGTCGGGTTACTGTTGCCCTTGGGACTACTGCACCAGGCGCAGGGTGAACGGGTAGCGGTACCGCTTGCCCTCGCCCGCCTGGATGGCAGCCACGATCGCCAGGACGACCTCGGCGATGGCGACCGCGACCAGGAGCAGGACGCCAATCCCGATGAACGAGAGCAGAAGGCCTACCAGAGCCAGCAGCATCACGCTGATCTGGAAGTTGAGCGACTCCTTCGCCTGGTCCGCCACGAAGGATGACTCCTCACGCTTCATCAGGTAGATTACGAGCGGCGCGATGACATTGCCGAACGGGATCACATAGCCGGCGAACGTCGCCAGGTGCGCCGCGATCGCCCAGGTGCGCTCCGTCCGCGGGTCCATCTGCTGGTGTTGAAACTGATACATCTCTTTTCCCCTCCCCGCAGATAGGACACGCCGGCCCCGCCGGCGGTTGCGTACGCACACGGTGTGGCCCGGAATCCCCCATTCCGCCGATGCCGCGCGCCGCCGCTTCTCTTATCCTGAGGAGCGTAGAGCAACCCGGCAAGGAAAAGAGGAGAACTGTTCATGTTCCGCAGCACGCCCCACCGCGCGGCCGGTTCGGCACTTACCCCGGGTAGATCCGCAGGATTTACCCTGATCGAACTGCTCGTCGTCGTGGCCATCATAGCCATTCTCAGCGCTATTCTGTTCCCGGTAATGGCAACGGCCCGCGAGAAGGCACGCCAGTCGGCATGCCAGAGCAACCTGCGCCAGATGGGCGCGGCGCTGCTGATGTACGCCCAGGACTACGACGACACGATGCCCAATGCCCAGTGGATCGGTCCCGAGGCGTTCCCGCCGAACTGGGCGTTTGGCGCCTCCTCGCGCTCCCTGCTGGAGCCCTACGTCAAGAACCCCGATATCTTCATCTGCCCGGCGGACACGGAACTGGCATCGCTCATAGGGCACGGCACGACAAAGCCGTTCGGGCTGTCGTACCAGTACAACGGCAACCCGCTCAGCCACGGCAACAACATCATCAAGCGGGTCTACTTCGGGGACGCAAGCGGCAAGCCGATGACCCCGCGGGAGGGGACGCTGCCGCTCTCGTGGCAGGAAACGGTGGGGGATACGATGTCACCGGTGACCGGTACGCCGCTGGCGGATCTGGCCTACCCCGCGCAGAACTGGGCGTTCGCGGATGCCTGGCCCGGCGTCCACGGGAGCGAAATGACCTCGTACTTCGCGGGGACGCGCACGTACATGATGAACCAGGAGAACACGCCTTTCCGGCGCGCCGTGAACCTGGTGTACGTGGACGGCCACGTGAAGTTCAGCAATGTCACCGCCGCCGCCTGGGAGGCCGACCCCTATTAGGCCATTCTCAGGCGGCAGCGATCAACTGCGGTAGGCGCGGTCGAGGATTTCCACGGGGTGGACGACCTGCGGGGCCTTCGCGTCGGGGGGGAGGCCCTGCTGTATCCAGGCCAGACAGCCCGGGTTCCCGGTGGCGACGATGTCGGCGCCGGTGGCGAGCAGGTTCTCCACCTTCTTCGCCTGAAGCGCACGCGCCATCTCCGGGTGCAGGAAGTTGTAGATGCCGGCGGAGCCGCAGCAGTGGTCGGAGTCGGCCATCTCCACGAACGTGACACCGGGGACCTGCTGGAGCAGGGCGCGCGGCGCGGTGATGACCTTCTGGCCGTGCGCCAGGTGGCAGGCGTCGTGGTAGGTCACCCGGGCGGCGACATGGCCGCGCATCGGGCGCGGCCGGACGGCATGCAGGAACTCGCACACGTCCTGCACCTTGGCGGCGAGCGCCCGCGCCCGCTCCGCCCACTCCGGGTCGTCCTTGAGCAGATGCCCGTACTCCTTCAGGAACGAGCCGCAGCCGGCGGAGTTAACAATCAGGGCATCGAACTCCTCACCCTCCAGCGACGCGATCAGGTCGCGCGCCCGCTGCTCCGCGGCCTCCAGCTTCCCCTGGTGCCCGTGCAGAGCGCCGCAGCAGTCCGCCTGCCCCGGTGGACAGAGCACATCGTAGCCGTTCGCCGCCAGCACCCGCGCCGTCGCATGGTGGACGGGGGCGTACAGGGTCCGCATCACGCAGCCCGCTAGCAGCGCCACCTTGCCTCGCTTCTGGCCCAGCGCCCGCGTCAACTCCGGCACCGGCTCGGACGCCTCCTCCAGGTCATCGGGAAGGGGCAGGCGCGTGTCCGTGGGCAGACCCAGGAACTTCGCCACCGGGGCGGGCACCCGGCCGCGGGTCAGCTTGCCGCCGCGCAGGGCGAGCGCCATCCGCTTCGGGTTGGTCAGGGTCGCGAGCAGGCCATCGCGCAGGAGGCGCTGGCCCAGGGAACGGTGCGCCTCCGCCTCCACGTCGTCGCGGAAGTGTTCCAGTAGCGCGCCGTAGGGCACGCCGGACGGGCACGCGGTCTCGCAGGCGCGGCACCCCAGGCAGCGGTCCAGGTGGTAGCCCGCGCTTCCGGGGGCGGTCGCCTCCTCGGGGAGCAGGGGGATCTTCCCCTCGTGCAGCCCGCGCATCAGCACCAGACGTCCGCGCGGGCTGTCGGCCTCGTCGCCGGTCTCCCGGTAGGTCGGGCACGCCTGGAGGCAGAACCCGCAGTGGACGCAGGCCATCAGGCCCTTTTCGATATCGTCTTCGGTCATAGCGTGTCGGGGTCCACCCCCAGGGCGCGCAGCTTCGCCGCCAGCCGATCCCGCTCCGCCTGGGCCTGAGCTCGTGCCGCTTCTGCCTGGTCCCGCTCCGCCGGCGCGCGCTCCATCTCCCGGCGCACCTCCAGCGGCGTGCGGAACGGCGGCCCGTCCGGGCGGTAGACCGTATTGTACGCGAAGCGGCTCACATCCCGCCAACGAACCGCCCGGGGTTGAGCGTGCCCTCCGGGTCGAGAGCGGTTTTCATGCGGTGCATGAGGGGGAAGGCGGGAGGCAGCGGGTGCCACAGGTCCACTCCCTTGCGGCGGCGGAAGGTGAGCGGGGCGTGAAGAACGCATACGCTGCGGCTCTGGCTGCGCGCGGTCTCCAGCATCGCCTCCGCGGCGGAAAGCGCTGTGCTGCTCGCCTCGGCCCAGAAGACATCCGTGACGCTGCCCCCGAGAAGCGTTTCCACCTGGCCATCGGTTTCGAGCGCCTGTTCGGTCAGCGCCTCATGCTGGGCGAAGGCGTCGGCAGGAAGGCACGAGAAGCGCAGAGCGAGCGCGGCTTCCGGCGCCTCCCGGCCCAAATCTTCCTCGAAGACTGTGAGTGCGGCGCCCGGCTGACCGGCCAGGCGGGCGTCGGCGGCGCCGCGGGCGCGCCGCGCTTCGTCCTCCACGACCTCGGTCGGTCCGGCGTAGCCCAGAACAACATAAGCTCCGGTCGCGTCCGTGTGCAGGTACGCCAGCGCCGGGGAGGTCTCGGCCTGCACCTCCGCCACAAAGTCGCCTGTCGCGCCGCGGGTGTCGCGGCCACGACGCACCAGCACGGTGCGGAACGCCTCCGGCCGCGGAGCGACCTTGAACGTCGCCTCGGCGATGACGCCGAGCGTGCCGAGCGCGCCCACATGCAGCTTGGGCAGGTCGTACCCGGTGACGTTCTTGACAACCTTCCCACCGCCCCGAATGAGCTTCCCCTGCGCGTCCACCACGCTCAGGCCGATCAGCCAGTCGCGCGCCGTCCCGTGTCCAATCCTCGAGGGACCGAAGGCGTTCGTGGCGAGTATGCCGCCCACGGTGGCGCGCTCCGGGTGCGGCGGGTCGAGCGGCAGGTACTGCCCCCGCGCCGAGAGCGCAGCCTGAAGCTCCGCGAAGCGGACACCCGCCTGCACGGTGACGGTGAGGTCTTCGTGCTCATGGGCGACGATGCGGTCGAAGCCGGACAGGTCCAGCAGCATCTCCGCATGGCGGGGCGGGTAGCCGTAGTCCTGCCCGGTGCCACCGCCCCAGGGCAGGACCGAGCGCCCCTCCTTGTGCGCCCGGGCCACCACGGCCTGCACCTCTTCCACCGTCGTTGCCCGGACCACCTCGCCCGGCTCCGCGCCCAGAACGTCCGCGTAGTTCATCAAGGGATTGTCACCGGATTGTCACGGCGAAGGCGCGGGGCGCCTCAGTCCAGGTAGAAGTCGTGGGCGTACAGATCCGCCAGTCGCGCCAGCTCGTCGGTGGACAGCGGGGCCGTATCCGGGGCCTTCGCCAACTCCTCCAACTGCGGGGCGTCATAGATGTTCGGCAGGACACTGACGATGCAGGGCTCCGCCAGGATGAACTGTAGAGCGGCCTGCCCGATGGTGCGGCCCGCGTCCTCCGCGATAAAGCGGAGCTTCTCCACCTTCAGGAGGCCGCGGTCCAGCCACTCGCGCCTGCGCTCATTCGTGGTCATGCGCCAGTTGCGGTGATCGCCGGGGGCGAAGGTGATGTCCTTGTGGAGGTTGCCCTCCAGGAGGCCGGAGGCGTGGGGGACGCGCGTCAGGACGGCCTTCTTCTTTTCGCGGGCCGCTTCGAAGATGGGCGCGCCAACCTGCTGCTCCAGCAGGTTGTAGATGATCTGGACGCCCGCCATCTGCGTGTTCTCGATGATGTACGCCGACTCGTCCGCCTGGCGGATGTCGATGGCCGGGCCGAGCGCGGCGCCGTAGGCAAGGATCTTCCCCTGCGTCTTAAGGTCTTCCAGCGCCGCCATCAGGTCGTCGCGCTGGAGGGCATCGAGGCGCGGATTGTGCATCTGATAGAAGTCGATGCGGTCCGTGCCCAGGCGCTTCAGGCTCTGCTCCACGGCAAAGCGGACATACTCCGGCTCCCAGTTGTGGGGGCGCTCGCGCTGGTTCGGATCGGGACGGTGAGCGTAGATATCGTAACCGAACTTGGTGGCGATCACGATCTCGTCGCGGCGCCCGGGGAACGCCTCCGCTAGAATCGTCTCCGCGCCGCCGTCGCTGTACGTGTCGGCGGTGTCGTAGAAGGTGATGCCCAGGTCGAAGGCGCGGCGCAGCAGGTCTATGCCAACCTGCCGGTCGGTGATGCCCCACCAGTTCGTGGCGACGGTCCAGACGCCGAAGCCGACGGTGCTGACGGTAATGTCGGTTCCAGGGAAGGTTCGGTACTGCATGTTATTACATAGTACCGCGCTCCGCGGCAGCGATGGCGGCCCGGATAGAATCTTCCAGCAGCGCCATCTCGTTCTTAAGGTTGTAGGGCTTGAGGATGCGCTGGCAGCCGCGCGGCGCAGTTTCGTTGTACTTGAGCAGGAGCGTATTTATCAGGTCCATCCGCTCGCGGTGATCGGCGCGCAGCCTCTCGATCGCCCGCTGGCGCGCCGCCGCGTTCCGGGCAAACCGCACCGCCCGCAGTCCGCGCTCCCGGCGGGGCTCCATCTCGGCGCGCATCCGCTCCATGTCCTTCTCCAGTTGAAGCCACGGGGGCAGGGCGCGGGCGTTCTTCAGCAGGCGGTTGGCCACCCGCAGCTCCACCGGCGTGAACGGGTCGCTCTCCAGATCGAGCGGCTGTCCCTTGCCGGGCAGGTCGTCGAACTCGCCCGCCGCGATGGCGTCCGCGATCTTACGCTCGGCGACGATGGCGGTCCACTCCAGGGGGGACTCGTTGTTTGTGCTGCTGCTCATACGCCTCTATTACCCTCGCCAACTCCGAAGAGTTTCCGGTTTCCCGGGCTGGAGAGACAAAACCAACGCCCCCCTCCCGATGGCGAGAGGGGGGCGTTGGTTTTGTAGGGCGCCGCCTGACTAGGCGGTAACCAGTTCGCGTGGGGCGTCGGGGCGCGCGGGCAGCCGGTAGCGCTCCTCGTAGGCCGCATCGAACGCCGCCAGGTTCGGGGCGATGGTGCCCTTGGTCAGCAGCCGGTCCTTCACCGCCTCGGGCGTCTTCAGGCCGTTGCCCGTGATGGCGATCACCACCACGTCGTCGCGCCCGAAGCGGCCCTGCTCGGCCAGCTTCTTGGTGACCGCGACGGTCACGCCGCCCGCCGTCTCCGTCCAGATGCCCTCGGTGGAGGCCAGAAGCTGGATACCCTCCAGCAGTTCGTCGTCGGTCACGTCCTCCGCGCCGCCGCCCGAAGTGCGGCACTCCGCCGCCGCGTAGTAGCCGTCCGCCGGGTTCCCGATGGCGATGGACTTGGCGATGGTGTTCGGGCGCTGCGGGCGCAGCACCTCGGTCTGGTCCTTGACCATCGTGGTGATCGGGTTGCAGCCGGTCGCCTGGGCGGCGTAGGTCTTGGTGGTCACCGCGTTCTCCAGCAGGCCCAGCTTCTCCAGTTCGCGGAACGCCTTCGGGATCTTGGTGATGAGCGAGCCGCCCGCGCAGGGCACGATCACATGGTCCGGCGCGCGCCAGCCGAGCTGCTCCGCGATCTCGTAGCCGTAGGTCTTGGAGCCGTCGCCGTAGAACGGGCGCAGGTTGATGTTGGCGAACGCCCAGCCGTACTTGTCCCCGACCTCCGCGCACAGGCGGTTCACATCGTCATAGCAGCCGTCCACGGCCACCACCTGCGCGCCGTAGATGAGGTTGCCGAGGACCTTGTTCTGCTCCAGGTCCGAGGGGATGAACACGAAGCACTCGAAGCCGCCCTCCGCCGCCTGTGCAGCCACAGAGTTGGCAAGGTTGCCCGTCGAGGCGCAGGCGACCGTGGTGTAGCCGAACTCGCGCGCCTTGGTCAGTGCGACCGAGACGACGCGGTCCTTGAAGGAGAGGGTCGGGTGGTTGACGGCGTCGTTTTTGACGTAGAGGTTGCGCAGACCCAGCGCCCGACCCAGCCTCTCGGCCTTCACCAGCGGGGTCCAGCCGACCTGCTTGCCCACCGTCGGCTCGCCGTCCACCGGCAGCAGGTCCTTGTAGCGCCACATCGAGAACGGCCCGGCCTGGATGCTCTCGCGGGTCACACGCCCCTTCAGGGCGTCCCAATCGTAGGCCACTTCGAGCGGCCCGAAACACAGTTCGCAGACGTGTGTCGGCTGCTTCTCATACTCCGCGCCGCACTCACGGCACCGCAGCCCCTGAACGAATCCCATATCGCTTACCCCTTGATCGACACGTTCATGCAGCCGGGGAGCGGGAGCGGCGCGGAAGGACCGTCTATGAAGACGGCAACGGGG
>CALEKU010000153.1 GCA_937902745.1 uncultured Armatimonadota bacterium
TCCCTGCAGAGCCCTGAGGTCTGTTGCCTCCGCAGAGTGCCGGGTACTGCTGGCCCTCCCCTGTCCCCCGGCATGCTTTCTGCGGATAATCTGTCTGGCGAGCGCGTTGGTTCCGTCTGCGTACGGCCCACCGCCCGCCTCGTTTGTCAAAAGTAATATCTCTGCGTGATTTCTGCGTGCTCCTCGGCGCCTGCGTGGGCGCCGTGCCGACCCGAACCAGGCAGCGGTGCTCGTAACTATCGTCCGCGCCGATCGGGGTGTATTTCATGAACGTCCAAACTCGGTTCCTCGCCCTTCTCGGGCTCCTTTCGGTGCTCTTCGGCGCCGGTGTTGTCGCCCATCAGTTCCACCAGAGAACCGAACTGCGGGCGTTGCTGCGCGACTCGGTCGAGCAGCACCAGACGCTATCGCGCAACGTCCTGAACCTGCGCAACACTCCCCTGATGGTCTTCGCTGAGGAGATGTCTCGCTGGGACGAGATGGTCACCTTTGTTACCGGTGCGGCGAAGACACGGGGCGCCGGGGACGGCGCTCCGCCGGTCCTGCCGCCATCGCTGGAGACCTGGGCCGACATCCATATTGACGGCGGCCTGGCGTCCTACCAGTTGGATGCCGCCTGGGTGTTCGACCCGAGTGGGTGCCTGCTCTACTTCGCCCACTCCCCCAACGGGGCTGTCCTGCGCGACCTGCCGTATGCGTCCCCGGAGACCACCGGCGCCGCGCTCTTCAGCCCCCCCGCGGCGCCGCCGCTGCGACGCTTCTTCCTGACCTCACCGCATGCCGGCACGCCGGTCGAGATGTACGCCGCCCGCATCGTGCGCAGCCCGGATACCGCGCGCACCGAGGAGAGCTTTGGGTACCTGTTTGCGGCACGGATCTGGAGCAAGGAGCAACTGGCGGAGATCGGCCGCATCCTGGGCGCCGAGGTGACGCTTGATACATCGGCGCACGCTCCGCACACGGCGCCCGGCGACGGAAACGACGGGCATGAGGCCGATTTGGAGGCCGGGCGATTGGTGTACTGCGCGCCCCTGCCCAACGTGCAGGGACAGCCCGCGTGGTCCCTGACGATATCTCGTACTGCGGCCTGGGTCGCGCGCCAGCGCGCCACGAGCCGGCTGCAGGGGGCAGCGTTCGCGACATTCGCCGTTGTGCTCCTCGCCCTGTCCGCGCTGTGCGTGCGCCGCTGGGTATCCACCCCGCTGCACCGCGTCATGCACGCCCTGGACACGGGCGAGGAGGCCATCCTGGCGCCCCTGCTCTCGACGGTCGCCGGAACGACGGAAACGGGCAGGAGCGGGGCAGCACGATCCGAATTCACTCAGCTCGCGCGCCTGGTAGTCGACTCGCAGCGCCAGCGCCGGGAGGTAGAGCGACAGAAGGCGGAGCTAGAGAGTTCGCGCCGCCGCCTCGCGCTGCATGTGGAGCGCTCGCCGGTGGCGTTTGTGGAGGGCGACGCGCAGGGGCGCATCGTGGGCTGGAACCCGGCCGCGGAGACGATCTTCGGCTATACCGCGGCCGAGGCGATCGGCCGGGACGCTCTGGAGTTGCTAATTCCCGCCGCCATCGTGCCGGCGGATACGCGGGGGCAGGCGGTGGCAGACACCAACGCCATGCTGCAGGGCCTTTGTCCCACGGAGAGCAGCGGCGTTTACGAGAACGCCACCCGCGACGGACGCATTATCCATTGCGAGTGGCACAGCACCCTGCTGGTGGACGAACACGGCGAGGTCTCCGGGATCGTCTCGCTGGTGCGCGACGTCACCGAGGAGCGCCGGACGCAGGAGACGCAGCGCCGCCAGCGCGCCTTCTTCCGGAGCGTGCTGGACGCCGTACCGGACATGATCGTTGTCAAGGACACCCGGGGAGTCATCACGCTCGCCAATAACACCGCCGCCGCGCTCCTGAGCACCCACGGCGCGACATTCGATGGCCAGCCCGTGGATTCCGAACAGCTCGAAGGCAAACATCTCTCCGAGTGCCTCCCCAACCCCGCCCTCGTCGAGGCGCTGCTGGAGGTGGACCGCCGGGTCCTGGCCGCGCCGGGCGAGACTCTACAAACTGAGGAGACGGTTCGACTCCCCGATGGGAGCGTTCGCTACATCTACAGCACCCGGCGCGCCATCCCTGGCCCCGATGGCGGCGCGCCAGACCAGGTTCTCTCCGTCATCACCGATGTCACGGAGCGCAAGCGCACTGAGGAGAAGATGCGGCATCTGATGGGCAGCGCCCGGTGCCTGCTCTTCAGCTCCGAAGTCCTCCATATCGACACCGAGAACCCGTCGGTCACTGACCTGGAGTGGCGTAACCTGTACTACGATGGGGAGGCAGCCCAGCGATTCCTGCCCCTCGACGTCCCGCCCGGGAAGTCCTATGCGGAGGTCTCCTACACCAGCCGTCACCCCGAGGACTCCGAGCGCATCAATCTCTACGGGGCTACCAAAATCCGCGCGGGCGAAGACTACTCCCAGGAGTACCGCGTGCGCGGCGCCGATGGCCTGTGGCACTGGATGCGCGAGCACATGAGTGTCCAGGTGCTGGAACCGGGGCGTCGCTGGCACACCGTGGCTGTGGTTCTGGACGTCACCGAGAGCAAGCTCCAGGAGGAGCGTCTGCGGCAGGTCGTGGACGGGGCGCGCTGCCTCCTGTGGAGCGCCGATGTGCGCGAGCCGGCGACAGACGACCCTCTGCTCCGGGGGGATGGAAAGTTGCTCTGGACCTACGACTACTTCGACGAAGAGGCGGCCCAGCGATTCCTTCCTCTCGACGTGCCCCCCGGGAAGTCCTATCCGGGCGTCGCGTACGAACGCCTCCATCCGGACGACCGGGGCCGGGCGGGTCAGATGAGCAACACACAGATCCGCTCGGGACAGAGCTACTCGCAGGAGTTCCGCGTCCAGCGCGCGGACGGCCAGTGGCGCTGGCTGCGCGAAGATGTCCAGGTCATCCCGACGGTCCCCGGCGCGTGGCGCGCCATCGGCGTCGCGGTGGACATCACGGAACAGAAGGAGGCCGAGGAGCGGCTGCGGCAGGCCATGACCGGCGCCCGCTGCCTCCTGTGGAGCGCCGATGTCGAGGAAACGGACGACCCGGACTATGCCAGTGGCCTGAAGTGGCGCTTCCTCCACTACGACCAGACCGTGGCTCAGCGCATGGTCGCGCTCGATATTCCCGAGGGCTGGGCCTACTCCGACGCTGTATGGCTCAACACTCACCCGGACGACCAGCGGCGCAAGGATGCTGCGGCAGGCGCGGCCATTCGAGCGGGCGAGGACTATGCTCAGGAGTTCCGGGTGCGGGGCCGGGACGGCCAGTGGCACTGGCTGCGCGAGGATGTACGTGTGTCCGAGACCGCCCCGGGCCTGTGGCGCGCGGTGGGGGTCATCACCAACATCAGCGGGCTCAAGCAGGCTCAGGCGCGCCTGGAGGAGACCAACGCCCGCCTGGCGGAGGCTGCGGCGGAGGCCGAGCGCGCCCGCGCCCTTGCTGAGGAGGCGCAGGCGTCTGCGGAGGCGGCGGCTCGTGTCAAGGGCGAGTTCCTGGCCAACATGAGCC
>CALEKU010000154.1 GCA_937902745.1 uncultured Armatimonadota bacterium
GGGGGAGGGGTGGCCCGAGGGACGAGGGCCGGGGAGGGGGGCCACTTCCCGGAGGTGGCCCCCCTCCCCCGGCCGAGGAGCCCAACGGATGACGCCGGTTCTGGTTATAGGCGGTGGGGCGGCGGGCATGATCGCCGCGTGGCGGGTGGCGATGGACGGCGTACCCGTGCGCCTGCTCGAAAAGAAGAACCGGCTTGGCACCAAGATACTCATCTCCGGCGGTGGCAAGTGCAATGTCACGCACGCCGGGCCGATGGAGGAGGTGCGCGCCCGGTTCCGCCCGAACGAGGGACGGTTCTTACGCCCGTCGTTCTACCGCTTCACGAACGACGACTTTGTGGAGATGCTGACCGCGAAGGGCATGGAGGTCTACACCCGGCCCGACGGGCGCATCTTCCCCGTACCGCCCGCGGACGCCAAGGATGTGGTGGATGTGCTGGAGGCGCACCTTCAGGACGCCGGGGTGACGGTGTGGCGCGGGGCGGCGGTCACCGGAATCACGGTCGAGAACGGCGCGGTTGCGGGGGTGACGCTGGAAGGGGCGGCAGCGCCGGTTGAGGCGCAGCAGGTGGTGGTGGCGGTGGGGGGGGCGAGCTACCCGGCCACGGGCACGACCGGGGACGGCTGGCGGTGGCTGGCCGCCCTGGGCCATACCATCGTCCCGCTGAAGGCCGCGCTGGCGCCGCTCTACCTGGACCCGGTTCCGCCTGCCGAGTGGAGCGGCGTGGCGCACCGCGACTGTGTCCTGCGGGCGCGCGGGGTGAACCCCGACGGCTCGCCGGGGAAGGAGCGGATGCGCTGGCGCGGCGACCTGCTCTGGACCCACAAAGGCGTCTCCGGCCCCACCGCGCTCGGCGTTTCCCGCGAGGTGGCCGAAGCCATCCCTGCCGAGAGCGTGGCGGAGGTGGACCTGCTGCCTGACCGAACGCCCGAGGAGCTAGCGGGGGCTGTGCTCCGCGAAGCGCAGGCGTCCCCGCGCGCCGCGGTCGCGACCCTGGTCGAGCGGCTGACGCCCCGGGACGCCCTGCCGGAGCGGGTAGTGCGCCCGCTCCTGGAGTCGGCGGGGATCGACCCGTCCACCCGTTGCGCGTACCTGAAGCAGAAGGAGCGCAACCGTCTGGTGCAGACCCTCAAGGGCTGGCGGCTGGGGCGCGTGCGGCACGTCCCGCTGGAGCGCGGTGAGGTGGTTGCGGGCGGTGTGGCGCTGGACGAGGTGGACCCGCAGACCATGCGCTCGAAGCGTGTGCGCGGCCTGTACCTGTGCGGCGAGGTGCTGGATATCGCCGGGCCGGTCGGGGGGTACAACCTGCAGGCAGCCTGGTCCACCGGCTTCGTGGCGGGCGAGGCCGCGGCGGCGGAAGCGCGGGAGGCGGCGCCCCCCGCCCCCTGAAGAGGGAGACGCGCGGCGGATGCGCAAACTACCGGCATGGACATTCTCGTCAACCTGCCGGAGGGGTTCTTCGTACACCCCGACCTCGCGGACACGTTCGCGCGGCTGGGGCGGCTCGGGGACGTGCGCAAAACGTCCCATAACCGGGCCGAGGAGATCGCCGCCGATCTGGCCCGGGCCGAGGCCGTGCTCATGTGGTCGTGGCCGCTGCTGACCGACGACCTGCTGGACGCCGCGCCGCGCCTCAGGTACCGGGGGCACCTGGATATCAACCAGGCGGGGGCGAAGATCGCGCTGACGCGGAGCGTCCCGGTCTCCGTTTCCCGGGCGGGGTTCTCGCCCGCCGTGTCGGAGATGGCGCTGGCCCTCATCCTGAACTCCCTGCGCCGCGTTTCGGACTACCATGCCGCCATGCGCACCGGTGAGGAGACCTGGGTAAAGGCGTTTCCGGGGGACATCGACCGGCGGGAGCGCGAACTCACCGGGCGCCCCGTGGGTATCGTCGGCTTCGGGCGGGTGGGGCAGCGGCTTGCCCAACTGCTCGCCCCGTTCGGATGTCCGCTCCTGGTAGTGGACCCCTACGTCCCCGACGCGGTCCTGGCGCGGTTCGAGGGCGCCCGCCGGGTGGAACTGCCGGAGATGCTGGAGATGTCCGACGTGGTGGTGCTCTGCGCGGCGTCGAACGAGGGGACGCGGCACCTGCTGGGCCGCGAGGAGATTGCGCGGCTGCGACCGGACGCTGTGCTGGTGAACGTGGCGCGGGCGGCGCTGGTGGACACGGAGGCGCTGGCGGAGCGGCTGCGCCGGGGCGACCTGTTCGCCGCGCTGGATGTCTTCGACAAAGAGCCGCTGGAGGCTGACTCGCCCCTGCGCGGCCTGCCCAACGCCTACCTGACCCCGCACCGGGCGGGCGGCGTGATTGCGAGTGTTCAGCGGTGCGTCGGCTGGCTGGTGGACGACCTGGAAGCGGTCCTGGCGGGCCGCCCGCAGCAGTACCCGCTCACGGAGGGGATGCTGCCGAGCCTGGACGAGAAGTAAGAATGGGCCGCGCCCGGCAGGAGCCTGCCGGGCGCGGCCCGCGGTCGTGTGGCGCTATACCAGCAGCTCCATGCCGTGGCGGCGCACTACCTCTGCCGCCTCCGCCGGGTCGGGCGGGAACGACAGCCGGCTCGCGTCCACGAAGAACTGCTCGTGCCCGGCCGGGGAGCCGATGCCGAGCAGCCACCCCTTGGTCTCTCCGGCGCCCGTGAAGGCGTGCGGGATGTTGCGCGGCAGGAACACGAACTGCCCCGCCGTCAGGCGCCGAGTCTCGCCGCCGACCATGAAGTCGAACGTGCCCTCCAGGACGTAGAACGCTTCGTCGTCCCGGAGATGGACGTGCGGCGGGGACCCGGCCCCGGGCTCCGCACCCACCCGATAAACCGAATACGCCCCGCCGGTCTGCTCCGCGGTCAGCAGGATGTCCACCTGCACGCCGAATACGTTCAGAGATTGCTGCGGCTCGGCGCTCGCGAAGGCGAGCGCAGCGGCGGCGGCCTCTGCGGGCAGGGAGGCGGTCGGAATCGTTGCTTCTGCTACTGTCGTTGTCATCTTCGGATCTCCTCTTACGGGTGTCGTTCGGATACTGCTGCGGGCCGCTGGGCCCCGGGATGCCGGGCGCGCAGGCCGCCCGTGGGCGGACCGGCGATGCCGGGCGGCGGTGCCGCCGATGCTGTGGTCTTCATTCTCCTCCTCTTCCTCCCGAGCCATCCTCGATATTGGTCAGAATGTATGTCTATTATAGACAGATTGTCTGTTCTGTGTCAAGATGAAGGACATATGGCCGCGAAAAAAAGTTTCACCGAAGAGATCGGCACGCTGGGGGCGCTCCTGCGCCTGCCCTACCAGGCGCTCGCTGCGAGCATGTACGCCGAACTTGCCGAAAACGGGTTCCCGGACATCCGCCCCGCGTTCAGCAGCGTCTTCCGTCATATCACCCCGCAGGGCGCGCGCGTCACCGACATGGCGGAACAGGCACAGATGACCAAGCAGAGCATGGGCTACCTGGTGGATGCCCTGCACGAGCGGGGTTATGTTGAACTGGTGCCCGACCCGAGCGACCGACGGGCCAAACTCGTCCGACTCACGGAGCGCGGGCAGGCGTTTCTGGACGCCGCCCTGGCACTGAGCCATCGCAACGAGGAGCGGTTGGCGGAGCGGATGGGCCGGGACGAGTGGGCGCACCTGCGGCGCCTTCTGGAGCGCCTGAATGTCGAGATTGCTGTGCTGGCGCCCAACTCCCCGAAGAAGGCGGGGGGAGGAGCGCCATGAGGGGCCGGGACGAACGAGACGCGCCCGACTTGTGGGGACACGAGCGCGAACTGCGCGCGGAGGGGCGGGTACGTGTTGCGGGGGTGGATGAGGTGGGGCGCGGCCCGCTGGCCGGCCCGGTCGTTGCCGCCGCCGTGATTCTGCCGGAGGGCTTTGACCTTGCGGACATTCGTGACTCCAAGAAGCTGACCGCCGCGGCGCGGGAGCGGGCGTACGCCCGCATCGTGGAGGCGGAAAGCGGTGTGCTCTGGGCCCTGGGCGTGGTGGGGCCGGAGGAGATCGACCGCCTGAACATCCTGCGAGCGACGCACCGGGCGATGCGCCTGGCGCTGGATGCCCTGCCGGTATCTCCGGACGCCGTGCTGGTGGATGGTCTGCCGGTGCCGGGGCTGCACCCGGAGTGCTGCCGTGCCCTCGTGAAGGGCGACTCCCTCTCCGCCTCAATCGCCGCCGCCTCTATTGTGGCAAAGGTAACCCGCGACCGCTTGATGGCCGGCGAGTTCCACGAGCGCTGGCCACAGTATGGCTTCGATCGCCATAAGGGGTATCCGTCGCCGGATCACCTGCGCGCCCTGGCGGAGCACGGCCCGTGCGCCCTGCACCGCCGCTCCTTCGGGCCTGTGGCCCAGTGCGCCCTGCGATTCCCGCCCGCCGAGGAGGAGTAACTCCGCGCGCTATTTTTTCCTGCCCTCTCTTCTGGTTCTCCTCTGGCTCATTTTGGATCATTCTGGTACGTTTATTGCGCGGGCCTTGACAGACAGACTCTGTTTTGCGTGCCGTGGTGACGGCCGTGCCGCCCGGCACAACGCGACTGTATCTCAAGGACTACCGGCGCGGGGATGCGCCCCAGGAGGCAGTATATGGAGAATCTGAAGGTCATCATCAAGCCCAGGGGGGTAATCGCCCTGTCGGTGCTGCTGTCGGCTGCGGTGGTGTGGGTTGCCGCCCCGAAGCTGGCAGCGCGCTCGACATCGGGCGGGGTGGCCGGACCGGCCCCAAATCGCTCGTCCATGAAGCTCACCGCGCCGGCGCCCGTACTGTCCCCCGACATGGACGAGAACGAGCGGCGGGAAAAGGGGCTCATCCGAGAGTTGAATGAGACCCCCGGTCAGGCCCGCGACTGGCTTTTTCTTGGTCCCATTCTCCCCGGGGGCGAGCCTCAGACGGGCGAGCCGGACGAGGCGCGGATGGAACGACTCCTCAGCGTTGCCTACCTGCCGAACGAAGCCCGGTATCAGCCGCGGGAGAGTGCGAACGTCAACGTGAACGGCAAGAGCCTGTCGTGGCGCAAACTCCGCGGCAGCGCCTTTGACTTCAAGAACATGTACGCGGCACCCGATACGCCGGTGTCCACGCTGAAGCATAGGGTCACCTACGGCATGACCTACATCGACAGCCCGAAGGCTGCGAAGAAGGTGCTGCGCTTCCGCAGCGACGATGGCGCCATCGTCTGGCTGAACGGCGAGCAGGTGTTCAAGACCACCAAAATCCGCGGTGTCGAACCGGAGGACCTCATTCCCATCACCCTGCGCGAAGGGCGAAACACCCTGATGGTCAAGGTCGGGCAGGGGCAGGGCGGCTGGGGTCTGGTCGTCCACATGGAAGACGCGATGTAAAAGAGGAGAGTGGCTCATGAAACTCACCATTACCCTGCGCGCCCCGGCGCTCTGGGGCCTTATGACAGCGGTCGTGGCCTCGGCCGCCGTCGCCGCCACCTGGAAACTGGCCCCCGCCCGCACCCCGCAGATTGCTGCCGCCGTGAGCGGCGACTGGAAGATGGCGCCGTCGCCGCTGAAGACCCGCTTCGCGGCCACCGTGACGCCGAACAGGGTTCGCCCGGAGTACCCGCGCCCGCAGCTCGTGCGCCGCGACTGGCTCTCGCTGAACGGCCTGTGGCAGTTCGGCTTTGACGATGAGAACGTCGGTGACGCGCAGGGGTGGAAGAGCGGCAAGGACTTCCCCGAGCGGATTCTGGTGCCGTTTACCTTCGAGTCCGCCCTTTCCGGCATCGGGCGCGGTCAGGAGGTGCACGAGCGCGTCTGGTACCGGCGCTCGTTTGAAGTCCCTGCCGGGTGGAAGGGGCGGCGCGTCCTGCTGAACTTCGGCGCGGTGGACTGGGAGGCGACGGTCTACGTCAATGGTCAGGAGGTCGGGGCCCACCGGGGCGGCTACACGCCCTTCTCGCTGGATGTGACCGACGCCCTGAGGCCGTCTGGCCCGCAGGAGCTGGTGGTCCGCGTCTACGACCCGTCCGAGAGCAGCGCCGAAGGCTGGCAGCCGCGCGGCAAGCAGAAGGGCAGCGAGAGCATCTGGTATACGCGCACCACCGGCATCTGGCAGACGGTGTGGCTGGAACCCGTCGCCGACGCACACCTGTCGCGGGTCGTGATGACGCCCGGGGCGGAACGGGACGGCACGGGGACGCTGGCTCTGTCCGCAACCCTGCCCGAGAGCGCGAACGGCGCCGCCCTGAAGGTGCGCGTGTCTCCCCCGGGGGCGAAGTCCGCGGCGGCAGAGGCGACGGCGACGGTGGTGGGCGGCCGGGCGGTCGTGAAGCTCTCCGTTCCGAAGGCAAAGCTCTGGACGCCGGAGTCACCGAACCTGTACGACCTCGTCTTCACGCTCCAGCAGAACGGCAAGACGGTGGACGAGGCGCACAGCTACACGGCGTTCCGTAGCGTCGGTATCGCGAACGGCCGCCTGACCCTCAACGGCAAGCCATACTTCTACCGCGGCGTGCTGGATCAGGGCTACTGGCCGGACGGCATCTACACGCCGCCGTCCGACGAGGCGATCCGCTACGACGTGGAGATGACCCGTAAGCTCGGCTTCAACATGGCGCGCAAGCACATCAAGGTCGAGGACCCGCGCTGGTACTACTGGTGCGATAAGCTCGGTGTCGCCGTGTGGCAGGACATGCCGTCCGTCACAAACCTGGACAAGCAGGAGGCGCGCGATAACTTCCGCCGCGAGTGGGAGGAGGTCATCGCGACCACGCAGAGCTATCCGTCGGTCGTCCACTGGATTCCCTTCAACGAGAACTGGGGGAACCCGGGCGTGTTCCAGGACGAGATGGTGGCATTCACGCGCCGCCTGGACCCCTCGCGCCCGATTACGGACGCCTCCGGGTGGACGCAGCGCAGCTTCACCGACGTGATCGACGCGCACAACTACTCCGACAGCCTGCTGAAGGAGGGGGTGCAAAACCCGGTCAAGCCGAAGGTGGTCGGCGAATACGGCGGGGTCGGCCTGTCGGTGCCGGGACACATCTGGAACGAGGGGCGCATCTACATCCACGCTGCCGACGCCAAGGAGATGCTGGAGATACTGCGCCGCCGTACTTCGCAGCTGTTCTACGCCCCCAACCTCTCCGGATTCGTTTATACGCAGCTGACGGACGTGGAGCAGGAGCTGAACGGCCTGATGACCTACGACCGTGAGCCGAAGACCGACGTCCGGACGATGGCGCGCATTATGCGCGGGGAGGACCGCGTCAAGCCGATTGAGGCGACGCCGATCCTCGACTGGCTCGTGCTCGGCCCGATTCCGACCGGGGAGACCGTCCCCGCTACGCAGGAGACGCCCGAGGCGATGGCGGCCATGAAGCGCATCCTCGACCGGGCGTACCTGCCGAACGAAGCCGAACTGGAGCCGCGGGCAGGCGACACCGCAACGGTGGGCGGCCTGACCCGAACCTGGCAGGTGGCGCAGGGCGAGGAGCTGAACTTCGAGAAGCTGCTGCCGCCGGAGCACCGGGACGCCGCAGTGTACGCCGTGGCCTATCTGGATAGCCCGCGCGCGACAAAGAACACGACGCTGCTCGTGGGCAGCGACGACGGGGTGGTGGTCTGGCTCAACGGCAAGGAGGTGCACCGCAAGGTCGCCATCCGCGGCGTCGAGCCGCACCAGGACCGCATCACGGGGCTGTCCCTGCGCAAGGGCCGGAACACCCTGGTGGTCAAGGTCGGGCAGGGCGGCGGCGGATGGGGCCTGACCGCCCACATCCAGAAGCCGTAGGGAACCGACCGGCCTGCGGCGAAAGAGACCGGGAGGACAACACCTCCCGGTCTCTTTTATCTTTCACCCGCTATGGAACGCAAAGCGACGGGGCGCATCGGCGAGGAGGCGGCGCAGCGGTACCTGGAAGCGGTCGGGTATCGCCTCGTGGATGTCAACGTCCGCTTCGGGGCGAAGTCGGGCCTGGTGGGGGAGCTAGATATCGTTGCCTGGGACGGGCCGACGCTCTGCTTTGTGGAGGTGAAGACCCGCCGGGGTAGACGGGGGTACGCCCCGCGCCGTGCAGGCGAAACGCCCGCGGAGTCGGTCACCCCCGCCAAGCAGCGGCAGATCGCCCGCCTGGCGCTGGCATACGCCGCTCGCCACGGTTTGCTTGCCGACGACACCGCCCCGGGCGCGGAGGCCGTGCCGCTGCGCTTCGATGTCGCCGCGGTGACGCTCCTATCCGATGCGCAGGAGGACGGCACGGGCGACGAACCTGTGTGCCGCGTGCAGCTGGCGCGCGGTGCGTTCCTCGCACCCGATGACTTCGCCGAAGGGTTTTGAGCCTCAGAGCCCCCGGTGTGCCACGACCGCGCTCTCCGTGAACCAGAACACCGCGCCCATCAGCACGCACACCACCAGAACGAGCAGCGTCAGCGCTCCTCCGGTCAGAAGAAAACGCAGTGTAGCCTCCGCCAGAGCGCGCGGGCTCCCGTCGAACTCCGGCCGCAAAGAAACCGACACCTCCGTCGCGCCCGCCCCCCGGTCCGTCGACACGTCCATCTTCGTGAGTGCTCCTGTGTGTGTACTCCCCGTCCTTGCTTCTTCCCCCGCCGATTCCGTGATAAACGCCCCCAGGTAAGCGATCAGGCGTACCGAATCGTTCGTTTCAGGCCGAGGGCGCCGCGCTGACTGCTGCCACACGGGCCCGGTTTGACAGGAGAGGCGCACCTTGCTACAATTTTCTGAATATGCGCTTTCGCGCCGCGCCCGGCGTCTCCGCCGGGCGCGGCGCTTACTGCCCCTATCAACTCACGCAAGGAGACAGGTTGTGGCTGTTCATAACGTGACGCTCATCCGCGGCGACGGCACCGGTCCGGAACTGGTCGAGGCGACCCGCCGCGTGCTGGAGGCCGCCGTGGCGACCTCCGGTTCCTCGTTCAACTGGGACGTCGTCGAAGCGGGCGTCGACATCATGGAGACCGCGGGCACTCCGCTCCCGGACAACGTCCTGGAGTCCATCCGCAAGAACAAGGTCGCTCTCAAGGGGCCCATCACCACGCCCATCGGCACCGGCTTCCGCTCGGTGAACGTGGCGCTGCGCAAGGAGCTGGACCTGTTCGCCTGCATCCGGCCCTGCAAGTCCTACAAGGGCGTCCGCTCGCGCTACGAGAACATCGACATCGTGATCGTCCGCGAGAACACCGAGGACCTGTACGCGGGCGTCGAGTACGACCAGTTCTCCGACGAGGCGAAGCAGATCATCGGGCTTTCGGGGGGCAAGATCCGCGAGGATGCCGCTATCTCGATCAAGCCGATCTCCACCTTTGGCACCCGGCGCATCGTTAAGGCCGCCTTTGACTACGCGGTGGAGAACAACCGCAAGAAAGTCACCGCGGTCTGCAAGGCGAACATCATGAAGTACACGGACGGCCTGTTCTACAAGGTCGCTCGTGAGGTCGCCGAGGAGTACAAGGACAAGGGCATCGAGTACGACGAGTGGCTGGTGGATGCCATGTGCATGCAGCTTGTCCAGAAGCCGGAGAACTACGACGTCCTGGTGATGCCGAACCTCTACGGCGACATCCTCTCCGACCTGGGCGCCGGTCTGGTCGGCGGGCTCGGCGTTGCGCCGGGCGCGAACATCGGCGAGGACACCGCCCTGTTCGAGGCCACCCACGGCTCCGCGCCCAAGTACAAGGGCCAGAACAAGGTCAACCCGACCGCGCTTATCCTCTCGGGCCTGCTGATGCTCAAGTACCTCAAGGAGACCGACGCGGCGGCGAAGCTGGAGAAGGCCGTCGCCGACGTCATCGCCGAGGGCAAGGACGTCACCTACGACATGAAGCCCGACCGCAACGACCCGACCGCGGTCGGCACCTCCCAGATGGCCGACGCCATCATCGCCAAGATCAACGCGGCGTAGGCCGGGGGATTCCGGGAAGAGGGCGGCCCTGCCGGGGCCGCCCTCTTCGTTTCAGGTCAGGGGAGAGACAGCGTGAAGCACGACGACCACGACCGCCTACGGGATAAGTTCCGTGGGGCGCTGCTGGGGACGATGGCCGGGGACGCCGTGGGCGCGCCGCTGGAAGGCGTGGACTGCCGGCGCATCGCGGCCCTCGTCACCGAAGTCGAGACCCTGCCGAAGCCGGAGGCCGAGCTGCGCCGGGCCATCCTCGGCCTGCTCGCCGGGGCGGAACTGCCGGACGGCGCCGCGCGCTACACCGACGACACCGAGATGACGATCGGCGTCGCCGAATCGCTCGCGGCCTGCGGCGGCTTCGACGGCCCGGACCTCGCCCGGCGGTTCGCGGAGAACTTCAAGCCGCACCGGGGGTACGGCCCCGCGGCTATTGGCGTCCTGCTCGAACTGCGGCGCGGCGCCCCGTGGGACGAACCCGCCGCGCGCCTCTTTGGCGGGCAGGGCAGCTTCGGGAACGGGGCCGCCATGCGCGCCGCGCCCGTGGGCGTCTTCGCGCACCACGACCCGTTCCGCCTGCGTCACCTTGCGGAGAACACGGCGAGGGTGACGCACACCCACCCGCTCGGCGTGGCGGGGTGTGCGCTGCAGGCCGCCGCGGTCGCCGTCGCCTGCCGCCGCGAACCCGCCGATTTCGACCCGCTTGCCTTTGTCGATGCCGTGGACGAAGCCACCCCCGCGCTTCCGGAGACCTATCGGGAATCGCTGGCGGAGATTCGCAGGCTTCTGCGTGACCCGGCATCCCCTTGCGAGGTCGCGGAGCGCCTGGGGACCGGTATCGAGGCCCACCGGTCCGTGCCTGCCGCGCTGTATGCCTTCGTGGCGAACCCGCACTCCTTCGAGGCCGCCGTCACCTTTGCCGTGCGCCTGGGAGGCGATACCGACACCATCGGCGCGATGTGCGGGGCGATCGCCGGGGCGTTTCACGGCGCCGGAGCCGTTCCGGGAGCGTGGTACGCGGCGCTGGAGAACGGCCAGAAGGGGCGTGACTACCTTCTGTCCCGGGCCGACGCCCTGTTCGACCGCTGGCGGGCGCTCTCGCAACCGTAAGGGAAGGGCCATCGCCCCTGCCGATTGGCTGTACAATAGGGCAGTGGGGAGCCTGCGCCCGCCCCGCTGGCTCTATTTGATTATGCCTGACACCCTCACCGCTGCCGCCGCCGAAGACCTGCCCGCTCCCCTGCTCTGGAAGATCGCCGAGACCGACGAGGACGCCGCCCGCGAGCTGGCGGGGCAGCTCAACCTGCCGCCGCTGGTGGGGAAACTGCTGATGCGGCGCGGCGTGTCCACCCTCGACCAGGCCCGTGCCTTTCTGGAGCCCCGTCTCGAAGACCTGCACGACCCCCTGCTCCTGCCCGACGCCGAGGCCGCCGTGGACCGACTGGCGTTCGCGCTGGAGAAGGGCGAGAAGATCTTCGTCCACGGCGACTACGACGCCGACGGCGTGACCAGTGCTGCGCTGTGCCTGCGCGCCCTGGCGGCGCTCGGGGCGGACGTGGTCGGGTTCGTGCCGCGGCGCAGCGACGGTTATGACCTCCAGGTGGCGGGCGTCGAGCGGGCGAAGGAGGCGGGCGCAAAGCTCATCCTGACCGCCGACTGCGGCGTCTGCGCGGTCGAACCGGTCGCGCACGCCCGGAAGCTGGGGCTGGACGTGATCGTGACCGACCACCACCGGCCGGACGAAACCCTCCCCGAGGCCGTGGCCGTGGTAGACCCCTACCGCGAAGGGAGCCGGGCACCGTTCCAGGCGCTCTGCGGCGCGGGCGTCGCCTTCAAGGTGCTGGACGCTCTGACCGCGCGCCTTATGCCGCAGCACCGCACCGCCTTCCGCCACAACTTCGTCGACCTGGTGGCAGTCGGCACCGTGGCGGACGTCACCCCCCTGGTCGGCGAGAACCGCATCCTGGTGACCCACGGGCTGCGGGCGCTGGCGCAGGGGAAGAAGACTGGCCTGAAGGCGCTGCTGGTCAGCATGGACCTGTGGAACCGGACGCTGGATGCGGAGAGCATCTCGTGGAAGCTCGGGCCGCGCCTGAATGCCGCGGGCCGGATGGAGGACGCGGACATCGCGTACCGCCTGCTGACCACGCGCGACGCCGCCGAAGCCGAGCGGCTTGCGTTCCAGCTTGGGGAACTGGCCGAGCGCAGTCGCGACGAGACCGCCCGCGTGACCACTGAGGCGCTGGTGGAGGCGCTGCTGCCGGAGAATCTGGACCGGCGTGTGCTGGTGCTTGCCCGCGAACGTTGGGGCAAGGGCGTGATCGGAATCGCCGCCGCGCGAGTCGCGGAGCAGCGGCGGCGCCCGGCGATCCTGCTCGCCTACGACGCCGACCATGATCTGTACCACGGCTCCGCTCGCTCCGACGGGCAGTTCAAGTTGCTGGACGCCCTGCATGGCTGCCACGATCTGCTGGAGCGCTACGGCGGGCACTCGCTCTCGGCGGGCGTAACGCTCCGGGCCGAAAACCTGAATGCCTTCCGCGACCGGATGCACGAACTGGCGCTGGGGGCGGTGGCTGTGGACGGCGAGCCGCCGTCGCTGGAGATCGACGCCGAGTTGACGGCGCGGGACGCGCTGACGTTCCCGCTGGTCGAGGCGATGGAGCGCCTCGCCCCGTTCGGGCGGGAGAACGAGGAGCCGGTGCTGGCCGCGCGCGGCGCAACGGTGCTGGAGTGCCGCCGAATGGGCCGCGAGGGCTCGACGCTGGGCATGACTGTGCGTCTGCCGGGGGCGACGCAGGGCCTCCGCGCGGTCTGGTTCCGTAACGGTGACTGGGCGGACCGGCTGAAGATGGGCGATGACGTGGATGTGGCGTTCACGCCGAAGATCAGCGAGTGGAACGGGCGCGTGCGCCTGGAACTGATGCTGAAAGACATACGGAAGGCGGAGTAGCGGGGCGTATGAGCAGCAGGGGTAGCGGCAAAGAAACGCTCGGGTTCATCGGGGTAGGCGCAATGGGGCTGCCCATGGCGACCAACCTTCTGGCGGCAGGCTTTCCCCTGCGCGTTTACAACCGAACGGCGCACAAGGCCGCGCCTCTGGCGGAGCAGGGAGCGACGGTCTGCGAGTCACCGGCGGAGGTCGCGGAGGGCGCCGGAATCGTCCTCACCATCCTTGCGGACGACGCGGCGGTCGAGGCGGTGACGCTCGGGGAAGAGGGACTGCTGGACGCCCTGGAGCCGGGTGGCCTGCACCTTTCGATGAGCACGATCAGCCCGGCGACGGCGAAGCGGCTCGCCCAACTCCATGACCTGCACGACACGGTGTACCTGGGCGCGCCGGTCTTCGGGCGGCCGGACGCCGCTGCGGCGAAGGGGTTGCGTGTGCTGGTGTCCGGCGGCGATGCCGCGGTGCGGGAGCGGGTGCGGCCGGTGCTGGAGGCGCTGGGCAACGGCGTGTTCGACTTCGGGGATGACCCCGCGGCGGCGCACGTGGTCAAGGTCTGCGGCAACTTCCTGATCGGTGCGGCGATCGAGGCGATGGCAGAGGGCTACACGCTTGCTGAGAAGAACGGCGTGGACCGTCAGGCCTTCCACGACTTCCTGACCCAGACCATCTTCGCGTGCGCCATCCACCAGAACTACGGCAAACTCGTCGCGGCGCACGCCTACGAACCCGCCGGGTTCACCGTGCCGCTTGGCCTGAAGGACGCGACACTGGCGCGCGACCTCGCCTGGCAGAGCCAGACACCATTGCCGCTCGCGGGCATCGTGCAGGACCGCCTCCTCGCCGCTCGCGCGAAGGGGCGGGACACGATGGACTGGGCGTGCCTCGCCCTGGAATCCTCCGAGGCCGCGGGTCTGCTGCCGCCGGGTGATGCGGCTGAGATCAAGAAGGGGGCGGCACGACGATGATAGGCCCCGGACCTTTTCTGTGCTGATCCTGGTTCGTCCGGCTACCGACGGGAAGCGTGCGGTCAATGTCTCCGGGGAAGTTGTAGACGCGCGCGACAGAGGGCCCCCACCTAATCGTGCGCTGTGCGGCTTCGAGGCAGCGGACGACCTCCGACGTACTCGCCGCGCCGCTCGTGCGCCCAGAAGAGGGTGTCGCCGGTAGCATACACGCCTTCCTCGACCGCTACCCTTCACGCTCCTCCATCAGCTTCTTCAGGGCCATGAGTTCGTACAGGTGGTTCTGGTTTCGGGTTCCTGAGGGTCGTTTCGTCGGTCGGCACGGCGGTTCTCCCGAATCCATTATACGGGGGGCGGTTTGCCGCGCCGCTCGGCCCCGCGCGATAGAATCAATGCAATGCGCTTGAGAACGGTGAAGGCCACCCGGTACGTCACGCCCCTACGCGAGGGCGGGTCGATGCCTGCGGTGATCGAGGCGGACGACCAGGGGACCTACGTCCTCAAGTTCCGCGGCGCGGGCCAGGGCCTCAAGGCGCTGATCGCGGAGCTG
Source organism: uncultured Armatimonadota bacterium (assembly GCA_937902745.1). Classification (GTDB taxonomy): domain Bacteria; phylum Armatimonadota; class Armatimonadia; order Armatimonadales; family Armatimonadaceae; genus CALEKU01. The sequence goes on from CALEKU010000154.1 coordinate 14,302, forward strand.
GTAGCGGGGGAGATCGCCCGCGCCGCCGGCCTGCCCGTGCCCGAGATCGTGCTGGTCGAACTCGACCCCGACATGGCCCGGACCGAGCCCGACCCGGAGATACAGCACCTGATCCGGGCGAGCGCGGGTCTGAACCTCGCCCTCGACTACCTGCCCGGCTCCGTCGCGTTCGACCCGGTCGCGGACCATCCGGCGGGGGAACTCGCCTCCGCGGTGGTCTGGTTCGACGCCTACGTCAGCAACGTGGACCGGACGGCGCGCAACACGAACCTGCTGATGTGGCACCGGAAGCTCTGGCTCATCGACCACGGGGCCGCCCTGTACTTCCATCACGCCGGGGACGACTACCCGGGCCGCAGCCGGGACCCGTTCGCCCTCATCAAGAACCACGTACTGCTCCCCTTCGCCGATGCCCTGCCGGAGGCGGATGCGAAGATGGCCGCATGGCTGGCGACCCCCGGCCTGATCGAGAACATCGTGGCCGCGATACCCGACGACTGGCTGGAGAGCGACCCGTCGTCCTTCGAGAGCGGCGCCGCGCGCCGTGCAGCGTACATTGCCTACCTTTTACAGCGACTGGAGCCGCCGCGCGGCTTCGTGGAGGCGGCCATCCGTGCCCGATCAGCTCTGGCTGTATGACTACGCGATCATCCGCGTGGTGCCGCGGGTCGAGCGCGAGGAGTTCGTGAACGTCGGCGCCATCGTCTCGTGCCCGCCCCGGCGCTTCCTGGAGGCGCGCATCGAACTGGACCCGGCGCGGGTGCTCGCGCTCGACCCGACCCTGGACCTGGACGTCCTGCGGAGGCACCTGGCTACCATCCCCGTGATATGCGCGGGGGGGAGTGCGGCGGGACCCATCGGGCAGTTCACCCAGCGCGAGCGGTTCCACTGGCTGATCGCGCGCCGGAGCGCCGTGATCCAGACCTCGCCCGTCCACACCGGCTGCTGCGCAGACCCCGCCGCCGTGCTGGAGCACCTGATGGCGACGATGGTGCGCCCCCCCCGTCCGGTGTCGCCCACTCCGCCGGCCGAGTAGCGCTCGCCGTTTTGTCGCCCGGAACCGGAGAACCATGGACGCGGGCGGTAACTGCCGTATAATCATCGGGGTCTGATGGCTACCGCGCGGCATGTCCGGCGCGGAGCCGTTTAGAGAGGATATCGTCGATGGCCAATACGGTCGCCGCCCCAAAGGGCGCCGCCGCGGCGGGGCGCCCGATCAGCCCGCTCAAGCGCTGGCTCCTGCAGGGGCACGTGCAGGAGGCGGAGGGGCCGCACGAACCCGAGGGGAAACACCCGACCCACTCCTGGTGGCGCGTCATGTGCCTCACGGGCGTGGATTACTTTTCGACGCTGGGCTACCAGCCCGGGATAGCGGCGCTGGCGGCGGGTGCCCTGTCGCCCCTGGCGACCCTGATCCTGGTGCTGCTCACCCTTTTCGGCGCGCTCCCGATCTACAGCCGGGTCGCCTCCGAAAGCCCGCACGGCGAAGGCTCCATCGCCATGCTGGAGCGCCTGCTGGCCGGGTGGCGCGGCAAGCTGTTCGTGCTCTGCCTGCTCGGGTTCGTGGCCACCGACTTCATCATCACGATCACGCTCTCGGCGGCGGACGCCACCGCGCACATCGTGGAGAACCCGCTCGCGCCGCACTTCCTGCACGACCACAAGGTCGGCCTCACCGTCCTGCTGATCGCGGCGCTGGCAGCCATCTTCCTGAAGGGGTTCAAAGAGGCGGTGGGAATCGCCGTGCTCCTGGTGGCCGCGTACCTGGCGCTCAACGCCGTGGTGATCGGGCGCGGCCTCTTCGAGGTCGTCACGCACCCGCAGACGGTTCCTGACTGGCAAAACGCGCTCGTGGCGCGCCACGGCTCCAACCCCTTCGTGATGATCGGGGTCGCCCTGCTGCTGTTTCCGCGCCTCGCGCTCGGCCTCTCCGGCTTCGAGACGGGGGTCGCGATCATGCCGCTTGTGAAGGGCGACCCGGGGGACACCGACGCCCGGCCCGCGGGGCGCATCCGCAACGCGCGCAAGGTGCTGCTCTCGGCGGCCATCATCATGAGCGTCTTCCTGCTCACCAGCAGCGTGGTGACCACTCTGCTCATTCCGGCCCACGAGTTCCGGCCCGCAACGCACGTCGCCACCCCGGAGCAGTTGAAGGAGCGGCTGGTCGGGAAGGCCACCCAGGAGGCGGTGGTGATCGGCGACAGCGGCGTGGTCCTCTTCCCCGCCGGCCGCACCATCAGCGAGGACGATGTCACCGCCGCTCAGGCGATCGGCCAACTCGACGCGCTGACGACCGCGGCGGGCGAAGATCGGGGCGAAGAGGCACGGGCGGGCGCGGCCAGCGGGCGCGCCCTGGCGTACCTGGCACACCGCTACCTGGGGCCGGTCTTCGGCACCGTCTACGACCTGTCCACAGTTCTGATCCTCTGGTTCGCGGGCGCGTCGGCGATGGCCGGCCTGCTCAACATCGTCCCCCGCTACCTGCCGCGCTACGGCATGGCGCCGGACTGGACGCGCGCGGTGCGCCCCCTGGTCCTGGTCTTTACCGCCATCGCCTTCGCGGTGACCGTCATCTTCGAGGCGGACGTGGACGCGCAGGGCGGCGCGTACGCCACCGGGGTTCTGGTGCTGATGACGTCCGCCGCAGTCGCCGTGACGCTGTCGGCGGTGAGCGGCAGAGAAAAGGTCCGCTCCTTCCTGTTCGGGCTGATCGCGCTGGTCTTCGCCTACACCACCGTGGTCAACGTGCTGGAGCGCCCGGACGGCATTCGCATCGCCGGGTTCTTCATC
>CALEKU010000155.1 GCA_937902745.1 uncultured Armatimonadota bacterium
GGCACCCCTCTACCGTCCGCGGGAGAGGCACCCGGAGGGTACCCGGGGGTGAGGGTTCTCCGGAAACCGGGATGGGGATGAGGGCTCCCCGTAATCCCAGGGTTTGTAGGTTCTTCATTTTTCTTTCAGCCTCCGGCGCACCGCCTCGAACACCCAGTCCACCGGCATCTGGGTCATGCAGGCGATGTCGCCACGGGCGCAGGTGCGGCCCTGACAGGCGATGCACGGCAGGTCGCGATTGATGACTACCAGGTCCCGGGGCGAGGTCGGGCCGGTGCGGTCCGGGTCCGCTGCTCCGGACAGGCACACAATGGGCGCTCCCACCGCCGAGGCGATGTGCAGCGGGCCGGTGTCGGCCGTGACCACGCAGTCCGCGCGGGCGAGCAGCGCGCCGAGCTCCTTGACGCTGACCTTGCTGGCCAGGTTGAGCAGTCGCGCCTCCGGACGGACCCCCGCTGCGATACCCGCCGCCAGTTCCACATCCCCCGGGCCGCCGGAGAGCGCGAGCCGGAGGGAGGGCATCTCCGTTCCCAGGCGGTTCAGGAGCGCAGTGAAGCGGTCGGGCGGCCAGCGGTTAATGTCGCGCGTGGCGGCCGGGTTCGCCACTAGCAGCGGGTCGGTGTCTTTCACGCCCTCTGCGGCGAGCTTGGCACGCAGCGACTCCCGCGCCTCCGCGGGGACTACGAAGTCCATCCGCCGGTCCGGCACGGAGGCGATTCCGAGCGGCTTGAGCTCCTTGCTGAAGTCGTCGATGGCGTGGCGGACCCGGCCCGTGTCTGGCTGTCGGCGGCGGTCCTTGCGGAACGTGATGACCTGCGGCGCGCCGGACGCCACGGCCATGGCGATAGTCTTCAGGCTGGGATGGAAGTTCAGGAACAGGTCGTACCGCTGGGCGCGCAGTTCAGCCAGGAACCGGCGGAAGTTCGGTAGGCGGGCGTCGTCGCCGTCCTTGTTGAAGGTAAGGACCCGGCGCAGGTAGGGGATGCCCGTCACCGCGTCCCGCATGCCCTTGCCGACGATGTAGTCGATCTCGTTCGTCCCGAAATGCTCGGCGAGGGCGCGCAGGGCGGGAGTGGCCAGCAGGATGTCGCCCATCCCCCCGAACCGGACCACGCACACGCGGCGGATGTTGCGGGCTTCGCGACGGCTCACCGGCGGTACCCGCCCCCGCTGCTGCTGCCGCTGGCGACGGCCTCACCGCCCGCAATCCGCTCTGCGGCAGCGTGGAGGCCAAGCAGGCCCAGGGCTGCGTCCACCACCGCCTCCACAGGGATCGTTTCCAGGGTATTGCCGGGGCCATCCAGTACCCGGTTGTTCGGGCCGACGTGTCCCCACTTCCGGGCGGAGGTCGGCCCGAAAAGCTGAACGGTGGGGACGCCGAGGGACGCCGCCAGGTGGCTGACGCCGGTGTCGTTTCCGAGGAAAAGCGTCAGGTGCGGTAGCACGCCCATGGTCTCGCGCAGCTTGGTCTGGCCGGTCAGGTCCACCACGGGTGTGGAGGCGGCCATCGCGGCGCGCATCGTCCGCGCGATCTGAACCTCCCGCTCGCCGCTCCCGAGGAGCACGATCACGCCTCCGCTCGCCCGCGCCAGCCGGTCCGCCGCCGCCGCAAATCGCTCCGTAGCCCACTGCTTGCCGTCATACGACGCGCCAGGCTGGATACCGAGCAGGACCGGACCCGTCGCCTCGTGCTCGCGCAGAATCTCGGCGCCTCGCGCCCGCTCCGCGTCCGTGATCCAGAGTTCGGGCGCCGGGTCGTACGGCCCTCGCTCGGCCTCCGGGGCCACCGCTCGGAGGATGTCCAGGCAGCTTTCGATCTCCCGCCGGCTGTGTGGGTCGTAGGGAACCGGATGGGTGAGCAGCCACCCGCGACCCTCCGTGTCGAAACCGGCACGCGCCGCCGCGCCCGTCGCCCAGGCGATCACGCCGGAGCGGAGAGAGCGGTCGGCCACCAGGCAGAGGTCGGGACGCCGTCCCGTGTCGCCCTTGAGCCCGCGCAGGAGGCGCAGGAAGGGCGAAACGCCCTTCTCCTTCTTGGGGGAGTAGGTGAGTATGCGGTCGGTATGAGGGCAGTTCTGGAGCGCGACCGCCGCCATACCGCCTGTCAGCAGGGTGACCTGCGCCTGCGGGAAGGCGCGGCGCACGCCCCGCAGCAGCGGAACAGCGACAATGGTATCGCCCATGAAGTTGTGCTTCGTGATGACGACCACGGAGCCCACCGCAGCCGAGACCGGCAGCGCCTTAGGGACGGAGGGACGGCGACGGCTCATAGGGGCGCCTCCCGCGGCGCCGCGGCGGGCGCGGTGGCGATAACCGGCAGCGGGGTGCGCCGCGGCGAAACGCCGAGAAGCTGCACCGTGGCCTCAAACACGCGCTCCGGGGTCAGGGCGTGGAGGCAGTCGAACCGCCCGCCGCAGGTGGGATGCTTCCGGCACGGCGCGCAGGGTAGCCTGTCGTAAAGGACCACCGCCTGCCCCGGCTGCCAGGGACCAGTCTCCTCCGGGTCGGTCGAGCCAAACAGCCCCACCACCGGGGTGCCGACCGCGGTAGCGATGTGCAGCGGGCCGGAGTCACCCGAGACCACCACGGCCAGCCGATCGATCAGGGCCGCCAACTGCTTTTCCGATGTCCGCCCGATCGCCGAAACGAGCGGGGCGCGGGAGGCTTCCAGAATGCGGGCCGCTGCCTCCGCCTCCTCCGCACCACCAAGCAGGACGCAGGAGACGCCCGCCGCGCTCCACAGACGCTCCGCCAGCCGGGCGAAGTACGCCTCCGGCCAGCGCTTCTGCGGCCGGGTCGCGCCGATCACCAGGCCGACCACGGGAGGCGGCAACTCCTGATCGCGCAGGAAGTGCTCGGCGAAGTCCCGGTCCTCGGAGCCGAGGTGCAGGCGCAGCCGGGACTCCCCGCGCGCCGACAGGGCCTCCGCCAGACGCAGGTATGCGGATACCGCGTGCTCCCCGGGCCGTCGCGCGGGGACGGGGTGGGTCAGGAAAGCCGCACAGCCCTCCTGCACGAACCCAACACGCACGGGGACGCGCACCGCCCAGGCCAGCAGCGCATTCGCCAGTGTGCTCTGGAAGAAGACCACCGCATCGTAGTCGCCGGCCCGGAGGGCGCGCAGCAGGGCCTCAGCACGCCCCAGGCCGCCGTGTGGCGGGCGGAGCAGGAGGCGCGAGATGGCGGGGTCGCCGGAGAGTACGGCGCCGGCACGCGCACCGGCGAGAACGTCAAGCGTGGCAGCGGGATACCGCTCCCGCAGCGCGCCGAGCGCGGGGGTGGTGAAGAGTGCGTCGCCCAGGTAGTTCAGGTTGACCGCCAGTATGCGCCTCGGTTCCACGTTTCGGTTCATCGACTCTGGTGGGTCATTCCCTACTTGGGACAATGCCGACACCCCGGCGTTTCAAATGTCCCCGCCTGTGCCTTGCGGGGAGGGCGCCCCCAGTAGCGAGCGTACGGCATCGCGTACCGCCGCCGCCGGGATGCGTGCCAAGGCATCCGGCAGCGTGGCGTGCCGGGGGCGGCGCCCTGCCGGCGGCGCGTCCGCCTCCGCGAAGTCCAGCACGACAGCGGGCGCCGGTCCCCACTGGGGGCCGGTGCGCTCCGGATCGGTCACACCGTACAGGCCGACTACGGGCGTGCCCACGGCGACCGCGAGGTGTGTCGGGCCGCTGTCGCCGCCGACCACCACCGCACAGCGTGCCAGCACGGACGCCAGCACCCGCGGCGTGGCGGTCCGTCCCACCAGGTTGGTCACCCCGGCAGAAGGACCTGCCTGCTGAACGATATTCGCCGCGGTAGCCGCCTCACCCTTCGCTCCCAGGAGGGCGACACGCAGACCATCCGCCGCCAGAAGGCGCGCGGCCTCCGCCCATCGCTCCGCGGGCCACACCTTGTCCGCCGTGGACGCCCCAACGATGCAGCCGATGATCGGCCCTCCGCGCACCTCGGCCAGCAACGCGTCCGCGGCGGTCGCTTCGGCGTTCGCCAGGTACGTCTGCGGGCGCGGCGGCGTACGCGGCAGGCCCAGGGCGTCGCAGAAGCCGAGCAGGCGCGCGGTCACATGCCGGCGACCGCTGTAGGGCACGACCGGGTGCGTCAGAAACAGGCGGTTGCCCTCGCGGTTAGCATCCCAGCCCACGCGCACCGGCGCACCCGAAAGGCGCGCCACCGCGCCGGAGACCAGCAGCCCCTGCGCGTCCAGCGCCGCGTCGAAGCCCGCCCCGCGCAAACGGCGCCCGAGGTCGCGCACTTCGCGGAAACCCTTCTTATCCAGTTCATACAGCGCGCTAACGTTCGGGTTCCCACGAACGAGGTCGGCAAAACGCCGCTCTACCGCCCAGCCGATGTGGGCATCGGGGCCGAGTCCGTCGCGCAGGGCATCGAGCAGGGGGAGCGAGTGGACCACATCCCCCAGCGAACTGAGCTTGACCACGAGGACGCGCCGCAGGCGCGCCGCGTCGAGGCCAGGGGAGGCGGGCATCAGGAGCGCCGCCGGACGATCAGGCGGTTGTCGATCAGGCGGACGCCGTCCACATGGACCGCGAGGACCACCAGCGCGCGGTCGGTGATCTCCTCGACCAGCATCAGGGTCTCCGGGTCTACCACGGCGATGTAGTCCACCTGAATGGAGGGCTGATTGGACTCCAGCAGCGTCACCAGCCACTGGCGCAGCACCGGCCCCTGGTCGGTGCGGGACTCCGGGCCTGCGGAGTCGAGCATGTCCTGCGCCGTGTCGAGCAGGTAGGGAAGGATGCGCGCCTTTTCGCGCGCTTCGGGCGAAAGGCGGACGTTTCGACTGGACATCGCCAGGCCGTCCGGCTCGCGGACGGTGGGGCAGGGGACTACCGTCACGCCCATGTTCAGGTCGCGCACCATCTTCTCCACGACCTTGAGCTGCTGCCAGTCCTTTTCGCCGAAGTACGCACAGTCGGGCTGGACGATATTGAAGAGCTTATTGACCACGGTGGTAACGCCCGCGAAGTGGCCGGGCCGGTAGCGCCCCTCCAGCACCTCGGTGAGCGGGCCCTCCACCAGAACCTTCGCCGCGTAGCCCTCGGGGTACATCTCGGCGGCATCCGGCGCGAACAGCAGATCGCAGCCCGCCGCCTCGCACAGCGCGGCGTCGCGCTCCAGGTCGCGGGGATACTTCTCCAGGTCTTTGGGGTCGTTGAACTGCGTCGGGTTGACGAACACGGAGACGGCCACGCAGCCGCACTCCTCGCGCGCCCGGCGGACGAGGTTCAGGTGCCCCTCGTGCAGCGCCCCCATGGTCGGGACGAACCCGACCGTCTTCCCTGCCGCCCGTGCTTCGCGGACCTTGTAGCGCATCGCGCCGACCGTCGTCAGTTTCTCCATGCGTATCCTTCCCAGTGGAAAGATATCACACGACGCGCGTGCGGCGGCTACCGGCGCTTGGTCACAAAGAGACAGCGGGGGCAGATGAGGCTGTTGGGGTACTGCGGCAGGACGGTGCGGCAGAGGCGCTTCACCTTCTGCTCCTTCAGCGTGATGTGAGCGCCGCCGAAGAGTCCGGCGATTGCGGACATCAGCCACATCAGAAACAGGCGGCTGTAGCTGAAGAAGAAGAACGGCCCGTTTGCGTAGTCGTCACCGTCGTACACGGCGGAGTCGTTGCCCACGACCCGGTCATAGCCGTCCAGTTCTACGAGCGGTGTCCGGCAGTCCGGGCAGGGCGACCACGAGTTGTCCGCGATTCCGTACATGGCTTGATCTCCGCGTATCAGAACCGCGAAAGGTGTACCGGGTTGCGGGGGGGACGCAAAAGAAGAGGGCACGCCACATAGGAGGCGCGCCCTCTTCGGGGGGCGAAAGTCTGGCTATCTCACACCGGCGACACTGCTGCCGCCGCTGCGGCTGCCGGGGCAGCCGCGGGCGTAGCCGTACCGGACGCCGGCGCTGCGGCCGCCGTGGCGCGCCGCGGTGCTGCCGGGCGGCGCGGCGCGGCTGCGCGGGCGCCGGAGTTCAGGGGGCGGTAAGAACTGGTGCCCAGCAACTCGCGGGTAGTGGTGCCGTCGGCGTTCGTAATGACGCGCCACGTGGTTACCGCAAACCCGGAGCGAGTCGCGCGGCGGGCGCTTGTGACCACGTCCACCTTGCCGGGAGGCAGGGCCTCCGGGACGCCATACAGGTTGAACGTCAGCTTGCCGCCCGCGGCGCGTGCCATGACATACACCGGCCCGCTCGTGGAGTTCTCGAACCGAAAGTCGATGTTGCCGTAGTCCACGGTCGCATCGCAACCCGCCGGGACGTAGTGCACCGGCATGGAGTGGTTGCGCCGCTCCACGATCTTCAGGTTCGCCCGCAGCACGGCGTTGTACAGGGTGGTGGACGCCTGGCAGATGCCGCCGCCGGGGCCCGGGACCACCTGCCCGTCCTGGTAGGTGGGAGCGTCCATCCAGCCGAGACGGCGCAGACGCGGCCCGAGCGCCTCGTTGTAGGAGAAGACTTCGCCGGGGCCGAGCAGCTTGCCATCGATAAAGCCGGCCGCCTTCTCGATGTTATGGCGGCGCGAGGCGGACGACGACCCGTAGGAGGTGGAGTACGAGCCGAGGAGCGTGCTGACCTCGCCCAGCATCTCCGAAGTCACCTTCGGCATCTTTTCCGTCACGACCAGCTTCGCGGTCTGACCGTCGCGCAGGGCCTCCTCGCCTTCCGCGAGCAGGGCGGCCTTGGTGGCCTCCACGTCGAGCTTTACACCCTTACGCTCGGGCTGGGTGACGACCAGGACACCGCCCTCACCCATCTTCGCGCGGGCATTCTTTGGGGCGACATGCACCTCGGCCGCGATCTTCGCCAGGCACTTGTCGAGCGGCGCGGTGTTGAAGCGGAACTCGGGGGTGACATCCACGTTGCGCGGGCGGTTCGCCATCCACACCCGCTCGAAGAAGCCGTCGTCCTTGCCAATCGCGAACGCCTTCTCCACAGCAGCGTTGGTTTCAAACCGGCCCCCGGCCTCGTAGAGCGGGATGTTCCAGGTGCGGCCGGACTGCGGGGCGATCAGGGTGACAGGCTGCTGGTACTGCTGGCGCGCCCAGTCACGCACCCGTTCGGCCGCCTCTTCGCGCGTCAGGCCAGAAACATCGATGCCCGCGACGCGCACGCCGATGGCAATCCGGTTGGCCCCGGCAGCGCGGCTGGCGTTTGCCGCCGCCACGGCGACTCCCGCCGCTACGGCGCTGACACCCAGTACGAGGGTGGAGGCGATGGCGAAGGCGACGCGGCCTCGTTTGCCGCGGCGTCTGCCGTCACCGGCAGGGGAGGAAGTCTGGGGAGAAACCTGGGATTCTGTCTGCTGCTGCACGTGCCTGTCCACCTTCCCGACACTGAGAAACACGAGGGTACCGGTATTGTATCGGGTGACCGCGTTCGGGTGCTAACCCTCCGGCCCCGTTTTCTTTAGAGGATTACGGAGCGAGAATTGTTTCGGTGACAGGAAGAAAGGGCGGTCCCGGGGCGTCAGCGGGTGACCGCTTCGATGTCGTCCGGGTGCCACTCGCCGGGGGCACGGTTTGCTGCGGAGCCGTTTCCGCCGTCGCGGCCGGCCTCCAGCACGTGCAGGCGTGCCTTCAGGTCCTGAATCTCGCGCAGGAGCGCCTGGATGACCTCGCCCTGTGGGTCCAGCGCGTTCAGGTTCTGGTCCATCACCACCGGGGTGGCGGGCGGGGAGACGGGGTGCGCCGGCGCGACGTACACGCCGTTCTTCTTCACGACCTTGCCGGGGATGCCCACCACGGTGGCGTTCGCGGGCACATCGCGGGTCACCACCGCGTTTGCACCGATCCGGGCGTTGTCGCCGATGGTGATCGCGCCGATGATCTTGGCGCCCATGCCGATCAGGACGTTGTTGCCCACCGTGGGGTGGCGTTTGACCTTCTCCAGGCTGCTGCCGCCGAGCGTGACCTGGTGGTACATCAGCACGTCGTCCCCGATCTCCGCCGTCTCGCCGATCACGACGCCCATGCCGTGGTCGATGAAGAACCGCCGCCCGATGGTCGCGCCCGGGTGGATCTCGATGCCGGTCAGGAAGCGGGTGCCGTTCGACATCCAGCGCGCCAGCGTCTTCAGGCCGTAGCGCCATAGCCCGTGCGCTATCCGGTGCGAGAGGATAGCCCACAGGCCCGGGTAACTGAGCACCTCCCAGAGGTTACGGGCCGCCGGGTCCTTTCGGAACACCGTCTGTATGTCTTCGCGCAGGCGCTGGAACATGGTTCTACATTCTGCCCGGGTATACGGAAGTGTTGTACTTCGCCGCGGTCCGCACAACGACCGGGTGGCTTCCGCCCTGCTTGTCCTGCTTTACCCACGCGGGCGGCCGATGAGCCGCCACGCGCCCGGAAGAGCCGCCGCGGCGAACGCCGTCTTGACGACGTCTCCCGGCAGGAACGGGACAAACCCCAGCAGGAAGCCGCGCTCCAGCCCGCCCACAAACAGGGACAGAACCAGCGACCCGAGCGTCAGGACCACAAGACTGCCGATAAACATACCCGCCGCCGCCCGCAGCGGTTCCCGATCCCAGCCCCGCTCTGCCAGTACGCCTGTAACGAACGCCGCCAGGGGGAACGCCAGCAGATACCCCGCCGTCTTGCCGGCGAAGAGCGCCGCCCCCGCCGCGCCGCCCGCGAACACCGGCAGCCCCGCCGCGCCTTCCAGGAGGTAGAGCAGCATGGCTAGCGCGCCCCGGCGGCTGCCGAGCAGCATGCCGGTTAGCAGCACCGCAAACGACTGCCCGGTGATGGGGACATCGGTAAAGGGAAGGGGGATCGCGATCTGCGCGCCCAGCGCCACGAACACAGAACCGAGGACAATCAGCAGGGCATCCACCGCGGAACCGCGCCGCGGAAGCGCGTCGGCGAGGGTCCGGGCGGGTACCATGGCATTAGAAAACGATACGGACAAGTGCGCTTTTCTCCCGGTGGGTGATGTCGCCCCCACTATACCACGGCCGAAAAGGTGTGCTATCGTAAGAAAGCGCCATGAGTGAGTCGCCCGGTCGCATCACTGCCTTACAGCCTATTCTCGCCGTACCGGACGTGGAGATGGCCCTGGCCTTCTACCGCGATGTGCTCGGCTTCTCGGAAACCTGGACCTGGGGAGAGCCACCCACGCACGGTGGCGCGGGCCGCGATCACGCCAGGTTCCAGTTTACGTGGAACCCGGAGCGCGCGGCGTCCGCCGCCGGGCAAGCGTACTGGCTGAGCGTCCACGACATCGACGCTCTGTACGCCTTCCACCAGGCCCGCGGGGCGAATGTCGTCTCGCCGCTGGAGCCGAAGCCCTGGGGCGTGCGTGAGTACACGGTGAGCGACCTGAACGGCTACCTCCTGCGCTTCGCCGCGCCCGCTGACACCCGCCCCCAGTCCGGCGGCGACCCGCTGCGTCCGTGGGTGACGGGGTAGAATGGCGGCATGATAACGGAAGAGCAGCGGGGGGCGGTACTGACAGCGGTGGACCGGGCGGTGGAAGCGGCGGTCGATGCCCGGGAGGCGATGGCGGCGTCCATGCGGGTAATCGCGGACAGTCTGCCTCACTATAACTGGGTGGGCATCTACCTGCTGAACGGTGCGATGCTGGAACTCGGTCCCTACGTCGGCGCGGCCACGGACCACACCCGCATCCCGGTGGGGCGCGGCGTGTGCGGTACCGCGGTCGCCGAGAACGCGAACCAGGTCATCGCAGATGTCCGCTCGCTCGACAACTACCTCGCCTGCTCGGTGGAAACGCGCTCCGAGATCGTGGTACTGATCCGGCATCCGAAGAGCGGCGCCATCCTCGGACAGATCGACGCCGACGGGCATGCCGTGGGGGCGTTCGACGCCTCAGACGAGGCGCTGCTCGAAGCCATTGCCGGCCGCCTCGCCCCGGTTCTGGCCGCGGCGGCGGCAGAGACCGGCGCGTGAGCGTCGCCCCGCAGAGCCTTGCCGGGCGCGTGGTCTCCGTGCAGGTGGGAAGGCCGCAGAAGCTGGTCACCGCCACCGGGCGCGAGTGGGAGAGCGCCATCGGCAAAACCCCGGTTGCGGGGCGCGTGGCGCTCGGCCGCGAGAACCTGGAGGGCGACGAGCAGGCGAATCGCCGCTACCACGGCGGACCCGACAAGGCCCTCTGTGCGTACCCCGCCGAACACTACCCCGACTGGCGCGAGCGGCTGGGCCTCGACCTGCCGTTCGGGGCGTTCGGCGAGAACCTGACGCTGGAGGGGATGACCGAGGACCGGGTCTGCATCGGGGACGTTTTCGCCGTCGGCGAGGACGGCGTAACGGTGCAGGTGAGCCAGCCGCGCCAGCCGTGCGTCAATCTCTCGAAGCGCTGGGCGCGCCCGAAACTGCCCCGGTGGATGAAGGAGAACGGTCACACCGGCTTCTATCTGCGCGCCCTGACAACCGGCTCGGTGGCCGCCGGAGACGCCGTGACACTGTTCGAGCGGCCGCACCCGGGGTGGACCCTGCTCCGCGCCAACACCCTGATGTACTCCGACACCGCGGACCCGGAGGAGCGCGCCGCGCTACGGGCGCTTAGCGCCCTCTCCGCCGAGTGGAAGCGTATCCTGGGGCGGAAACTGAGGGGCGGGTTCCATCCAAAGCCGGTTTCGTGATATAGTAAAGGTGTCGGCGCCATTCTTGTACGGAAGGCTGCCGGCGCGAAAAACAGGGGCCGAGTCCCGCAGCAGCGGGAGCGGGGGAACCAGTCGCTTCGTGCGAAGAATGCGCGGAGCGGGGGGTGTATCGCGGTGCCTTCTCGGGTACCTATGCGTAGGCGAGCTTCTTCGCCGAATCCGTCAGCTAACCTCGTAGGCCAGGTCAAGGAGCAGGGGGCAAACCGCCACGCCGCCTCGCGGCGCTGTGCGCTTTGCCTGAAGAAACCAGGCTCCGGCGGCTCTGTGCCCGTCATTACGCCTGGCTTTTTTTTATCAGGATTTATTCGGAGCGGCGCAACGACGCGTCGCGAAGAGAGGAACGACAGAATGCCGACTCTCCAATCTCAGCCCAATGTGGGACTTTCGATGGGAAGAATCTTCTACCTCCGCTGCGACGGCCCTATGGGAGGGCCGCCCCCGGAGCGGCTCGCGGACGAAGCCTCCGCGGACGGCGCACGCATTGTCCTGGTGGACGCGACGCACGCGGAGTACGCCGACAGCGAGGGCCTGCGATGGCTGCTCGCCCTGCGCCGTGAGGCGGACGAGCGCGGCCTGTGCCTGCGCATCGCTGCGCCGACCGGCGGCAAAGTCTGGCGCAACATCAAACTTCTGGATGCGGGCCTTTCCCTGCATCCAACCGTCCAGAGCGCTTGGTCCTGGCCCTGTAGCTCGGAGGACGCGGACCTGCGGGGCAAAGACGCCCTTCGGCCCGTGACCATCCCTACGAGCCGGCGGTACAGCCTGCCTGCCTGACGGTCCCGAAAGTCCCACGGAACGCCCGCCGGCAGCGCTGCCAGCGGGCGTTCCTATTTTGCGGTCCCGGCGGGGTGTCACTCGGCGAGGGCGAGCGCGGCGGGGAGGATGCGCCTCCCGCCGCCGTCGGGCAACTCCAGCGTGAGCATACCGGCGGCGTCCAGATCCAGAATGCGGCACTCCACCGGAGCACCGGCACCGTCCAGGGTGAAGGCGCGCCGAGCGTCCGGCGCGAGCAGCGGCTTCCACCGCGCCACGAGCGCACCGAATCCGTACGCCCGCCAGAGGTCCCATTCCGCAGACAGGTGCCGCAGCAGCGCGGCCTCAACCGCGCGGACATCGAACCGCCGGCCCGTCTCCCCCTCCAGCGAGGTAGCCACGGCCGCCACCTCCGAAGGCAGCGCCGCTTCGGGCGCCCGGACATTGATCCCGATGCCGATTAAGGGGAGGACTGCGCGCGGCGGCGTGGGCGCTCCCACCGTCTCCACCAGGACCCCGCACACCTTCCGCCCCCCGAGCAGGACGTCATTCGGGTAGCGCACGAACGCCCCGATGTCCTCGCCCACAGTCTCCCGCACGGTGCGGCATGCGGCGACACCCCCCACCAGCGCGACCTGCCACGCATCCGCGGCGGGAACGGGCTCTCCGATCGCGGTCAGGCAGACGTTCGCGCCGGGCGGCGAGTGCCACGCGCGCCCCTGCCGCCCGCGCCCCGCGGTCATCCGCTCCGCTGCGACGACGGTCCCCGGCGCCGCGCCCGCAAGCGCCCGCTCCCGTGCCACATCCTGTGTCGAGCCGACCTCCTCGAAACGCTCTATTCGCGTACCGAACTGCATAGGGTAGCGGGGCGGCGTCACATTTCGAAGTCGAGGGAGATGTCGAGGGCGGGGGCGGAGTGGGTGAGGGCGCCCACGGAGATCAGATCCACGCCGGTTCGGGCGATGGCGGCGACGCTATCCAGGTTTACCCCGCCCGAGGCCTCCGTCAGGGCGCGTCCGCCGACGCGGCGGACGGCCTCCGCCAGCATTTCGAGCGGCATGTTGTCCAGAAGCAGGATGTCCGCCCGGGCGGCCACGGCCTCCTCTACCTCGCTCAGCGTCTTACACTCCACCTCGACCTTGAGCGCATGGCCCGCGGCCTCGCGCGCCCGTGCCACAGTCGCCGCAACACCGCCCCCTGCTACCAGATGGTTGTCCTTGATGAGGATCATGTCGGACAGGCCGATGCGGTGGTTGTGCCCGCCGCCCGCCCGAACCGCGTACTTCTCCAGAACGCGCAGGCCGGGGGTAGTCTTGCGGGTATCCACGATCTTCGCCCGCGTCCCTTCGACCCGCTCCACGAAGCGCGCCGTCATGGTCGCGGTGCCGCTCATACGCTGGAGGATATTAAGGGCGACCCGCTCCGCAGTGAGCAGACCGCGCGCCGGACCGGTGACCGTCGCCAGGGGCGTTCCCGGGGACACGCGCTCGCCGTCCGCCACATGCGGCTCCCAGACGGCGCGGTGCTCTACCAGGGTGAATGTTCGGCAGGCCACCGACAGTCCGGCCACGACCCCGGGAGCCTTCGCCAGCAGCACGCCGCGCGCCATCGCCTCCGGGGGGACCGTGAATTGCGTGGTCACATCGCCCGCGCCGATGTCTTCGGCGAGTGCGTGCAGCAGGATCGGTTCGTACTGAAGGGGCAGGAGTTCCATGCCTAAGAGTGTACCGCCGGCTTCTCCAGCGCGACAGGGGATTCTTACGGTAGGCGCTTTCCGGGCTGGACCGTCATCTACCGTTGGCGCGGGTCGAAGTTGCCGTGGATCACGGGGGGCGTGAGCGTGGTGTCCTGCCACCAGACCTGCGACCACTTCGACCACTTCGCGTGGCCGTCGGCGTACAGGGCGTTGAAGCCGCCGTTGTGGCGGCGCAGGGCAATGTTCGTCGGCTCGTTTTTGGTGTCGTCGAACGACCCGGCGTGCATTCCCGCGTAGGCGCCGGCGTACCACGGGCTGCCCGCCCCCGCCGCGAAGTCGGCGTCGTAAGCCCAGAAGTAGGGGGCAAAGTGGTCCTTGGGCGCGGCGTCCGCACTCTCCGTCAGGCAGATGACGGAGGCGGGCATCTGGAGCGAGGGCAGCGTACCGTACGTCACATCGGCCTTCAGCCAGGCATTGTAGGCGTAGGAGGAGACAAAACGCGTCGGGTCCGCCTGAACCGCGTCGTCCTGCCAGCGCGGGCCGTCGTCACTCGGGCAGCGCAGCAGAGCCTTGTTCTTGATATAAGGTTGGAGGGAGCGGGTCCAGGATATCTCCTCGGTCGCGGCCACCCCCATGTCCGCGAAGGAGACGAGCGGCAGCGACTCATCGTAGTCCTGCGCGTACTGCATCCATGCCAGCCCGAGCTGCTTCTGGTTGGACAGGCAGGCCGTCTGCCGCGCCTTCTCGCGCGCCTGAGCGAAGACGGGGAAGAGGATCGCGGCGAGTATCGCTATTATCGCTATGACGACGAGCAGTTCGATCAGCGTGAAGGCGGAGCGGCGGGTTCGCAGCGGCAGGGGCATGAGAGGCGATTCCTTCTCGGGTCCGCGACCGTACCAACGGTGCGGAACAGGGCACAGATGAATCTCCCCAGTATACCCGCCCGCAGGAGATTCGGGCCAGCAGTTGCCGTCGCGCCAGCAGTTGCCGTCGCGCCAGCGGTTGCCGTCGCGCTGCTTTAGGCCGTGGCCTTTTGCGGCACCGCGATGCGGCCGGGAATGCGGGCGGTGACGGTGGTTCCCTCGCCGACACGGCTCTCGATGTCAATGGAGCCGCCGTGCGCGGCAACGATGGCCTTGCAGATGGCGAGCCCCAGGCCCGCGCCCCCCGCCGCACGCGAGCGGGCCGGGTCCACCCGGTAGAACTGCTCGAAGACGTGCGGCAGGTGCTCCGGGGGAATGCCCTCTCCAGTGTCCGCCACCGAGAGTAGCACGGCGTCGCCGTCCGGCCGCGCAGAGACGGTGATCCGCCCCGTGGCAGGCGTGTGGCGGTCGGCATTTTCCAGCAGATTCACGATCAGGCGGTGGAGTGGGTGCGCATCGGCCTCCATGACCAGGTCGGGGTCCGGCGCTTCGATGACCATCGCGGCGCCCCGCCCGTCCCCGAAGGGGCGGACCTCTCGCACGGCGTCCTCCAGCAGATGCCGGACCAGCACGGGCTGTCGCTCCACCGGCATCTCCCGGCCATCGGAGCGGGCGAGGAACAGCAGATCGCGCACGATGCGCTCCATGCGGTCAGCCGCCGGGTCGATGGTCTCCAGAATCGCGCGGTACTCTTCGCCGCTGCGCGGAGAGTCCAGGGCAAGCGATGTGGACGCCTTGATGACGCTGAGCGGCGTACGCAGTTCGTGGGAGGCGTCCGCGGTGAAGCGCCGCTGACGGTTGAAGGCCGCCTCCAACCGCTCCAGCATCGCGTTGAAGGTGCGGGAAAGGGCTGCGAACTCGTCGTCCCCCTGGACCGGGAGGCGTCCGGACAGGTTCTCCGCCTCAATCTGGCTCGCGGCGTCGGTCACCTCGCGCACTGGTCGCAGGGCGCGCTCGGTCAGGAACGCGCCGCCCAGTCCCGCCGCCAGCAGGGCGATGGGCATGAGCACCACCAGGATAAGGGTGACCGCACCGAGGCCACGGTAGATGTCGGCGAGCGCGAACGGGTACTGGACCACCGCGATCACCCGGTCGCTGGCATCGAAGAGCGGCGCGGAGAGGACGCGGACGGGCTCACCCTCGCGTTCGATCTCGTAGGCCACCACCTGCCCGCGGGCAGCGACGCGCAGCCCCGCAGGGTCCAGCAGGTGCTGGTCAGGGTCGTTCGCGAACCGCTGGAAGTACGGCTCACCATCCGGTGCCAGGACCCGCCATCGGGCCGGCGGCGAGGGAGTCTGCGGCGTGGAAGCGGCGCCCGGCGACGCGCCCGAGGTGGGGGAAGCAGTGGTGGTCGCGGCAGACGGCGGTGTCGGCGCCAGGGTGGCGTCCCGCGGGTCGCCGACCGGGCGCTCCCGCTCGCTGCGCCCCTCTTCGCGGGCGCTGCTACGCCCGTTGCGGCCATTGCCATTGCCCTCGCGCGGGCCACGCCAGAACGCCTCGTCCCGGTCCGGCGTCCGACGCTTCCAGGCTTCGCGCAGCCGCTCGTAGCGACCGGTAAGCTCCCTGTCGATGCTCGCTATGAGATAGGCATGGACCGTGTAGCGGAGGGTGACCCCGAGTACGGCGAGCACCAGCGCCATCACTCCAACATTCCAGAGGGTGATGCGCGCTCGTACTGAGAGTGACCTGCCCGCAGAACTCATGAGACCTGCTCCTCGGCGCCGCCGGCGCCCGCTCTACCACTGTTGCCGCCGCTGCTACCGCCGCCCCCGCCGCTGGAGTGGTCATCGCGGAGAACATAGCCGCGCCCGTGGACGGTGTGGATTAGCTTGACGGACCGGTCGGCGTCGATCTTCTTCCGCAGCATCCAGATATACACATCCACGGTGTTGGAGCCGCTTCCGTCCGGGTCGGGCCAGGCCCGCGCCAGTATGGTCTCCCGATCCAGAATGCGCCCCTCGCTGGCAGCGAGCGTTTCCAGCAGGGCATACTCCCGCGCGGTCAGGCTGATTTCGGACCCGCCGCGGCTTACGCGCCGCGAAACGGTGTCGATCTCCAGGTCACCAACGCGGATGACCCGCGCCCGGTTGACGTTCCCGCGGCGCAGGAGCGCCCGCACCCGCGCCCGCAGTTCCTTGAAGTCGAACGGTTTGGTCAGGTAGTCATCCGCGCCCAGTTCCAGACCCTTCACGCGGTCGTCCACGGCGTCGCGCGCGGTGAGCATCAGGATCGGCACAGGGTCGCGCCGCGCCCGGAGAGACTGGCAGATACTCCACCCGTCCCGCCCCGGCAGCATAACGTCGAGGATGACGAGGTCAAACCCGCCCTCTGTGGCGAGCAGGGCGCCCTGGTCGCCATCGGTGGCCCATTCGACCTTGTACCCGGCCTGCTCCAGCCCCTGCCGGATCAGGTTTCCGAGCGGACGTTCGTCTTCTACCAGTAAAAGGCGCATGGCGGTTGGCAGTTGGTGATACAGGCCGGACGCCGCAGTCAGATGATAGCCAGCGGATGGTTGCCGTCGGTTGGGAGCCGTCGAATGAATTCGCGGCTTAGGTTAAGAAGCCCGCCTCCGCGGGCTAACGACAGCGGGGGCGGCTACGGCTTACCCGTAGCCGCATCTCGATCGACGGAGTCGGCGAAGGCCGACTTCTTAACGGTAGCCGGTACTTTAGTCCACGGCGGTAACCGACTTCTTAACCTAAGCCGCGAATTCATTCAACGGCGCGGACTGCAACGACGGCCGGCGGCTCAAATGCGGTTACGGCCATCCGTACGGCGGATGCCAAGTAACGGAGGCCGCCACCGCAGGCGCTCGGCGCTGCGGCGGCGGCCTGTTACCTCGTTCTACCGCAAGGGACGACTATCCGGCGCGCTTCTTCAGCATCGCCACGAAGTCGTTCATGCGCTTGACCTGGCGCTCCTTCATGGGGCCGTCCGGCTGGGTCGCCGGGTTCAGCGGGTTGTACTCCTTCGGATCGGGCATCTTGCTGAAGTCGAAACCGCCGCGCCCGCCGCCACCGCCGCCCGGGCCACCGCCGCCGGGCCGTCCGCCGCCACCGCCGGGACCGCCACCGCCGGGACCGC
>CALEKU010000156.1 GCA_937902745.1 uncultured Armatimonadota bacterium
GGGTTCTTGAACTTCGCCGCGGCGCCGCCAGACCCGCCGCCGCTGCCTCTGCTGCCGCGCTTCGGCGCCGCACCCGCCTCAGTCGCCCTCGTCTCACCCGCGCCAGACTCTGCCGCCGCTCCCGCGTCGCCCGCCCCCGCCGTCGGGGCGACCGCCACCGGCGGCGTGCCGAGCACCCGGGGCCCCTCGGCGCTCTCCTCGCCCGCTTCCGAGCCGCTTTCCGCCCGAACCAGCGTGACGATAGGGACAGGCGCCGTCCCGCCACCGCTCCCGCTGCCGGATCGTCGGCCCGAAGAGGGAAGGGGCGTCAGCGGCGCTGCCGACCCGGCGCGCGGCGCCCGCCGCGAAGAAACGGCCGCCCCGCCGCCTCCCGCCTGCTTGGCCACCGCCTCCTTCGTGGGGATGATGATCTGGTCCTGGTCCCGCACCTCCGCGGCCTGGTTCAGCACATCCTCCCGGGCGTTCGGCTTGAACCCGCCCGCCGCGCGCACCGCGTGATACACCCTATCGCCGCGTCGCAGCGTGTAGCGATACAGCGCCCTATGCGGTATCCGTCGCCTCTACCACCTGGAGGACGTCCGCCGGACCCTCGAAGCGCAGGAAGCGCTCGCTCGTGTAGTTGTAGTGGTACATCCCGGAGAGGATCGAGACCGTGCCGTCCGGCAAGGGTCTTTTGAACACGAGGCGCGCCGCCTTGATCTCCTGCAGCTTCTGCCGGTAGCCCCGGCGCCCGGTCAGCATCACCGGCGCCTCGATGCGCGCCACCAGCAGGCGCAGCGCCGCGCGCAGCGTGGCCGTCTCCGCCTCTTCCGCCCCGTCTTCGGCAATGTCGCGCAGCAGGACCAGGCCGCGGGCCTGTTCGTCACCGGCCCTGCGCTGCTCCTCGCGCGCGGCGATCTGCGCCCGCTCCCGCTCCAGCGCCGCGTACCGCCGGTCGTAGTCGCCCTGGCGCAGCCGGCCCGCGGCCAGCAGGTCCAGGAGCGTGTCGATCGCCGCGTTGATCTCCTCCACGGTCCGGGTGGCGGCGGCGGCCCGGGGCTTCGGGGGCTTTGGGGGCGGGGGCATCTGCGGCAGGCGCGCGGCCAGCGCGGCGAGGGCGAAGCGGACGGCGCCGTCCACCCGCTGCGCCCCCAGCCCCATGGAGTTGCCGCCACCGAGGCGTGGCCGGGACGAGGCGTGCGGGATGCCCAGCGCCGTAGCCTCCTTGCACACGTAGCTGTACGCCGTGCGCCGGAGCTCCGGCAGGCCGGATTTGCCCTCGCCGCTGGTGCGCACCACCATCGCCCGGCCGCAGAAGGCGCAGACCATCAGGCCGGAGCACAGCGCCCGCGTGGACTGGCGCAGGCGGTGGGGCGCGGGCGCCTCCCCGCCCATGTAGGGGCCGCGCTGCCCGTGGCCGGCCCCCAGCGCCGCCTGGATCGCGTCCAGGGCGTCCGCCTCCTCCGGGGTCAGCAGCGGCGGCAGGACGCCCTCGCGCACCACGCGCAGCGGGTCGCCGGGCGCGCGGCGCCGGCCGTACACCGCGCAGCCGCGCATCACGAGCCGCTGGTCGGGCGCGAGGTAGAGGTACACGCCGTTGCCCGACCACAGCTTCCCCCGGCGCGTGCGCAGCCCCTCCGCGTTCAGGGTGGCCGCGATCCGGTGGTAGGGCAGGCCGGCCAGGCGCAGCGCGACCAGGCGCCGCACGGTCGCGGCGAACGGGTTCAGGGACCAGCGCGCCGGGTCTTCCGGCGGGATGCTCGTGTCCCGGTCCAGCCACGCGGGCGGGTTCCCGCCGTGGTGGAGGCCCGCCTCCGCCCGCTGGCGGCGCGCATCGCGTACCCGGCGCGAGATGTTCCGGCGCTCCATCTGCGCGACGCCGGACAGCATCGTGAACACCAGCTCGCCCACGTCGGTGTCGCTCCGAACGCCCTCGCTGACGGCGTGGATGGCGATGCCCTCGTCGGCGAACGCCTGGCGGATCTGGTGCAGCTCCGCGGCGTCGCGTCCGAGGCGCGACAGGTCGTAGACGACGAGGTGGGCGAAGGCGCGCTCCCGGGCCAGTTCGTAGAGGCGGGCGAGCCCCGGGCGGCGCTGCCAGGAGGGCGTCCCCTTCTTGCGGTGGGCGGCCTTGGCGCCGCCGCTGGTGTCCAGGTCCGTGCAGGCGCGCGTCGTCGCCTCGTCCAGGCGGTAGCCGTGGATCTCGCAGTAGGCGGCGACCTTCCGGAGCTGCGTCTCGGAGGACAGGGACGCGCCGCTCTCCACCTCGTCGGCCTCGGTGCGCGACTGGCGCAGGTAGCCGAGCGCGAGGGGCGCCGGCCCCCCTCTGTCTCGGTCTTTCGCTTCTTTCATAACCACGGGCGCAGCCGGTGGAAAGGGAAGTTTCTAAACACAAAAACTTTTACTGTATCAAGTACGAGCATGAATCGCTATCACATCAGTAAAATAATTATACGTTGAACTGGTTCAATCGTCAGAAGCCGGGTATACTTCAAATGCCAGGGACGAAACTCGGCTCCAAGCCGTGTGAGCGCCGGGAAACCGGAGGCTCCTATATCCTTGGCTTTTTAACGTCTGGGGGCAGGGGGCGGCGCCATGTTTGACAGCCCCTGGATCGCTTCCAGCGTAAGCGGTTTTGTCGCCCCGTACTGGATGGGGTCTTTCACCGAGGGGTGGAGATACTTGACGGTCCGGAACTGCGGCCACATCAACTCCACGAATCGTTCCTCCCGCACCTCATAGAAGCGCTGTAGCGCCCACAAGAAGTAGTCCGCCGCCTGCAACTGCGTATTCTGCTTGGAGGGCACAGCCTGGATGTTCAGAACGGGCGGAATCTGCTGAATGACGACCTGTCCGTTGACGGGGCAGGGAACACGCTTCAGCGCTTCCGTCAGTGCTTTTGTGCGGCTGGAGTTCCCCCTACTGGCAAAAACTACATTGTACGTGCGGTTGTTGTCCAGCAAGCCCGTAAAGGTGTGCGAAACGGTCCAATCGTACAGCTCGTTCTGGTGGTAGCGGTAGCCAGGTTCTTTCTGGTTTCGGATTTGGACGGACTTCTCGATCAGAACTTTGTTGCGCACCGCGGCGCTGAACTTGATCTCGTGGGTGCGCAGCAGAGCGAACACCTCGCGCCGTACTTCGGGCAGGTCGTCCTTCGCGTGAAATAGCAGGGCGGTCTTCTTGTCCGCCTTCTGCATGGTCGGAACCCGCTTGAACCACGGGTCTTTCAACAGTTCGGACCGCAGGTCTTCGAGTTCCCGGGCCAGGCGTTGCGGCTCCGTCACTTCAATCGTGCCGATGATGAAGAATCGGGAACAGCCGGGCTGACCAACAATGCACTTGCCGTGCTTGTCGTAGAGCGAGCCGTCCCCCGCCTCATCAACGAAGAAGTGTCTTTCGTCTACAGCTGTCGTGGCGATGATGGGCATCTTTTAAACCGTCGCCCGTGACCCCCGTCACAGTCTCGCGCCTATGGCGATGGGAACACCAGTTCCTCCACGCGCCGAGCGACCTGGTGCCGGACGCAGCCGGGGTCGTCGTCGTAGCGGTACACGTCCGCGGCGCCGGTGAGCTGGGGCGGTATCCACTCGAACACGGCGGCGTGGGCCAGCTCATGCACGTAGGCCGCGGCCTGCTCCCGCGGGGGGTACGCCTCGTTGATGGCGATGGCGCAGCCGAACAACGGGTGCCAGGCACACTCGCCGCGGTCGCCGCCAGGCGAGTACCAGGTGTGGTACCGGACGCCGAGGCGGTCGGCCACCTGCTGCCAGGTGGCGGGGGAGGCAAGGTCGGAGGCGCCCAGCTCCAGGGCGCAGCGCTCCAGACGTGCCGCAATAAGGCGTGCGCACTCCTCGATCGTGGTGGCGGGCACGGCTTCGGGCCGCCACGAAGAACCATCGGTCATCCTTTCCCCTGCCCGGACAAACCTGGGTTTGTCCCTGGTCCGTGGCGGCAATCCCTGCCTGCCCGGACCTGTACCATACTGCCCGGTTACTCTTCCGGGTCTTTCTTCGCCCGCTTCCGGGTCGTGCTGCCGCCGCCGATGCTGTCCTCGGTGGCGGACCGCCGTACTTCTTCCACCAGGCGCCGGGCCAGCTCCCGCCGCGACGGGTCCGTGATGCCCTCGTAGGAGTCGATCAGCTCCATCGTGTCCGGGTCGCTGACGTAGGTGATTTCGCTTTCGTCTTGCTGCTCTCCACCATTTGCGGCAATCCACGCTGAGGTGACTTGCGCACGCGGAATACCCAGCGCCTCCGCCCACCTCAGCGCCACATCGTAATTGACGTAGCGTGCCCCAGACTCATAGCGCTGTATGGTTGAGTGCTTTGTCTCCAACAAATCCGCAACCTGCTCAAGCGTGAAATTACGCTCAAGTCTCTTGCGCCTCATGTAGTCGCCAAATGCTTCGTTCACGGTCCACAGTGCCGGAACGTAGACCACCTCATCAAAGCAAACAGGCATGGTGACCTCCGTTCCGGTATGACACATTCTGTTCCAAATTGTTACATCCCACCACCGCCAAATCGGTACAAAATATCTGCCGGCAACTGTGCCAATCTGGTACAATAGGTGCATGAGCGTAACACTTCGGCAGATACGGGAAGAGTCGGGCTTGAAGCTGCGCGAAGTCCTAGACAGGATGCGGCAGGTTGAACCTGGTGCGCCGAAATCGCACACTGGCCTGATCCACATCGAAACCAGAGGTACAGATCGCCTGCCCTTGATCAAGGCATTGGCCTACGCCTACAGGCGGCCGGTCGAGGAAATCGAAGAGGCGTGCCGGCAAAAGAAATGTACCAATTAGGAACTTTTTTCTTGACCGGCATTGTTCCAGATTGGTACAATTAAGCGTCCCCGGAATCGCCCGGGCAAAACAAAGGCCGCTCCTGTTCGCAGCAGGAGCGGCCCGGAGGTCCGAAGACCAGTGATTACCGCTTCAGTATACCCCGGCCGCGATGAGCGCGCCGCAACACCGACCATGACCACGCCCCGAAATCCCAGCACGCGGCCTGCACGGCCCCTCACGCCGATGGAGGCCGCGCGCCTGGCGGTCCAGGCCGACGCCCGGGAGCGCATGGCCGCGTTCCGCACGCTGCACCACCGCGAGCCGCGCGCCTCCGAGAAGGCGGACCTGATCGGCGACCTCATCTGCTTCGAGCGCTGGGGCGGCCGGGTGTGCGGATGGCCGACCCTGCGCGCCCTGTCGCCGCTCAGCCTGAACACCTACACGCTAGACTGGGACCCGGTGGCCGGGCGGTACTCCTGCAGCTGCCCAGCGTCCGGTGACTGCTACCACCTGCGGACCCTGGAGCGGGACCTGCTGGCGTCCCTGGCCCAGGAGCGGCGGGAGTGGCTGGCGTCCGCCGCGGCGGCGTCCACGGCGACGAAAGCGAGGGACTTCGATGCCTGAGACGACCACGACCGACGTTACCCCCTGGTATGCCCAGGCTCTCGCGGCCCACGAGGAGCGCAAGACCGAGGAGCAGGAGCAGTCCGACGAGCGCCGCGCCGTTGCCATCGGCCGCGCCCGCCACGCTCTGAGCCGGGTCGGCATCGACACCGCCGCCTACCCGCCCGAGGCGCTCGCCTTCCGCAAGAACGACCGGCACCCTGATCTGGTAGAGGCCGCCATCAAGTGCGGCGCCCGCGTGGACACCGCCCTGGTGGACGCGGACGGCGACAAGGTCATCCCCTTCCTGTTCGAAGACACCGAGTTCGACGGCGACCTGTACGTGGGTCGGCAGGAGAAGGACGAGGAGGACGGCTCTTACCCGATGGTGTGGCGTGGCCCGCTCCGCAGCGCCGCCGACCTGGGCGCCGTGCTCGCGGGCGAGGTGAAGGGATACCCCTACACGCCACACAGTGCCCGCAAGCCGGTCCACAAGCCGCAGGCCGCGGACTACATCACGTACGCCCAGACCGCCCTGAGCCAGATGGGCGACGAAAAGAACGCCATCGCGAACGCCCTAATTGCCATTGCAATGTGCCTGCAGGAAGGGGGCCGCTGATGCCTGAGATCGTCACCGCCACCCCCGCCGCCGACCCCCTGGCGCCGCTCACCGCGGCGCTGGGGGGCAACCGGCCCGCCGCGCAGGTCATCGCCGCCAACCGCGACTTCTTCGCCCGGCTGGCCCGCGAGGGGCGCGACGCCGACCGCCAGCGCCTCGCCCGGCGCATCGCGCTGGCCGAGAAGGCGCTCGATGCGCTCTCCCCCGTGGTGGACGCCTGCGCCAACGAGCCGCTGTACCCGGAGCGCGGGCGCCTCACCGCGCAGGCCTCGATGGCCGAGGAGTGGCTGCGCACGCTGGTGGAAGGGGACCGGGCGACCATCGCCGCCCACGACCGGCTCGACGCCGAGCAGGAAGGACACTCCCGATGAGCCGCACGAACGCGGAGACGATCTCCGACCTGGCCGCGCTGGTGGTCACGCTGACGCGCCGCGCGGAGGAGTCCACGGACCTGGAGCTGCGCCGCTTCTACCGAACCCGGGCGCAGAAGGAAAAGGAACAGGAGCGCCTCGACACTCTGATGACCCGCCACGGCATGACCGCGGCGGCGGCGCCTCTGCGCCTCGTCGGCGCGGGAAGCAGCGAGGTGCCCCATGCCTGAAATGGAGTCCGAACTACTGCGCCTCCTGCGGGAGCGGCGCCTGTCGCCGGAGGACCGGGAGGAGCGCCGCCAGACGTTCCAGCGCCTCGCCGCGGAGGACCTGTCGGTGATCGATCAGCTCACGATTGAGCGGCAGGCGGCGGCGGCGGGCAACCCCCTGACCGGGGCGCGCATCCGCTCCGCGATCTTCCGCGCCGCCGAGGTGTACGACCTGGTCGGGCGCTCGCTGCCCCGGGGCTACCGGGTCCTGGGCAACGGCGCCAAGACGCCCTACTACCTCCAGCGCAACGACAACTCGCGCCCCACCGACGCTGAGCTGGTGGCGGATGCGCTTTCCGGGTGGCTGCAGGAGGTCGCCGAAACGCTGGCGGTGTGCCTGCGCAACTACAAGCAGCGCCAGGGGCTGATACCGCCGGACGCCGCTCCGGGGGAAGGCGAGGCCGACGATGCCTGAGACCACCACGAACGACCGGCTGCGCGAGGGGATCGCGCACCTGCGCGGGCTGCTGGGCGAGTTGGGCGACGCGGTGGAGGAGGCCGAGAGCCTCCGCCAGTTGCTCACCGAGGCCGAGGGGCGCGTGTGCCGCGTGCAGGACCAGCTCGCCGCGTTCGGCCTGGACCCGGCCCTGATCGCCCTGGGCGGCGCGGCGGCGCCGCCGATTCCGTTTCACGGCGCCGACCTCCCGTTTCACGCTGGTAGCACGGCCGACGCTGTACCGGCGCCCAACGAAACCGCCCCGGTTCCGGCCAGCCGTACAGGCGCGGTTCCTCCCCCTGGCCCGGCCCGGCCGGAACCCGGCGGTGAGATGGACGCGCCGAAGCACGCCGACGGGCGCCGCTGCACCGGCTGCGGACAGCCGATCACCCGGTTCTCGAAGACGGGCATGTGTATGCCCTGCGTGAACGCCGCGGGGGCGCTGCTGCCGGACGGTACGCCCGTTACCCTGCCACCGACGCCCACGAACTGCCAGACCTGCGGCGGCCCGCTCTCCTCGGTGAACAAGAGCGGGTTCTGCCAGAAACACTGGCCCGCCGAGCAGAAGCGCCGCCAGGCCGCGGGCGGCGGGGCCGTGGCGAAACCGGCAAACTGCTCCGAGTGTGGGGGGGCGATCTCCAAGGCCAGCACCTCCGGCCTGTGCCGCTCCTGCAGCGACCGGACGCGCTTCGGCACGGCGCCCGCCGCGCCGGGGGGGACGCCGGGGGAGACGCCGGCCGCGTCGCGGTCCTGCTCCGGGTGCGGCAAGCCGATCGGCCCGAAGGCGAAGACCGGGATGTGCCGCGGGTGCGCGGGCGCCGCGTCCTCGCGGGAAAGGGGGGCTCTGCGGGCGGGGTTGCCCCCGACTCCGCCCGCCGTCCTTTCCTCCCCGCCCCCCTCGGATGACCGGCTACAGCGGCTGGTGTTCGCCGGGCGCAGCGCCGCCATCAACGACCCGGAGGCGATCGCCCAGCGCTGCGCCGTGCTCTACCTCATCGACGAGGGCCACGGCTGGGAAACCCGCCACGTGTTCGACCGGGGCGCGATCCCCACCGGCGGCGTGTACCTGGAGACGCTGACGCTCTCCGCCAACGGCCGCGACTGGCTTGCCGCGCACGGCGCCGAGGCGCCCGTCCCGGTCGGCCGCGTCCAGCTCGACGACTTCCTGTCGCTGCTCACGAGCCGCGTCGTGATGAAGGACCCGAACGACGCGATGATCGAGGGCGGCGAGCTGCCCACGTTCTTCGCCGAAGCCCACGGGATCGAGACCGGCTCCGAGGAGGTCCGCCATGCTGCTGCTGCCTGATGCCGCCCTGCCCGCGCCGGACGACCAGTACGACCCGCGCCCGGACCTGGACATCTTCCCGCCCATCCGCCCGTGGGACGCCGTGGCCATGGAGACGGACCCGGACGGGGACCTGTACCCGGAAGGCGCCTGCAACCCGCTGCTGTCGGGCGAGGAGTCCGAGCGCTGGCGGGCGTGGATGGACGACTGCGCCGATCGCGCCCGGCCCCTCCTGATCGGGCTGGTCCTTCTCGTCGCCCTCTTCTTCGCCTGGAAAATCCTCGGGAGACACTAAAACGCCATGGCCAACGAACTTGTTCGAACCAATGACGCCGGCACCGCCCTGGCCGCGCCCCCCGCGCCGGTCACGGAAGAGCAGATCCTGCGGGCGCTGAACCTGAACCCGAACAGCCCCAAGACGCAGGCGCTGGTGCTGACCTGCCGCCGCTACAACCTGGACCCGCTGCTCAAGCACGCGCTGCTGATCGGCGGCAGCGACAAGGAGGGCGGCTCCCTCTACGTCACCCGCGACGGCCTGCTGCACGTGGCCCACGCCTCCGGCCGCTTCGACGGCATCGAGGTGCAGCAGGAGCCGCCGACAGAGACGCACTTCGTCGCCACCGCGACCGTCTGGCGCAAGGACATGGCCCGGCCCATCCGCTACCAGGGGCGCTACCCCAAGAGCGGGCGCCTCGCCGCCTCCTACGGCCCTGAGATGGCCGAGAAGGTCGCCGAGTGCCGAGCGCTCCGGCGCGCCTTCGACGTCTCCCTCTGCTCCCGCGAGGAGATGTGGGACGAGATCGACCCGGAGGAGGGACAGCCCCAGGGTCAACCCCAGGCGCCGCGCCAGCAGCAGCAGCGTCCCGTCGTTACCGCACCGCGGCAGTCGGCTGCGCCGGCCCCGCCGCCGGCCCAGACGCGGGAGGTGGCACAGCCCGCCCCGCCCGCCCCCAACAACGGGGATTCCGATCGGCAGCGGCTGATCGCCGCCTTCGTGGACGCTGCCGGTGCCAAGGGGCTGGAACTCTCCGACAAAGGCAAGCGCCGCACCGCTTACGTCGCACTGATGCACCCGGCGGGCGATGCCCCGGACCGCCTCCCTACCAATGAAGAGTGGGCCATGGCGGCGGCCAAGATGAACGAGCTGACGGACGCACAGGCCGCCATGCTCGTCTTCGAAGATCCGTTCGCCGAGGATGCCGCGCCGGCGGCGCCGTCCCGGACCAACGCGATCGCGGGAGGGCTGTAGGCCATGCTGAAGGTCACCATTTCCCAGCCGGAGCTGGCGCGCATCGCGCAGACCGCCGCCGCCGCGGTCGCGCCCCGCTCCACCGTCCCCGTGCTGTTCCACCTGCTGCTGCAGGTCAAGGACACCCGCGTGTCGCTCATCGGCACGGACCTGCAGGTCTGGTCCGAGGCCACGGCCCCGGCCGAGTCCGCGGCGGGGGAGGCGCACGTCACCCTGCCCGCAGCCCGGTTCGCGGCGCTGGCGGCGGCGCTCCCGGCGACCGCCACGGTCACCCTCACCCAGGAGGACGGGGACTGCAAGACGCTCCTCAAGGCCGGCACGGTGGAGGCCGCCCTGCCCGGGTTCCCGGCGGAGGAGTTCCCGCTGCCGCCGGACCCGGACGCCGGCGCCTCCTTCTCCGCCCCCGGCAAGACGCTCGTGCGCCTGCTGCGCTTCGCCCTCATCGCGGTCGCGAAGGACGAGAGCCGCCCGATCCTGACCTGCGTGCGCCTGCAGATCCCGGAGGCGAGCGCGCTGGTCGTGGCGTCTACCGACACGCACCGCCTCACCCGGCGCCGCCTGACGCTTTCCGAGTTTGCCACGGGCACCGGGGAGGCGAACCTGCCGCAGCGGGCGGCGCGCCTGGCCCTGGCGCTGGCGGAGAAGGCCGGCACGGGCCCCGTGCGGGTGACCATGGGGGCCAGCCTCGTGGGGTTCGCGGCGGAGGGGGAGGGCGGCCGCTCCACGCGCCTCCTGGCCCGGGCGATGGAGGGGGCCTTCCCGAACTACGAACGGGTCATTCCGGCGGCCTGCGAGTCGGCGTGGATCGTGGAAAAGGCGGCGCTCACCGACGCCCTGCGCCGCGTGATGCTCGCGCGCGGCGCAGGGCGCGTCGTCTTCCGGCACGAGACGGGGAGCGTCTTCGGCCCGGCGCTGCGCCTGGTGTGCGACGGGCCCGAGGGGCGCGGCGAGGAGTGCGTGGAGCTGGGCCTGGACCTTCCGGCCGGCAGCGAGCCGCTGGAGGCCATCGCCATGAACGGGGGCTACCTGCAGCAGGCGCTGTCGGTGCTGGAGGGGGACGGCGTGCGCATCCATCTCCAGGAGAGCGGCATCCGCCCCGCCGTCCTCGTGCCCTCCGGCTACGACCCGGGCGAGGACGGCCTCGACGAGGGGCTGATCGTCGTCATGCCCATGCAGGTCATTTAGCCCCAACCCGACGCGAAAGGACATTCTGACCATGCCCCGGATACCCGATTCCCTGAGCGAGACGACCACCATCACCATGCGCCTGCCGGTGAAGCTGACCCACGACGAGGTGCACCGCTACGGCAAGGAGAACGCCCGCCTCAACCAGCAGCTCGAAGCCACCCTGCGGGAGAAGAAGGCCGCCATGGACGGCTTCAAGGAGCGCGAGAGCAAGATCAAGGAGGAGGCCAACCGCCTCACCAGCGCCATCGTGAGCGAGCAGGAGGACCGGGACGTGGACTGCACGCGCGTCCTGGACTGGGATCTGGGCTTCGTGCGCGTCACCCGGAAGGACACCGGCGACGTGATCGAGGACCGGGCGCTCACCCAGCGCGAGAAGCAGACGAAGATGCTGATCTGAGAGGCGAGAAACACACCCACCCATGAACGCAACCGCTGAACTTGAACTGACCACGGAAACCGCCGGCGCCTCCCCGCTCCCCGCCGGGTACCACCTGCTGCCGGTGAACGCCATCGCGCCGACCATGCTCAACCCGCGCAAGACCTTCGGCTCCGAGGCGGTGGAGAAGCTCGCCGCTTCCATCGCAGAGAAGGGCGTCCTGCAGCCGATCACGGTCCGCTGGAGCGTGGAGGAGAGCGGCCTGGAGGGCTGGGAGATCGTCCTTGGCGAGCGCCGGTGGCGCGCCGCCCGCATGGCGGGACTCAAGGAGATCCCGTGCATCGTCCGCACGGACTTGACGGACGCGGATGTCGCGCAGATCGCGCTGATGGAGAACCTGCAGCGGCAGGACCTGACCGCCCTCGAGGAGGCACAGGGGTACCAGCAGATACTCACCCTGGAACCCGGGCTCACCCACGTGGGCCTGGCCGGGCGCCTCGGCGTGGCGCAGTCCACCGTTACCAAGGCGCTCCGGCTCCTGTCCCTGCCGGCCCCGGTGCAGGACATGGTGGCGTCGGGCGACCTGTCCCGCTCCCACGGGTACGCCCTGTGCCAGGTGGAGGACCCCGAGGTGTGCGCCCGGCTGGCGATCCAATCACGGCAGGAGGAGTGGGCACTGTCGGCCCTGGAAACGGCGGTGCGCGAATGGCGTCGGCAGGAAGACGAGGCGGCCCAGCCCAGCCTCAACCTGCTGGGGGGGGGTGAGGACACGGCGGCCGCGCCGGAGGAGGCCCCTGCTGCCGCGCCGGAGGAGGCCCCTGCTGCCGCTGCGCCGCCGGCTCCGGGCATACCGGACGCCATCACCCGGCCGATCGCGCCGGCCCCGACTGCACCCGCTCCCGCCCCGCCGGCGACGGAGGAGGCTCCTGCCCCGGCCGGGGAGTCCTATGGCGAACTGGTCGCGGCGGCTTTCCCGGAAGACTCGCCGTCGCGCTCCGGGGCATCCGACGGCGAGGGGATGGTGGACTGCCTCGACTACTTCCAGCAGCCGGAGGACCGCAAAGCCTTCGAGGAGACGCTCGCCAAGGTCCTGCGCATGGAGGCGGACCCGTTCCGCATCTGGCAGGGCCTCGTGGAGAGGTTCCCCGTCTGGTCGGAAATAACCCACGAAGCCATTCTGGAGGCCGTTGACCGGGCCTTCGGCTTCGGCGGGTGGAACCCGGCCCGGGAGGGCCTGTGGGCGTACTGGTACTACCCCGCCGATCACCCCCTGAACCGCGGGGACGCGCCCATCTTCTTCGCCCTGCCGCCCGAGGTCAAGCACGAGGCCATTCCGGAGGAACGACGCCGCTACATCACCGGCGCCGACCTGGCCGGCTTCGTCTCCTGGCTGGTATCGGAGCGATTCCTCCGCAAGCAGCAGCAGCAGCAAAAGCCGGATCAGGGGCAGCCGGTGGACACCCCGGAGGCGACCCCTGCCGGGATGAACCTGCCGCCGCTGTGCCAGGCGCTGCTGGCCGCCCTGACGGACCAGTGGAACAAGAAGTACCCGGACGATCACATTTCCCCCGAAGAGCGCCTGGAGATGATCCTGATGCAGCGGGCGGAGGCGTCGGGAATCGACACCGAGGAGATCGTGGAGTCCCTGAAGCGGGAGGAAATGGCCCGTGCCTGCAACCTCTGAAACCATGGCAGCGGAAGACGTGGAGGCGGAGGAGGCCCGCCTCCTGGCCCGGCTGCGGCGCTCCCGCAGCCGGGTCGGTGCGGACCCGGCGCCGGAAATCGTTACCCCTGCCGCACCTCCGGACCAGAGCGACGAAGACGAAGACGCGGAGTACCTGGCCACCTTCCCGCCGCCCTACGGGGGCGAGTGGGGCCCGGCCGACCACGCCTACAAGAAGGGCGACCGGGTGCAGGTCCTCACCGACATCTACCATATCGGGGCGGACATCAAGGCGGGCGAGGTGCATACCATCCACGGCCCGAACCCGACCCCGAACGATGGCGGCTACCTGCTCGACGTCAAGCGCCGGGACGGCCGCCGCGTCAACGTCTACGGCTACAACATCCGCCCGGTGCCCGCCCGGGAGGAGGCGCAGACCCCGGGTGCGGAGCGGGAAGCCGCCTCGGACGCCTACCTCGACTTCCTGCGGGCCAAGGTGGCCACGGCCCCGGACGCGGGCTTCGAGGTGGCGGAAGAGGAAGTCAATCCGATCCTGCTGCCCCACCAGCGCGCCATCGTCCGCTGGGCCATCCGGGGCGGCCGCCGTGCCATCTTCGCGGCGTTCGGGTTAGGGAAGTCCGTGATTCAGCTTGAGATACTGCGCCTGACCCTGAAAAAACTCGGGAAGGGCCGCGCCCTTATCATCGCGCCGCTCGGCGTCCGCCAGGAGTTCGCCCGGGACGCGGCGATGCTCGGGATCCCGCTCACGTTCGTCCGCCGCTCGGAGGACGTGAGCGGGAGCGGGCTCTACATCACGAACTACGAGAGCGTCCGCGACGGCCGCCTGGACCCGAACCTGTTCGGCGCGGTCAGCCTCGACGAGGCGTCGGTCCTGCGCTCGTTCGGGAGCCTGACGTATCAGACGTTCCTGACGCTGTTCGACGCCCTCGCCTACCGGTTCGTGGCGACCGCCACGCCCTCGCCGAACCGCTTCAAGGAACTGATCCACTACGCGGCGTTCCTCGGGATCATGGACAGCGGCCAGGCGCTCACCCGCTTCTTCCAGCGCAACAGCGAGAAGGCCAACGACCTGACGCTCTACCCGCACAAGGAGCGCGAGTTCTGGCTCTGGCTCAACTCCTGGGCCGTATTCGTGCAGAGGCCGTCCGACCTCGGATTCAGTGACGAGGGCTACGACCTGCCGGAGCTTACGGTTCACTACCACGAGGTGGAGAGCGACCACGCCAGCGCGAAGACCGAGCGCAACGGCCAGGCGCGGATGTTCCGCGACGCCTCCCTCGGCCTGCCCGACGCGGCGGGGGAGAAGCGGAGCAGCCTCGCGGCGCGGGTGGCGAAGGCCGCCGAGATTCTGGCGCAGGATCCTGATTCCCACTACCTGCTCTGGCACCACCTGGAGGCCGAGCGCCACGCGATTCAGGCGGCCGTGCCGGAGGCGGTTTCCGTGTGGGGGACGCAGGACCTGGAGGAGCGCGAGGCGCGCATCGTCGGGTTCTCGGAAGGCCGCTTCAAGTACCTTTCCACGAAGCCGGAGATCGCAGGGTCCGGGTGCAATTTCCAGCGGCACTGCCACAAGGCGATCTTCGTCGGCATCGACTACAAGGCGAACGACTTCATGCAGGCAGTCCACCGCATCCAGCGGTTCCAGCAGGCGCGCCCGTGCGAGGTCCACGTCATCCACACCGAGGCGGAGCGCGACGTCCTGCGGGCGCTGCTGGACAAGTGGCAGCGGCACAAGGAAATGACCCAGACCATGACCTCCATCATCAGGGAGCACGGGCTCAACCGGCTGTCCGTGGAGGGCGCGCTGGCCCGGACCATCGGCGTGGAGCGGACGGAAGTCTCGGGCAAGCGGTTCCGGCTCGCCAACAACGACGCGGTGCTCGAAGCCCGGTCGCAGGGGGAGGGGAGCGTCGATCTGGTCGTCACCTCCATACCCTTCGCCAATCACTACGAATACACTCCGTCCTACAACGACTTCGGGCACACCGAAGGGAACCCCCACTTCTGGCAGCAGATGGACTTCCTGACGCCGGAGCTGCGAAGAATTCTGCAGCCGGGGCGGCTGTACTGCTGCCACGTCAAGGACCGGATCAACTTCGGCAACATCACGGGCGAGGGCGTCCCGACCGTCTCGCCG
The DNA here is from genome assembly GCA_937902745.1 of uncultured Armatimonadota bacterium. GTDB lineage: Bacteria > Armatimonadota > Armatimonadia > Armatimonadales > Armatimonadaceae > CALEKU01. The sequence continues at coordinate 14,983 of CALEKU010000156.1, forward strand.
TTTCACGCGGAGGCGATCTTCCACGGCATCAAGCACGGCTTCCAGTACCTCGGGATGATCACCGTTGTCACGGACGTGGTTCGGGAGAACAACCAGACCTACCGGCTCGGCTGGAGCGAGAACGCGAAGGACGGCACGAAGATGGGCGTCGGGTCGCCTGAGTACGTTCTGCTGTTTCGCAAGCCGCAGACCGACCGAAGCAAGGGCTACGCGGACACCCCGGTCCGGAAGGACAAGAGCGCCTACACGCGGGCGCGCTGGCAGGTGGACGCGCACGCCTTCTGGCGCTCGTCGGGGGACCGCCTGCTGCGGGCGGAGGAATTGGCGGGGCTCGGCCCGGACCAGCTCGCGAGCCTCTACACGCGCTACAGCCTGGAGGGCGTGTACGACTACGAGTTCCACGTGAAGCTCGGGGAGGAGTTGGAGGCGAGGGGCGCGCTACCGTCCACCTTCATGTCGCTGGCGCCGGGGAGCCACCACCCGGAGGTCTGGCACGACGTCAACCGGATGCGGACCCTGAACGGCACGCAGTCGCAGAAGGGCTTGGCACTCCACGTCTGCCCCCTGCAGTTCGACATCGTAGACCGCCTGATCGAGCGCTACTCCATGCCGGGGGAACTCGTGTACGACCCGTTCGCCGGCATCGGTACCGTGCCCTACCGCGCCGTTCTCAAGGGCCGCCGGGGCGCCGGAAGCGAGCTAAACACCGCTTACTTTCAGGATGCCGTCCGCTACCTCCAGGCGGCGGAGGCGGAGACGGGCATGCCGTCCCTCTTCGACATTATTCAGGCGGAGGGCGATTCTATTCAGGAGGCGCCGGAAATTATTCACGCCGGCCAGGGCGAGGAGGCTGTCCATGCCTGACAGCCCCTCCATTACCCTGCTCGCCCTCGACCCGTCCACCGACCGGACCGGGGCGGTGATCCTCGCCGGCGACCTGCAGAAGTGCCGGTTCATCACGGGGAACGAGTTCGTCGGCACCGCCCGGGAGAGGGTAGGCGTGTCCACCCTCACGGCGCAGAACACCCGCATCTACCAGATCGCCCGCGCCCTTGAGCGGTGGGTGCAAACCATGACTCATTTGGCCCTTACTGCGGCGGCCTACGAGTATCACACGGCCCGCGGCGGGGCGCCCTCCGAGGCCATTTCGAAAGCCACGGGCGCCTACCTGGCGCTCCACGACCTGTGCACCCTGCCCTGCTACCGCATCCAGCCCATGACCGCGAAAGCCGTCTGGGGCGGTACGCGGTTGCGGCAGGGGGAGACCAAACCCGCGGTGGTCGCATGGGCGCGCCGGGAGTTCGGGCTGCCGCTCCTGGACGACCAGGACGCGATAGCCGACGCCCTCGCCGTGGGGCTGGCCGCCTGGGGCATCTGGCGCAAAGAGGAGCTGGAAAAGCAGCAGAAGCCAATGTTAGGCCGCGGGAGCGGGAAGCCCCGGGCCAGGAAAGAAGTCGCCGGTGTGGACTAAGATAGGGGAGGAGTTCTTCCGACACCCCAAGATCGTCACCGTGGGCAGGGACGCACGCGACCTGTACCTCGTGGCGCTCTGCCACTGCAACGAGAACCTGACAGACGGGTTCGTCGCCGAACGCTACCTGCGCAGATTGGCGGCGGAAGCCGAAATAGAGGACGTAGAAGCGGCCGTGCACAACCTGTGCGGCTCCTTTCCCATGGCCACCGGCAGCCACAACCCTTTGTGGCACAAGATCACCGGCGGCTACCTGATCCACGACTTCCTTGAGTACAACCCGTCCCGCCGGGATGTCGAGGAGGAGCGCGCCCGCAAGGCCGACGCCGGGCGCAGGGGAGGCCAGGCGCGTGCCGCCCGTCGGGCCTCCAAAACCACCGGTGCCCAAGGTCCCGCCCAGGCACCTGCTTTGCCACTTGGTATAGCAGATGCTCAAGCACCTGCTAAGCACGGTGCTAAGCGGCCTGCTAAGCCCGATACCGCCGCCGAATCCGTATCCGTATCCGAATCCGGTTCCGTACCGCCGCCGCCCCCCAAACCCCCGGCGTTACACCGAAGCACTGCCGTTCCGTTGGCAGCAGAGGCGGGCGAAGCTGCGCTTCGCAAGGGCGGCGGCGGCGGTGAGGGCTCTTTCCCTCCGGGGTGGGAAGGGGCTGATACCTGGGAGCCGGAGACCCTGCTCGCGGCCTATCGCAAGCAGTTCCCCGAGAGGCAGGCGGAGCTTTCCCAGGCTCTGGCCTCCGCCACCGGTCCCGTCCGGAGCCAGGCGGCCTACCTGCGGCCGAGCATCCTGCGCCGCCTGAAGGGCGTCCCGTCGCCCGAGGAGATCGCCCTGCCCGAGGCTCCTGCGCCGCGTAGCAAGGCGTCCGCCGTCAACGCCCGCGTCACCGCCCGACTCGCCGAGATGGGGGTCGTGACCTCCCGTGCCCAGAACGGAAATGGAGAACGTTCGTGACCGATGAAGCGCTGAACCTCTGCTTGGATCTTCTGGCGGGGATGCTCTCGCCCAGCCAGGAATGGACGGAGGCGGTGGCCTCCGTCTACTCCCTGTCCATGCGGGAGTGGGATGACCAGGTGGCGCTCTGTGCCTGCCAGCACGCGGCGCTGAACCTGAAGTGGCGCCCGGCGCCGGTGGAGCTGCGCCAGATCGCCATTGACCTGCATGCGCCGACCCCGCCGGTGGGCGTGCTGATCGAGGAGGCGCGCAAGATCATCCGGCGCTATATGCCGGGCAAGGACCGCTCCGCCGCCGCCGCCATCTCCTGCCACCCGCTGACCTGCCGGGTCGTGGACCATCTGGGCGGCTGGGACGCCATCGGACTCATGGACTGCGAGGAGCTGCCGCTGGCCTTCGCCCGCTCTCTGCCCTCGCAGGTGGCCGACTGGCACCAGCAGGAGGCGCTGACGCTGCTGGGCGGGACGCCGGAGATACGGCCCAGCCTGCCGAGCGCTCCCCGGCGTGCTGCCCGGGGCCTGGAGTCGATTCGGGGGAGTCTGGCGCATCATTCCACGTGGAATGATGGCGGACAATCTGACCCGATGCATCGGGGCAGTGGGGAAGGGAGTGGGGCGTGAAGATCGACATCGGCGAGATGGGGGAGCACGACCCCGTCCGCGTCTACCTGAATGGGGAACGGGTAGAGCGCGACTGCATGATCGCGGACGAGGAAGCCGGGTACGTCGTGCTGGCCCGCCGAAACGATGCCCGGCGGATCGTGCTTGCCCGGGACGTGCCGCACCGGTGCCTCTGCTACGGCGCCATTGCGGTTGAGGTCCGGACCGGCACCGTCCGAATAGAGCCCTGGCCGAAGGAAGGAACCGATAACCAAATGCACGCCGCGGGCTCGGAGGCGCCATGAGAATCACCTGCCCAAACTGCAAGAAGCGGGGGCACTACTCGCCGCCCGCTATCACCTGCGGGAACCGGATGACCGTCTCCGGCATCCCGACCGGCCTGACGCTCGAGATCGACAACTGGCAGGCCACCACCATGCGCGCCGAGTGCGGCCGCTGCGGCCACTCCTGGCAGGTCTGGCCGGGGTCGTCCGGACCAATCGGCTCTCCAGGCCCCGCAGAGACCAAGCCGGACGGACCCGAAAATACCAAGTGAGGAACGACGGATAGAAGGCTGGGAAGGCTGAGAGGACGGGAGATCATGAGCGAAGAGAACAAGACCGAACACCGTAAAAAACGGGCGATGCTGGCGGCACTGGCGCGCACCGGTGTTGTCGTCGAAGCGTGCCGGGCCGCGAAGGTCGGGCGCACCAGCCATTACGCCTGGCTGAAGGAAGACCCTCAGTACGCCGCCGCCGTGGAGGACGCTATGGAGCAGGCTGCCGACCTCCTGGAAGCGGAGGCACGCCTGCGGGCCACTGAGGGCGTCGAAGAGCCGATCATCGGCCGCGTGGGCAAGGACCAGGACGGCGTGATCACCACCGTCCGGAAGAAGTCCGACACACTGCTGATCTTCCTCCTGAAGGGGCGCCGCCCCGAGGTCTTCCGGGAGCGTGCCGAAGTGCGCCACACCGGGGGCGTGAACGTCTCGGGCATTGACCTCTCCAAGCTCTCCGCGGCGGAACTGGCCCAGGTGGAGGCACTGCTGTCCAAGGCGGCCGAGGGTGGGGATGCGCCTGCCCAGTCTTGAGGCCGTCCGCGCCGAACTCTCCCGCCGCTCGCTCTCTGCCTTCATCCGCCACGGCTGGCACGTGCAGGAACCCACAGCCGCCCTGGACTGGAACTGGCACATCGACGCGATCGCCGAGCACCTCCAGGCCGCCACCGAAGGGTGGATAGCGAAGCAGCGGGACCCGAACGCCTTCCAGGCCATTCAGAACCTGGTGGTGAACGTTCCGCCGGGCACGGCGAAATCGCGCATCGTCTCCGTGCTCTGGCCCGCCTGGGTGTGGACGCGCTGGCCCGCATTTCGGTGGATCTTCCTCTCCTCCAATCCCCGCGTGGCGCTGCGCGACTCCGTGTATTGCCGCGACGTCGTGATCTCCCCCTGGTACCAGTCATGGTTCGAACCAGCGTGGAAGCTGCGCGACGACGACAACGCCAAGGGCAAGTTCGCCAACTCTGCCGGCGGGTACCGCTCCGCCTTCGGCTTCTCCAGCCGGATCACCGGAGACCGGGCGGACGCCATCGTCTGGGACGACCCGCACGACGCCGAGGAAGTCAATAGCGACGCCCTGCGCCTGGAGGTGATCGACCGCTGGGACAACGCGATCGGTAACCGTGTCAATGACCTTCGGTGCTCGCTCCGTGTCGGGATCATGCAGCGGCTCCACGAGGCGGACCTGACGGGGCACGTGCTGAAGCAGGGTGGGTGGGAGCACTTGCGCCTGCCCATGGAGTTCGACCCGACGCCCGCCTGCGAGTGCCCGTCCTGCCAGAAGGGGGAGACCGCCATTGGCTGGCGCGACCCCCGGACGAAGGAGGGCGAGCTGCTCTTCCCCCAGCGCTTCCCGTCCGCGGTACTGGCCGCGGAGCGCACCCGCCTCGGGGAAGCGGGATATGCGGGGCAGATGCAGCAGCGGCCCAGCCCCGCCGGCGGCACCATCCTGAAGCGCAAGTGGTGGCGCTACTGGCACCCGCATGACAAGCCCGCCCCGCCGCCCGTGCGGGTGCGCCTGCCGCAGAGCGAGGGGGGCGGCGACCTCGAAATCCCCTCTATTCCCTTCGACCCGGCCACGGCCTCGGAGTGGCTGCAGTCCTGGGACATGAGCTTCAAAGACACCAGCAGCGCCGACTTCGTCGCGGGCCAGGTGTGGGCGCGCAGGGAGGCGGACGTCTTCCTGACTGACCAGTTCCACGACCGCGCCGACTTCGCCGCCACCTGCACCGCGGTGGTGCGGCTGAGCGACCGCAACCCGCACGTCTCGGCGAAGCTCGTGGAGGACAAAGCCAACGGCCCGGCGGTGATCTCGGCGCTCGGCAGCAAGGTGGGCGGGCTCATCGCCGTGGAGCCGCAGGGGGGCAAGATCGCGCGGGCCAACGCCGCGGCGCCCTCGGTGGAAGCCGGTAACGTCTACGTGCCCCACCCGGCCTACGCGCCCTGGGTGCTCGGCTTCCTCGCCGAGTGCGATGCCTTCCCCAACGGCGCCAATGACGACCGGGTCGACGCCTTCACCCAAATGGCCGCAAGGTGGCTCGTCCGCGCCGCGCAGACCTGGAGTTTCTGAGGCGCAGGGCCGTCAGAAACCCCGGGGGAGGCAGGCGTACCCACTACTGCGTGGTTCTACACATTTTCTTGACAGCGCCTCAAGCCTGCCTGTACACTTCCCTTAACAGTCGCATATTGTGACGGCGATTTAGAAGCGCCGCCCTGGAAGTCCTCCCGCAGTGGGGGCATCCGGGGCGGCGCTTTTCGTTTTTAAGCTTCGGTTCGGCGGGAGAAGGGGAGATCACGACCGCATGGCGGCAGCCGTATCGGGGTGGGCGCTGCGTGAGAGGCTGACGGGGTGGCTCAAGGCCGCCGCCGGCGCCGCTTCGTCGCGCCCCCCGATGCCCACCGGCCAGATGGCCGGCAGTTGGTTCGGCGGCCTCTTCGGGCGCCGTCTCCCCGGCACCAACTTTGACTTCGAGACCGCGGTAGGCGACCCCACGCTCAACAGTGTGGTGTCCGCCTGCCTGCGCTTCATCACCGAAGCCGTCTGCGCTGCTCGCCCCCGGGTCGTGGAGGTGCGCGCCGACGGCACCGAGCGGCCCGTGCCGAATCACCCGCTCGCCGCGCTCTTTGAAAACCCGAACCCGTCCTACAGCTTCGGCACCCTGCAGGGGATGGTCCTGCGGGACCTCCTGGCAGGCTACGACAACGTCAGGAACGGCGGCAACGGCTACGTGCAGAAGACCCGCGCGGGCATGCGCGAGACGGCGCCCGTCAAGGAGCTGCACTACCTTCCCGCCAAGTTCGTGAGCCCCGAAGGCCCGGCTGGCGCGCTGACCGAGGTGTACTGCTACCAGCCGGGCCTGACGCGCGAGGAGTACTCCCCCCGCGACGTCGTGCACTTCCGGTGGGGCATCGACCCCAGCGACATGCGGCGCGGCCGCTCCCCCCTGTACGCCTGCCTCAAAGAGATCGCCGCCGACAACGAGGCCAGCACCTACAGCGCGTCCATCCTGAGGAACGGCGGCGTGCCGCCTGTGATCCTGTCCCCGAAGGAGAAGGACCTGGTCTCCCCCTTCGGCGTCGGCGCGGATGGCGAGGCGCAAAAGCGGGCGCTCAAGCAGCAGTATCGCGAAGCGACCACCGGCGACCGGCGCGGCGAGGCGCTCATGACGCCGTTCGCGATCGACGTGAACCAGCTCGCGTTCAACCCGGAGCAGATGGACCTCTCCGCGGTGCGCGCCACCCCGGAGGAGCGCATCTGCGCGGTGTACGGCGTTGCCCCGATCGTCGCCCACCTGGGCGCCGGCCTGAAGGCAGCCACCTACAGCAACTACGAGCAGGCGATTCAGTCGACCATCGACTTCGCGATCGTGCCGCTGCTGGAAGACCTGGCCCGGGAGTGGACGCGCCAGCTTCTGCACCCGGACTTCGAGGACCGGCCGAACCTGCGCGTGGCCTACGACACGACGAAGCTGCCCTCCTTCGCCGACGATCGGCGCCAGGAGGCGGAGACGATGGGCAAGCTGGCCGACGCCGCCTCGAAGCTCATCGCCGCGGGCTACGACCCGGAAGAGGTGGCCGCAGGCCTGAAGCTGCCGGTGCAGACGTGGCTGGGGCTGCCCGCGGCGCCGGCCCCAGACCCACAGGCGGAAGGGGGCGGCGCGAAGTCGGGGATGCCCCCTTTTACCCGTAGGGGGCGGCGCAAGGAGCGGCCGGAGGCGGACGCCGACCTGTACCGCGCCGTGGAGAAGTTCCGGGCGGGGCTGAGGCGCTCCGAGGCGGGCGCGGTGCGCGCCATGGCCGCGGCGCTGAAGACGGCGGAGGCGGCCATACGGGCCGCGCAGGACGCCCTGATCGAGCGCATGGAGGAGGCGGTGGCGCGGGGCGAGACGATCAACCTGGGCTGGCTGATGGACTCGCAGCGCTACCGCGAACTGCTCGAGCAGGTGCGGGAGGCGTATGCGGCCTTGGCGGAGGGCGGCGCGCCGGCAGCCGTGGCGGAGGCGCAGGCCGCGGCGATCGAAGCGGCGACGGGGGAGCGGCTGGGGGCGGTGTACCGGGCGGCGCTCGGGCCGCTGCCTGAGGGGATGACGGAGGGGCAGGTGGTGCGGGCGGATCAGGCGCGGGGCGCCTTCCGCGCCCACCTGCCCGTTTCGACCATCGAGGCGCTCGTGGGGTTCGCGGGGGACGGCAGCCCGCTCGCCGACCTGATCGCCGAGATCGCCCCGAAGGCGCAGGAGGCGTTCCGCGCGGCCCTGGTGGGTGGCGTGGCCCTGGGGAAGAACCCGCGCGAGATCGCCCGGGACCTGGCCGCGCAGACCGGTATCCAGCGCAACCGGGCGCTGACCATCGCGCGCACCGAGACCCTGCGGGCGGCCCGCGAGGCGTCCCGGGAGGCGTACGCGGCCAACGCGGACGTGGTGGCGGGGTGGGTGTGGCTGTCGGCGCTCGACCTGCGCTCCTGCCCGATCTGCTGGGCGATGCACGGGTCCGAGCACGGGACGGGGGAGCGCATGGGGACGCACCCCTCCTGCCGGTGCACGATGGTGCCGCGGACGAAGAGCTGGGCGGAACTGCTGGGGGATGACACCCTGCCGGACACGCGGCCGCAGGTGGAGAGCGGGGAGGCGGTCCTCTCGCGCCTGACGGAGGAGCAGCAGCGCCATGTCCTGGGGCCGGAGCGCTGGCGGCTGTGGGTGGAAGGCATGGGGCTTTCGGAAATGGTGGATCTCGTGCACGACGAACGGTGGGGAGCGGCGCGGCGGCTGAAGCCGCTGGAGGCGTAAGGCATGGAGCGCAAGGAGTTCGAGTTCAACCTGAAAGCCGCGGCGGCGGACGCACCGGATTCCGGCCTGTCCGAGAACGAGTTCGAGGGCATCGGTAATGCGTTCGGCAACCTCGACAGCTACGGGGACGTGACCCTCCCCGGCGCGTTCCAGGGCACGCTCAAGCGCTTCCAGGCGGAGGGCGTGCTGCTGTACCAGCACCGCCCCTCCATGGTGCTCGGCAAGCCCGTCGACGCCAAGGAGGTGCAGGAGGGGCTGTACCTCCGGGGGCGCATCTCGGAGACCACGCTTGGCAAGGACGTGCTCACGCTCCTGCGGGACGGGGTGCTGCGGAAGATGTCCATCGGCTACAACACCGTCCGCGCCGAGTGGTTCGACTCCGTGGAGGCGTTCCGCAAGTGGTGCAAGACGCAGGGGCTGACGGACCGCATCCACTGGGACACGCTCAAGGACTGGAAGTACTCCATCCGGGCGCTCGCCGAGTGCAATCTCTGGGAGGTGTCCGTGGTGACCTTTCCGGCCAATACCCTGAGCGACGTGACCGGCGTCAAGGACGACACCGACGCGGCCGAGGGGGTTCGCCTGGGCGCCCTGCGCCGACGGATCGCGATTCTGGCGGAGACGCTGCCGGAGTCGGCGCGGGCGGCCCGCGGGCAGCTCGAGAACGTGCTGCAGATGATCGACCGGTCGGGGCGGGCCGAGGCGCGGCCGGCGAACATGAAGGATTTCGAGGGCTTCCTGTGTGACGCAGGCGGGTTCTCACGGCGGGAGGCGAAGGTGATCGCCTCCGAGGGGTTCCGTACGCTCCTGCGCGACGCTGAGAGCGGCGACAGCGGAAACAGTGACAACGACGTGGCGGAAGGGCTCAAGAGCCTTCTCGCCACCCTGAGAGCGTAGGAGCAGCAGCAACCATGGCAGAAGTCAAGGAACTGATCGACGGCGTGCAGAGCGCCTTCGAGGAGTTCAAGCGGACCAACGACGCGCGCCTCAAGGCTCTGGAAGAGGGCCGGAGTGCTGGCGAGTTCGAGGAGAAGCTGGCGAAGATCAACACGGCCATCGACGAGCAGCAGGACGAGCTGAAGGCGCTCGCCACGAAGCTGAACCGGCCCAGCCTGTCCACTGCCGCCGGCGCGGCGGACTTCCTGGCGCAGGTCAAGGCGCAGTACGGCAAGGATGCGGCCAAGTCCATCAAGGCGTACTTCCGCACCGCCCCGAACGTGCGCGGCGACTACGGCAAGGGCTACGAGCAGTGGCTGCGCACCGGCGAGGAGAAGGGGCTGGCCGACCTACAGCAGCAGGTGTTCGGTGAGTTCAAGGCGTTCTCGAACGGCTCGGACCCGGACGGCGGCTACTTCGTCCACCCCGACCTGTCGGGGCAGATCGTGATGCGCATCTGGGAGTCGTCCCCGGTCCGGCAGTACGCGGCGGTACAGACCATCTCCACCGACAAGCTCGTCGGCTTCCGCGACCGTGAGGACATGGACGCCGGGTGGGTCGGGGAGACGCAGTCGCGCCCCGAGACCAACACGCCGGAGCGCGGGCGGTGGGAAATCTCCGTCCACGAGCAGTACGCCAAGCCGAAGGTCACCCAACAGCACCTGGAGGATGCGGCCTACGACGTCGAGGGCTATCTCGAAGGGCGTATCGCCGACAAGTTCGGGCGCATGGAGGCGGCCGCCTTCGTCACGGGCAACGGCGCCGGCAAGCCGCGCGGCTTCACGACCTACAGCACGGCGGCGACCGCGGACGCCACACGCGCGGACAAGACGTTCGAGCACGTGCTCTCCGGCGCGGACGGCGCGTTCAAGGCCGCCAACAGCAATCCCGCCGACTGCCTGGTGGACGCGGTCCACGCACTCAAGGCCGATTACCGGCCCGGCGCGGTGTGGATGATGGCGCGCCTGACTGTCGGCGCGGTGCGCAAGATCAAGGACACCACCGGCGTCTACCTCTGGCAGCCCTCGCTCCAGCTCGCGCAGCCCGCGACGCTCCTTGGCTACCCGATCGCCGAGGCCGAGGACATGCCCGCGCTTGCCGCGGACTCCCTGTCTATCGCATTCGGCAATTTCCGCCGCGGCTACCAGATCGTCGACCGCGTCGGCATCTCTACCCTGCGCGACCCCTACTCCTCGAAGCCGTTCGTCGAGTTCTATTCGCGCCGCCGGGTGGGTGGGGACGTCATTGACTGGGAGGCGATCAAGTTCGTCAAGTTCGGCGACTAAAGCGCGCCGGCCCGACTTCGTGAGACAGGCCCGGGGGGATGGCTCCCCGGGCCGGAGGCAAGAAAAATGGATCGCTCGATCCTGAACAACTGCGAAATTCGGCGGCTGTCGAACGCCGTCGCGGACGGGACGTCGGCCGTGGAGCCGGCCGCCATCGACATGCAGGGGTGGGGCGGCATCTGCGTCATCGCGGCGCTCGGCACCGTTACCGCGGGCGGCCAGGTGCTCACCCTCAAGCAGAGCGACGACAGCGGCGGTACCCCCGACGACTTCGACGCGATCGTCGCCACGGCCGCGAACGCCGCCGCGGACGACAACAAGCTGCTCATCGCCGAGGTGTACCACCCGACCAAGCGCTACATTCAGGTTTCGCTGGGGCGCACGGGCTCGACCGTCGTGGACGGCATCATCGCGGTCCTCTTCCGCCCGCACGTCGTCCCGGTGACCCAGGGATCGACGGTGGCGCAGATCGCGACAGCCGCGTCTCCGGACGAGGTGTAAGGGGAGAGAAGGAAGAGGGGAGTAGAGGTGGCGGCAATGACCCAGGAAGAAGCGCTGGCGCGGCTGATGCGGATGTGCCCGCCGGACGCGTACCCGGAACTCACGGAGGCCGAGCTGCTGGAGGTGCTGGAGGATTCCGCACGCCCGGCGGCCTGGGTTGCCGCCACCGCCTACGTGGTGGGGGACTTCCTCACCACGGCCGCCGGGCGCCTGCAGCAATGCGTCCGGGCCGGCACCAGCGGCGCCGCGGAGCCCGCGTGGCCGGGCGCCGAATACTCGGAAACCCTCGCCGGCAGCCTGGTGGGGGTGCGGACGGATGAAGGCGATGGCGCGCCGCTGTGGGAAGACGCCGGGGTGTCGCAGCCGGCGGGCTACGACCTGCGGGCGGCTGCGCACCTGGGGTGGCACCGCAAGGCCGAGCGCGCCGCGGGCGTGGTCGACACGTCCGACCCGGGGCGCTCCATCAAGGCGTCGCAGGCGTTCGACCACTGCATGCGCAAGGCGGCCAGCTACGAGCCGCTGGGGTTTGTTTAATGAGCGGCCTTGTACCCTCCGGCCTGCTCCGGAGCGCCCGGAAGATGGCGCTGCGCGGCCTGTCGCGCCCCTGCCGCATCGAGCGGGTGCAGGACGGGCAGGACGCCGCCGGCGCCCCCACCCAACAGATGATGCCGCTTGCGGAGTGCCTGTGCCACGTGTCGGAGCCGCGCGGCCAGCGGGTGACCGAGGCGGGGGAGCAGGTGCAGATCCTGGCCGACGCCGAGGTGGAACTGCCGTGGGATCAGGACGTGCAGGCCACGGACGAGCTGGTGGTGACCGAGGAGAGCGGCGTCAAGACCCGCTATGAGGTCATCGGCTCGAACGCGGGGGTGACGGACCGCATCCGGCTGGTCGCCAAGTGCGTCCGGGCGGACAGGGCGGGGCAGGGGGTGCATCTCTGATGCTCGGACCGGTGAAGATCGGCGCCAAGACGACGTGGGCGGCCCTCCTGGGTTTGGGCCTCATCTACGAGATTTACACGCTGGCCAATCGGCGCCAGCGGGACACGCTGAGCAACCTCGTCTGGGAGGGGACCGACGCCTCCCCGCTCGTGCCCCTGGTCATCGGGGTGATCGTGGGCCACTGGTTCTGGCCCCGGAAGGATGTATAGCAGCATGGCAGTGACCAAGCAGGAGATACTGACCGCCCTCGGGCTCACCGAAGCGCAGTTCACGGCGGCGGTTAAGATTGCGAGCGCAATCGCGCTCCTGGACGCGGAGAGCGTCGGCGCCGGCGGCACCGGCTTCACGGTCGAGGGCCTGGCGAGTGGCGTCGCCATCAGCGGGGTATCGGCCCAGATCACGGGCTACACGGAGGCGATCGAGGCGCAGCGCGCCGGCGCCGTGGCCGCCAACGAGGCCGCGGAGGCGGCGCTGCAGCCGGACTATGCGCGCATCGCGGAGCTGGAGATCCTGGAGGAGCCGACCACCGCGGACCTGGTGGAGCTGGCGACCCTCAACGCCCGGGTGAAGAGGGTGCGCGCCGAGTGTACGGCCCGCACGGCCGCCGCGGAGGCGTTCGCGCAGGGAGCCGCCCCAACCATCGCAGCCCTGGAGGAGCGTCTTCGCAGGCTCGCCACGGGCGACCTGAGCGCGGTGTAGCACGATGCCTCTCCCTCTCCTTTATGGCTCCGTGGGCGTGCTTACGCGCGCCCGCTCGGGCACCCGGCTGATGGCGGAGTTCGACGCCCACGACGCCTCAACGGTGATCCTCTCCGGCGCTAACGTGACTGGCTGGAACGACCGCTCCGGCAACGGGCGCCACGCCACCACGCCCGTCGGGCACACGGTCTATCCGGCCTACGATGCCGGCACAGGCGAACTCATCTGGAATGCGTTCGCGGGCGTGATGGGCCTCAACGCCCCCATTCCGGGGGCACCGAAGATGAGTTTTATCGTGGTGGGCACCCGCGCCGCTCAAACCTTCACGAGCGCATCCTCTAACCGCCCAATCATATGCTCCCCCGTCACGCCGTCGCGCGGCATCCACATCGGCACCGTGCGCGAGGGGGCGAGCCCCGCCCAGGCGTTCGTGGCCAACGCATTCGGGCAGCCTGTCGTTTCCGCCTCCTGGCCCAACGGCACCCGGGAGGCGTGGTGCGTACTCGTCGATGCGATCGCGGATTCCATCCGCATCGTTTCGGCGGGCGGCACCGACCAAACTCTCGCCACCGCCGGACTCATCGCGGCGAACCTAGCGGCCGGGACGCAGATGCACATCGGGTACGAGCCGAGTGTGCCCGCACGCTGCTACACAGGCAGAGTGGAGCGGCTGCGGGTCTACCACGGGCTGCTGTCGGCGGCAGCGATGTCGGACGCGCTCGCCTGGGGGATTTCCTAAATGATTCAGCAACTCAGCCAGGGCGTCGTCTTCGTTTTCCATTACACGGCGGGCGGCCTGGGCAAGACCGGCCTCTCCCCCCTCGTGGACGTATTCCGTCCGGACGGCACAAAGGTGGTCTCGGACGGGGCGGCTACGGAGATCGGGGACGGGCTCTACCAGTACCCCTACTCCGGGGCGGGCACCACCACGGCCGGCAACTACTACGCCGTGGCGAAGACCTCGGACACCAGTGTAGACCAGCGGCACCTGCCGAGCCTCTGGGTGGTGGGGGCGTCCTGGGTGGAGCGTCTGGATACGCCGCTCTCCACGCTCGCCACGGCCATTTCAGGCGTCGCAGCAGCGGCGGCGACGGCGGTTTGGGCGGCGGCCACGCGCACCCTGACCGCGATCTCGGACAGCACGGGCGTTACCACGCTGCTTGATCGGCTCACGTCGGGTCGTGCTGCCAACCTGGACAACCTGGAGAACCTTGACGCAGCGGTGAGCGACCTGCCGGCCGCGGTGTGGCAGAACGGCTCCCGCACGCTCACGGCAGGCGGCGGCGGGGGTGGCGGCGGATCTGCTGCCCCGCTCATCAACGTCGGGGCAAACTACCCGAACGAGCAGTTGCGCCTCACGGCGGGTGATACCGGAGGGGGGCTGATAATCACCATCCGCGACGATAACGGGACTCCGATCCCTCTGGGCGACGATGATGTGGTTGTTGCTCGGCTCCGGAAGGTGGGGGCGCCCACGGGCACGGAGATCGCCTGCGTGGTTATCTACGGCCCGGGAGGGATCATCAAGACGGACGCGTGGCCATCGGAAGTGTCCCCGGTCCCGGAGGCCGGGGACTACGAGCTGACCACGCAAAGGGCCGGATTCACGAACCCGGCCGGGCGCAGAATCCCGGTCCGGATCATCGCGGCACTGTAGGGACTGGAAGCCGCCGTCATTCCACGTGGAATGACGGCGGCCAAAACCGGGCGGAAGAGACAAGGAGATCAATGAGCGTGAGTGAGACGATGACGCCCGGGATCGTGGGCGCGATAGCCGGGGCGATAGGGGCAGTGGCCGGGGCGAGCATCAAGGCCGCCGTGGACATCTTCGTCGCGCGGCGGCAGGGGCAGGACGCGGACGAAGCGTTCGACCTGAAGCGGCGCGAGGAGCTGGTCAAGCACGTGCACGACTGCGAGGAGCGCCTCGACAAGGTGATGGCGCGCTGCGACGCCCTGCAGCAGCGCTGCGACGCCCTCTGGAACGACAACCTGAAGCTGAGAGCCGAACTGCAGGCGCTGACGGTGATGGTGAAGCAGGCGGGCCTGCTGAAAGGGTAGGTGGCGAGAGTGGAGATCGGAATGGCGGATTTGGCGGTCCTGTCGGGTGTGACCGCGGTTGTTGTGGAGGGGGTCAAGCGCGGCCTGAAGCTATCCGGCCTGGCCGTGCTCGCCCTCGCCGCGCTGGTCGGCGTGGCCATTTCCCTGCTGGGCTTCTTCGGCGGGGTGAGCGTGGGCGCGCCGGCGTCGGGCTGGCCGCAGGCGGTGGCGCGCGGCATCCTGGGCGGGCTGGCCTCGGTCGGCGTGCACCAGGTGGTCAAGCAGGCCGAGCAGGCCGCGGAGGGGCAGGGGATATGAAACTCGCTATCGACGCCGGGCACGGCATGGGGAACCGCAAGGCGGGGGTGTACGATCCCGGAGCAGTTGCGGCAGGAGAGACTGAGGCGGGCATCGTTATGGACTGGGCGGAAACGCTCAAGTTCTACTGCCTGCAGGCGGGGATCAATGTCTTCATGATTCGCACGGGGGCGACTGATGCCAACCCCGTGGGCGGGCGGGACGAGCAGGCAGAGCGAGCGAACTGCTCGCACTACCTTTCCCTGCACTGCAATGCGGCAGGCGCGGTCGCGGCTACCGGGACGGAGACGCTGTACCGCGACCGCACGGATATGCTCTGGGCGGCGAAGGTGCAGAAGGCTGCCCTGGGCGCGCTGCGCCTCGCCGACCGGGGGTTGAAACCGGAGAGCAGCGGCCAGCATTCCCGGCTTGCTGTCTTCGATTTCGACGGGCCCTGTGCGCTGTGCGAACTCGGGTTCATTACCAACCCTATGGACCGCCAGGTACTCCTTGCCCGTTCGAACCGGATTGAGTTCGCCATCGCCGTGGTGGAAGCGCTGAAAGGCGGGCAGAAGTGACCAGGAAACGAGTGCTTACAGGAATTGCCAGCATCGCTATCTTAGCCCTTGCGGGGACGGGCAGCGGGTGCCGGAAGGGCGGTGGAGACTACCGTAGCGCCCTCCAGGTAGAGGCGCTGTGGCCGCAGGACAAGGGCGGGGTACTCCGGGTGCCCGTGCGCATTATCCAGCCCGCGGCGATCGACACGCCCATGGCCGGGCCGGCGGAGGGGGAGCGGCTGGCAGCCACGCGCTACGTGGCGGGGATTCTGGCGGCCATCGCCGACTGGGAGCGGATTGGGCAGGGGCGGATTGACCTGGCGCCCATCCTGGAGACCGACACGCTGCCGGAGGAGGGGGACGGCACCGGGGATATGAAGCACCGCCCCCGGCGCCGCGGTGAGGTGATGATCCTGCGCCGGGCGATGATCGGGCCGGACGGGCGCAGGCGCGGCGGGTGGGCGGGCTGGCCGACCCCGCGGGCCGCCGCGGAGCCGGGCGCTCTGCCGGTGCTGGAGGCCGCGGAGATCTGGCTGGCGCCGGAGTTGCCGCTGGAGGCGGTGCGGAGCGTGGCAGCGCATGAGATCGGGCACGTCCTGCTGGGCGCTCGGCAGCACGACCCCGCCGGGGGCAACGGCATCATGGCGCAGCCGACGCGGCAGGGCGCCCGGCCCGGGGCCAGGGATGCGGCCACTCTCTGGCGGGTCCACGGCGGCGGCGGTGGGGCGTGAACTTCGGCGCGGACGTCCGGCTGATGGGCTTGGACGAGTTCGAGCGGCGGCTTGACAAGGCCGGGGACATCATCAAAGCCGCCGCCTTCGAAGTGGAGGCGGAGGCGAAGACCGCTATACAGACCGGCGCCAAGAGCGGCCGCCTGTACAAGCGGGGAAAGCGCACCCACCGCGCCAGTGCCGAGGGCGAGGCGCCGGCGAGCGACACCGGCGCGCTGGTCAACTCTATCCGGGCGCACCGGGTGAGGCGCCTCCTGTGGGAGGTGCGCGTCGGCCAGCTCTACGGGGCGCTGCTGGAGTTGAAGCTGAACCGGCCCTTCCTGCTGCCCGCGCTGGAGAAGGTCCGGGAGCGGTTCGTGCGGGCGATGCAGCGGCTGTTCGAAAGCCGGTAAGGAGGGCTGTGGTGGAAGCAGACGCCATCGAGGAGTGGCTGGCGGCGACGCTGGGCGGGGACGAAGACCTGCGGCGGGCGGTGGATCGGCGCGTCTACGGCCACGTCGCCCCCGTCAAGTCCGCCTACCCCTACCTGGTGTACCTGCCGGACAGCCGGGGTGGAGAGGACCTGAATACTCTCGGCTCCGTGCGGGGCGTTGTCGAGCGCTTCTATGAGGTGAAGGTGGTCGGGCAGGGAGGCGGGTTCTCCCCCCTGCGGGAGGTCAAAGAGCGCATCGACGCCCTGCTCCACGGGGCGGAGCGCCAGGACGTTGACCCCCGCTTCTTCTGCGAGCGCGTGGAGGATATCCGGGACGCCGACGTGGACGGGCGCAGCAACATCTACTACGAGTCGGGCGGGGTGTACCGCTTCCTGGTGACCCCGGAAGCGTAACAGACAGCACAGAGAGCACAGACAGCAAGGAGAGAGAAATGGCCTGGAAACTGGTGGGCAAGAACTGCGCCATCGAGATCGAACCCGGCGGCCCCACGGACGGGGCGCCGACCTACGGGACGGGGATCAACATCAAGGGCGTCGCGCGCCGCATCATGAAGGAGGAGACGGTCTCCGAGGCGGATGTGTCGGCGCTCGCCGATAGCGTGGACGTGTTGCAGCCGCTCCGGAGCCGCGCCGTCTTCGACATCGAGATGCTCATGGACAACGAACTCGGCGAGCAGCTCTACAACATGATCGGCGACTACATCCGGGTCAAGTACAAGCCGCTTTCAACGGACGTGGCGTTCAAGGTCTTCCAGGGCTTCATCTCGCAGCACGGGGTGGAGATGCCCGACGGGGCGAGCATCGAGCGCTTCCGCGTGACCTGCAACGCCAACGGGGGGAGCCTGCCGAGCTAATGGACGCGATCAAGCCCATGAAGAAGAACGTCGACCAGCCGGAGAAGGCCGCAGCGCCCTCCGGCCCCGCCCGTCTCGCGGACATTGCGATCGCCGGGGCGGAACGGCGCCCGGACCTGGCCATTTCGCTCAAGCCCTACACGGGCCAGGACGTGACGATCGTTCTGCGGGAGCCCGACGTCAACACCCTGTTCGCGGCCACGCGCCGGGCGCAGGAACTGGTGACCAGAGAACCGTTCTGGGAGCCGACCCTGCGCATGGCGGTGGCGCAGTTCGCCTCCTGCCACGTGGCGCCGGCGGTGGACGACCCCAGGGAAGCGCTGGCCTGGTACCGGAATCTGGCCAGCCAGAACCGGGACCTCTTCATGCTGCTGCTGGCGCACTTCCGCGAGGCGTTCCCGGCGCAGTCAAGCTTCTCCGCGGAGGAGGCCGTAGAGAACTCAAAAAACGACTGAAGGGCCTTGCGTGGGTGGCGTTCGCCCTGTGCGTCAAGCACCTGCGGTGCCTCCCGCGCATGGTCCCCGGCGGGCTGACGATGGACGAGATAGAGGACCTGCTGCGCTACCACCAGGAGTTCGGCGGCGGAGAGGAAGGGGAGGAGTAAGCGGCCGTGGCCTTCAAGCTGGCGGAACTGATCATACGGATCGGGGCGGAGGGGGTGGAGCGCGTGCGCGCCTCCCTGCGCCAGATCCGCGGGGACGTCAAGGACGTCGGCGACGAGGCCGCGCGCACGGGCCGGCGCGCCAAGACGGAGTTTCAGGTTCCGTTCGAGAGTGCGATGAAGACCGTGGCGGGCTTCACCGGCGCTCTGGGCGCGGGCGCGGGCGTGGTCGGGGGTGTCTTTGGCGGCGCCGCCGTCACCGCCGCCCTGGGCTATGCGGAGCTGGAAGCGCGCCTCAAGGCCGTGACCGGCTCCGCGGAAACCGCGGCCCGCAAGCTCCAATATGCGCAGGCGGTCGCCAACCCCTCCAACTTCACGTTTACCCAGCTCGCCAATGCCACCGTGACGCTGGAAGCGTTTGGGGTGAATGCCGAGCGGGCACTTGGCACGGTGGCGCGCCTCGGCATGGCGTTCGGAGCTGGCGACGAGCAGCTTCAGATGCTGGTGCGGGCGCTCGGTGACATCTCCGCCGGCTCCTTCCCCGAAAAGGACGTGATGGCGTCCTTCGGCCTGAACCGCCAGATGTTTGCCGAGCAGGGCATCGAGTTCGACGGGCAGGGGCAGTTGCAGTCCAGCGCCGTCGAGACTCTGGAAGCGTTGGAGCGCATCGTCCTGCAGCGCTACGGCGGGATCTTCGACGAGATGGCGGATACGCCCGGTGCAAAGGTCGCCAGCTTGCAGGACGGGTGGGAGAAGCTGCTGCGCGTCATCGGCGACGGCGTGTTGGAGAGGGCGGGGCCGTCGCTGGAGTACCTGTCGCGGCTCATCAACGGCCTGACCGGCAGCGACGTCCTGTTCGAGACCGTGGAGCGCTTCAACGCCGGTTTGGCCCGCCTGTTCAACTTCACCCCGGGCGAGGGCCTGATTCGCTTCCTGGCCGGCACGCTCAGCATCATCGGCACCCTGCCCGACTACATCAAGGCGGTCTACGACAACGCCAACGCCATGTTCGGCAATGCGATCAGCAACATCCGTGAATACTTCCGCGAGGCGGGGGACTGGCTCAGCTCCTGGGTCTCGTTGTTCAAAGACAACATGGCCATTATGGGGCAGGCGTGGCACTTGCTGTTGGAGCGGGACATCGCGGGGGCCATCGAGAAGCTGGGGCAGTTATCGGCCACCCCGACTGACCCCGTATTCCCCGCCGCCATCAACCCCCTGACCCAGGGGACGCAGCCCCTGCCGAACCTGATGGGCCAGTCCCAGGAGTACTTCGAGCGCATCATGGCCGCCATGAAGCCCACGGACGCGGACGTGCCGGAGGCGCGCGGTCCGTTCCTGCTGCGCGAGGTGGACGCCACCCGGGACTCCCTGGAGAAGATCGAGCGCAACACCCGGGACACGGCCGACGCGATCACCCTGCGGCGGCAGGCCATGGGCGGCGGGGAGATGGGGCGGCTGGGTGTGACTCCACAAGAGATGTTCGGCGGGCCAGCGGCTGGCCCACCAGCATCTCTTGCCCGGCGCTTTGCTGGCACGGGTGACGCCTTCTGGCGAGACCTGGCCAACGCCATGCAGAGGGAGGTGGACCGGCGGGTGCTGGCTACCGTGAATTCGGGCCGGGGAAGTGGCTATCGCGCTCGCTGAGGTGGCGTGCCTTCTGCTCCCGGGTGTGGAGGTAGGCGCCGAGGACGGTCACGATTGCCGCCGGAAAGAACCATATCGCCAAAACAATTAGGACCCCTATTATCTGAGCAGATTGTGCCACGCCGTTGCGATCAAAGAAGCTACCGCCTCGGGTTAAGCCCGCGATGATGCTGTAGCCAAACCATCCCGTCCATAGGACGAGCAGCGCCCAGCAGATTTTAGACCCCATCTATGGACCTCATACTACAGATCGATGTGCCCGAACCCCGCGTTGCCCTTGAGCGCCTGGTGGTTTCCAGTGACGGACTCGGATGGGATCTGCTCCTCGGCAGTGACGTGATGATCGATCCCGTCACCTTGTCGGTCATGCTCCGCCCGCTCTGTACCAAGCCGGAGTGGGCGAGCACCACCAGCGGCGCCTATGCCCGGCTCGCCAAAACAGACTACACCCTGGTCACTCCCACGGCCTGGGTAGAGAATCCGCGCAAGGTCGCCGGCGACATCTACCTGGAGAGCCGCGGCGTCAACGAACTGGTCCGCACCACCGCGACGTGGCCGGTCAACCGCCCCTTCTTCCTCTCGTTCTATGTGTTCGGCACCGGCAGCGAGAACGCGGTTGCGCTGGAATGCGGCTGGGGGCCGCCCGGTGATCCCGGCTCCGTGGACCTGCGCGTCAGCAAGGGCGGCGAGGTGGAGGTCTACAAGTCGGGCGAGAAGGTCGGCGTGTACTCGGTTGACAACGGCCGAAGCCTGCCGCTCGGCTCCTGGCGCACGGGCAAAAGCCAGAAGCTCGCTCAGCAGACCATCGACCTTTTGCTCATCCCCTGCCGCTCCCGGGACCTCCTGGTCACGAGCAATTTAGGCGGCGGCTTCTGCCACACCTTCACCGACCTGCCCCAGACCGGGCCGACCACCACGAACACGATCACCCCGGCCTCCTACTTCTGGTGGTCCGTGCCGGCCGGCAAGGCCAGCGTTCAGTGCGCGCCGATGATGTTTGCTGAGTCTGGCACGGTCTTTGGGCCGGAGACGGCGCTGCGCTACGCCCCGAACGCGCCGCGCACCTTCGGCTTCCTGCGGGCGAGCCACCCCGCCGGTTACGGCACGCAGGCCGCAGCCAGCTCCCTGGTGAAGGCGTCGGACCTTACAGCCTACACGCCGGACGGCGTGACCACGGACGTGCGCCTGAAGGTGGACCTGACTGGGGACGGGGAGTCCACCGTCTTCCTCTACGCCGTCGATGCGGTGATGCCCCGCACCGTCACCACCACGGCCGACACGCCCTTCGATCTCATGCCCCACGTCACGGAGCTGGAACTTGAGGTCCCGGAGGACGGGCCCGCGACCATGCAGTTTGCGGCCTACAACCCTGCGGCGCTGGCGGCGGCCGGCATGGACCGGCCGGAGGAGCTGCAGGAGCGGCCCGTCCGCCTCGCGGTGGACCCGGGCGGGGAGGCAGACTTGGTGGATGTCTTCCGTGGCACCACGGTGGAGTTCCCGGTCGTGACGATCGGCAAGGGGCGGGGGTACCAGAAGGCGCGGCACATCTGGTGGGACTGCGAAGACCGGGAGCGCGAGTTCGAGCTCTTCTCCTTTATTGATACCGTGCCCTTCGACGGGCTGGCCCTCACCGACGTCATGGAGGACCTGGTGACGATGCCCGGCTTCGACGTGGCCGACACGGACATTGACGCCGACACGCTGGAGATCCCGTTTTCGCCGGGGGTGAGCAGCGGCGACTGGCAGTACATCCCGGAGCGGGGGGACAACGTGGCGGGGTGGCTGAAGCGGCTCCGGGACGAGTTCGCGGCCACCACCCTTACCGGCTGGGCGCCGACGGCGGCGGGCTACAAGTGGCGCTACAAGGACCCGGCGCTGCTGCCGACCTCGCCCAACATGAACCTGTACCAGTCCACGGCTGACGCGCAGGCGGCCGGCCTCACCTCCGACTTCTGGCGGCAGCGCACGGTGCGGGGCCTGCGGCAGATCACACGGGGCACGGAGGCCAACCAGGTGCTCGTGGTGGGCTACGACCCGCGCACCCGCCGCCACATCCCGCGCCAGTTCAACGACGCGGCCAGCCTGAATCCTACGCTCTCCGGGGCGGCGCGCCCGCGCAACTGGCAGGGGCGCAGGAACACCTACCAGCTCCTCGAACCCCGGATCTCCACAGACGCCGCGGCGGAGCGCGCCCGGGATATTCTGGGCGAGCGCCTCACCGAGGTGCGGGACCTGTGGGAGATGCAGAGCGACTTCCTCATCATCTACCCCTCCGGCGTCCCCATCTGGAAGGGGGACGTGCTGCGCATCTATCAGAAGGGCAGCACCACGGAGGAGTGGGCACGCTTCCGGGTGCTGGCGCTGCGCATGCGGGTGGTAAGCCACGCCGAGGGGCGCGCCCCGGTCCGGGAGGCGGAGTACCTGCTGCGCCGGCTGCCGGTACCGGACGGCGGCTGGGACGACGAAGAGGACGAAGAGGATGAGGAGGGCGAGGGGGAAGTAGAAGGGGGCGAGGTGTAACCCGTGGCCGAAAAGGTGTTCGAGATCACGATCAGTGCCACCCTCTCCTCCCGCTGGGCGTGGAACGCGGGCCTGGTCCTCGGCGGGGACTTCACCGAGGTCGCCGGGATCGTCGGCAACAATCCGCAGATACGGCGCTCGGGCACGGGCGGCTACCCCGGCACCGGCCCGAACGTGGTGATCCGCGCCGGCGACCCCACGGGCGGGACTGCCGTGTACGAGGAGGTCCTGGGCGCCGTCCCGCCCAACGTCGGCAGCGGCTCCACCCTGTTCTCCGCCTCCTGGTCCCTGTCTCACCGCGTCGTGGTGGAGGACGACGAGACGGACGGCTTCGGGCCGAACTACGGCGCCGTCGTGGCCGGGAGCCTGGGGGGGTACCGCCTCGTCCTGAACGGCGTCACCAAGCTGGACTATGCCGTCCAACCCAGCAGTGCCAACCCCGCCTCGGGCCTGGCGCTCGGCCTCCTGAACGCCTTCCTGCCCTACGCGATCTCGCAGGGAATCCACGTCGGGGTGCCGACCTACGGGGCGAGCATCACCATCAGCGTCTCCGCCACGGGTTACACCCCCTCGCCCGAAGTGCCCGGCGTAGCGACCGCCTGGGGGAGCCTCACCAACCGCACGGCGGAGGCGGAGCCCGCGCCGGCCGCGACCAACACCACGTTCCCCGGTCAGTACGTCGTGAGCCTCCACCGGGCGGACCCCGCCGGCTCGCCCGCCTTCCAGGACACGCAGGCGAAAACGATCATCGACGTGATGACCACGCAGATGGGGGGCGGGGACACCGAGGCGGTCCCCTACGCCGTCCGATTCGCCAGCGAGCC
This sequence comes from uncultured Armatimonadota bacterium, assembly GCA_937902745.1. Lineage (GTDB taxonomy): Bacteria > Armatimonadota > Armatimonadia > Armatimonadales > Armatimonadaceae > CALEKU01. The sequence continues at coordinate 38,209 of CALEKU010000156.1, forward strand.
GGCCGCGGAAACGGGGACCATTGGCGGCGGGGGCGGTGATTCGGCGCAGGTGGTTCGGGAGTGGGGCGGCATCCGCCTGGGCTACCTGTTTCAGTATAGGCGGTGGAACTACTTTACGAACGCGACCATCGACTCGGGCTCCGCGTCCGGCACGAAATACTACGTGGGCGATGCTCTGACCGAGGTGGCTTCCTCCGCGGCTTTCCCGGCCGCACCGGGCCTGGCGGAGGTGAAGGTGGCGGACGCGCCCGGAGAGCAGCCCTACTACCGCTACAGCGGCAAGGAGGCCCCCGCGGCCACCGTTACCCACGCCGCGGACGCGCACCTGTGGGGCGCCTCCGGCCTCGCCTTCGCGGACTACAGCGACGCGACCGGCGGCTGGCTGGAGAACACGCCGGGGCTGTCGCTGTCCTACCCCGGTGGAGTCCTGCAGGCGGACGCCACGGCCCTCGGCAGCGGCTCCGCCTACGCCTCGTGGCGCTGCCCGCTGGCTGTTGGCCGGACCCTGCTGGGGTACCGCTACCTGACGGTTCGCTTCCGCACGGTCGGCGCCGCGAACAAGGCAATCAGGTTCTTTGATCTGGTCGGCCCCTCGGTAACTTCCGGCGCGGATGGGGAGTGGGTTGAAGTCGATATCGACGCCATGGCCGGCAACACCTGGCGCCGCCGCGAGTTCATCAACCAGCCGGGGCCGCCCACAACCCTCTACCAGGACTTCAACGTGCTGGTGCCCGCTGGGTGCGTGACGGAAATCGAGTGGATCAAGGGGCACCGCGACAACCCGACGCGACTGAGCATCTTTGGCAATACCGAGGGTGGCACATTTACCCTTGCCCGGATGCACGCGTTTACCGATGGCATGGAAACGCTTTCCCTCGCGCCGGGCGTGTCGGGGGCTGGGCTGGGAACCATCGCCCTCGTGGCGGCGGCGGTGAACGATCGGCAGGGGTGGACGGGCTGGAGCATGGCGGCGCTCGACACCGGCAGCAAGTACTACTCTCAGGGCGTCGGGGCCGCCCACCTGGAGAGCGGGGGCGACTTCCGCGGCGTGCCCTCGGCGCTCGACCTGGCGCTTGCCCCGTCCGGCACCCTGAACGTGCGGCACGTGGCGCCGGCCGTGTCTCCCACGGCGCTGGGTACGCCTGCCGAGGGGGCGGACGATTCGGACGCGGACCCCGATGACGAGCGGCTCTACCACTACATCGTGTGCCTGCCGCAGGGCGGGCTTGCGGCCGCGTCATTGTTCGGCGGAGCGGACAAAATCGCCGCGGCGACGGTGGAGGCGCACCTGGAGTCCGACAGCAGCTCCCGGGGCGACGGTACGCCGGGGGCGGACGGCTTCGCAGCGCTGGGGGCTCCCTACCTGCGCTCTCGCCACGACGACGCCACTCGGGACCACCGTTTCAGCGTCACCGGCTCCGGCCTGACCGCGGCACCGCTGACGCCCTCTTCCGCGGTGGATGGGGCGGACTACGTTTACCCCGCCCCGTGGATGCAGCGGCTGCACTGGCCTTGGCGTTTGTTCGGGATCTTCGAATGGCTGAGCATGGACGTCTCAGCGACCGGCCGCCTGGTGCGGGTGGGGACCGTGGACGAGAACATCGCGATCGCCTTCTCCAGTGACTACCCGGGCCAGGAGTGGAGCGACGAGGATACAGGCATCCCCGGCGAAACGCCCACGGTGCGGTACGAATTCCAGAGCGCGGTGCAGCGGGTGTGGCTGGCCTACCAGAGCAGTGACGACATTCTGCTGCGCTACAGCGACGACGAGGGGGTGACCTGGAGTATGCCGGCGACGGTCTGGGGGAGCGGCAGTTACCCCGCATTCGAGATCCTGCCGACTGGGATGCAGTACCACTACATCCGGACCACCGGCGGGGGCATTGACTGCAAACTGCTCGATCAGTTCCACAATGTGGTGGCCGGACCCCTGACGGCAGTGGCGTCAGGGGTGGACGACGCGCCCTTCGCGGTGCGCTTCGACGAGTCCGCGCAACGGTTCTACCTGGTCTACAGCAGCGGTGGTCTGGCGACGACGGTGGTAAGTGATGATGGGGAGACGTTCACGTGATCTGGCTAATGGCCTTTTCGCTTGCCACTGCCGGGACGACTTCTTGTGTGAGGCCGAACCAAGGTGCCGTCTTTCCGGCGGTAGCCCCTGACACTTACATCTCCTCCTGACGAAATGTAAGGTGATCCGCCAGAGGACGCCGCCGGTACGTAAGAGGAGGCAGGAGGGGCATAGTAGTTACTGGATGGTGGCGAGGCGGCTTGGTTGACTTGGCCACGAAGCGCTTCCAATCGCGCCAGTGCCTGCGCGTCCGCCTGAGACTGCGCCTGTTGCCTCTGGTACGCGGCTGCTTCTGCGCTGTCGCGCTTTGCCTTCTCCGCCATAGCCCGCGCGTGTGCCCTCTCTTCTTCCGGCGAGAGACGCACCATCGGGGCCGGCGGAGCGGGGGGAGTAGTGGTGGGCTTGTTCGGTGCGCACATGCTGACGCATCCGCCGAACAGGATCAGCGGCAGCAAACAACCAATCAGGGGATTCACCGATTTGCGACGGGCCATTACAGATCTCCTTCGGCCTTGCTCGCTTGCAATTACCGCCATTATGCCGCAGGTTGCGTGCCGCGGGGAAGGGCATCATTCCACGTGGAATGACGGGGCGTTACATACAGCATATCCCGCTCAGTGGCGAGGTGTACACTCCCGGTCGCTTCACCGCGCCCGTGACGAACACCACCAGCTTCGTCGGCGCGGGCGAGGGCGGCGCCGCCAGCGCTTCGTCTTCCTCCCCGGCCTCTCCCGAGGGCGCTTCAGAAGGAGGAAGGGCGTCCTCCGCGCCCGCGTCTCCCTTCGCCGGGACCGTGAACGCCGCCGGGTCCTCGCCCCCGGTGGCCGTCGCCCGCCCCTGCTGCAGCATCCATGCGCCGGTCGCCAGGACCGCCAGCGTCCCTGCCAGCGCCCCCGCCGCCAGATACTCCCGCCCCGTCCACGCCTTCCACTTCATGTCTTTCGACCTCCTCAGCAGCGTGTTCCGGCAACAGTATAACAGCAGGCAGGCACCCGGAAGAGGTGCAAGGTAAAATTGCGGGAGACGTCCCGCGTATAATGCGAGAAAGCCAGGAAGGACGAGGCAGGCGCCATGAGCACAAGTAGGGCCGGGAAAAGCGCATCTGCCCGGCGATGTTACGGCATCGGCCTCCGTCTCGGGCGCGCGGGAAAGCACCGGCAGGCTGTCACCTGGTTTCGCCGGGCGCTGCGCCTTTCCCCGGGCATGTCGGACTGCCACTACTCCCTCGGCGTTGCGCTGGGGGCGTTGGGCGAGTCGGAGGCGGCAGAGAAGGCCTACCGGGACGCCATAGCGTGTGACCCCTCGTGCGAACCGGCGTACTGGAACCTGGGAATCCTGCTGCACGAAACCGCAAGGCCGAACGAAGCGGCCGACGTCTGGTCGAGATTGGCAGGGTTGCAGCCCTACAACGCCTACCTTCATCTGCGCATCGGCGACGCGCTGTTCACCGCGGGAAGAACCAGGGAGGCGCGGGAGGCCTACGACCTGGCGCTGCTCCTGAAGCCGGGGGACTGGCTCGCCCGGAACAAACTGGGCTGCCTGTTGATGGACCTGGGCCGATTCCGGGAGGCGATCGCGTGGTATCAGCAGGCTATCGCGCTGGACCCGCCGGAAAACCATCCCTACATGAACCTGGGCATCGCGTACGACCGGGTAGGCGACCACGAACGGGCGCGGGAGGCGTACGGGGAAGCTATTCGCCGCGACCCGGAGGATGCGGATGCCTACGTGAACCTGGGGGCGAGTTTCGAGGAGCAGGGGAGGACGGAGGAAGCGCGTGCGGCCTACACCAAAGCTCTCGCGATCGACGGCGCGCACGCGAAAGCGCGCGAGAATCTGGAAGCCCTCGGCCCGCCAGACTGAGCCGAGGGCGTCTGCAATCGGATGCCGCCCGCGCGAGGTTCGGGACGAATGGCAGTCCGCCGCGCAACGGGTGCCGCTGGCCGACAAGAGCGAGACGATATCCGCTGCTCTATAGAAACAAGGTGGCCGCCCCCTGACGCTACCGTCGTCAGGGGGCGATCATGTGCCCTTCGTGTGCCCTTCGTGGTGCGCTGCTCTACCGGGTGTACCGAAGCGGCGGCCTGCCGACGGTGGTCAGCGACACTGGGGGTGTTTGCGTAATTTAGGCGCTCTGTGCCCCTGGCAGAACCTGCTTGACCGCTTCGGCTAATACGGCCTCCATGTTCGCGATCTCTTCGACGCTATCCACCTGAGTGCGGGCCAGACCGAGGTACGCCGGTGCTTCCTGCCATTCGTATTTCGGGGCCAGTTCACGCACACGGTCTATGGGCAAGCGCAGGGCAACGGTTTTCTTCTCGCGGTCCTGAATGAGCATGCGGCAGAACCACCGCGTAGTCACGCCGTACTGGACCGAAAAATAGCTGCCGGTGTCATTGGCCTTCAGCTTCTCGGGTTCGGGAACATGCGGCGAGACAAGCTCTCGGATGATCTCAAAGGCCCGCAGTTCTTCTTCGGTTGTGACGACGCCTTTGTTGTCTTCGTCCGCAATCGGGGGCTCAGAATCACTGGTTTCGGTAGATGGGACTGGTTCCAATACGGCTGCCTGGGGTAGGAGGCTTTGCTGGACAATCTCCAGAATGGCCGCATTGATGGACTCTTTGACGAGAGGCCGGAATCGGTCAATCACCTTTTGGGTGACACGCGTCTCGACGATCTGAGCTTCCTTCACTGCGAAGCTGATGAAGTCATCGGACGGTTCGCGCAGAAGCCGCTTAAACTGGCTCTTCAGCGATCCCAGGAACACCAGGTCTTCAGCATAACCGACCAGGCTGTCCATATTGAACACATCTTTGCGGAAGCGTTCCAAAACGCCGGTCTCAGTATCGCCGAACCGCTCGAAGTCGAACTCAAAGAAGGGCTTCTTGTCCAGCATGTTCGGCTCTTGCAGGTCCGTGAAGAAGCGATACTGTATGCCGTTCGTGATGATTGCGAACTTGACTTCCGGAGTGCTGTTGAAGTATTTCGCAAGCTGTGCGTCGTAGTTGGTCAGGGGTTCGTTTGGCCCCTTCGCCTCTACGAACAGCACGGGCTTCCCGTGGATTTGGAGGCAGTAGTCGATCTTCTCCGAAACCTTGGCCCATCCGGCTTTGTACTCGGGAATCAATTCCGCGGGGTTGTAGATATCAAACCCCAGGAGGGCCAGGAAAGGCAGGATTAACGCCTGCTTGACCGCCTCCTCTGTAACAACGTGTTTGCGCCGCTCCTCGATTTGATTCCCGAGGGTGCGGATGTTGTCGGCAAACCCCATGATCTCAGTCTCTCCTTGCTTTGTGGCTATAAGCCTCATTGGCATTAGGAGATTATGCCGCAGGTTGTGTGCCGGGGGGAAGGGGACGGGCATTATTCCACGCGGAACGAAAGCAGCGGCCAATGCCTTAAAAGGGCACTGCTCTACCACTCTCCGGCAAGGGAGGAGGATGGGACTCGAACCCGCCACCGTCCCTGTACGAGTCCCCTGCTCTAACCGGCGAAGCACCACCCGCTGCGCTGACATTACTGCTGCATCAATCCACGTGGAATGCTGTAGAGGGTTAATGTCTTGACTGCGTAAAGCTTTATCGCTTACACTGTGGGCATGGTCGC
>CALEKU010000157.1 GCA_937902745.1 uncultured Armatimonadota bacterium
CGGCACTCAGGATCGTGGTTGCTATGAAGAAAGACGAGGTCAGTGCCGTACATGGTTTGGGCCTGAACGAATAGTACCAAACCGTTTGTGGAGAGGGACGTTTCCCTCCGTTCTCAGCAATCGGTCTGGATAAATAGTGCCAAAGACCGGGCAGAGAGTCCATTTTCTGCCACCGCGCGTTCGGGTTACAATGGCCGCACTACCGTAATTCGAGGAGAGACGAATGTCATTGTCGACCACTGCCCGGGCGGATATCGAATCCCGCCCTCTGACGCCCGAAGAGACAGAGCAGTATCGCGAGGAAGGGTACGTGGTGCTGCGCGGGCTCCTGAGTCCGGAGTTTGCCGCGGCGCTCCATACGGAGGTCATGGGCATCATGGACCTGATCGGCCTGGGCGTGACGAAGCTCAAACAGACGCATGAGTACCTGGCGGGCGGCAACATCGACCGTCTGGTCAACAGTTCGGAGATGCTGGCCCTCGCGGAGGCGCTGATGGAGGGGCCGAGCACGCTCTACCTGCCGTTCACGGCGGTGAAGTCCGCCGGGGGCGGGGGAGAGTTCCACTTCCACCAGGACAACCAGTACACCCGTTTCGACGCGCCGGGCATCAATCTATGGACGGCGCTCAGCCCGATGACCGAGGAGAACGGCTGCCTGAAGGTGGTGCCCCGCTCGCATCTCAACGGCACCCTGCCCGCGCACTCGCCGGAGAACGACGGGCACAAGGCCGTTACCTTCGAGCCGGAGGAGTTTGTGTCGGTGCTGATGGAGCCGGGCGATTGCGTGGCGTTCTCGCGCCTGACGGTCCACGGCTCCGGGCCGAACACAAGCGGGGAGCACCGGGTGGCCTACGCGGTGCAGTACCACCGGAACGATGTGAACTACTCGACGGACGGCGGCGAAACGTGGAAGCGGGCACTGGACCACCCGCGCTTCGCCTGCGGCCCGGTCGCGGCGATCACCGTCCCGAAGGAGAAGCTGGACGGCCACTGACGCCACCGCCCGTGTGGCGCCGCGGCGGGGGCGGGCCGAGTGTGACGAGCGGTTTCGCCTGCGGGGCCGCGCGGACGTTCGGGTTCACGGGCTTGCCGCACCCGCCGCCACAGCCTCCGCAGGCATCCTCGCCCCCTTTGGCCTGCTTCCACAGCCGGCGCACCAGGAAGAACGCCGCGACCGCCACGATGAGCAGTGTGATGAGTTGCTGTGTGTCCATTTGGTTTATTCGTACCCGGATGCGGAAAGGCCCTCACGTCCAGAGCCCTCACCCCCGCCCCTCTCCCGCAGCGGTAGAGGGGGGCCTGGGGCAGGGGCAGTATCCGCTCCCCGTGAGCCCGATACTGCCCCCGATGTAGGCACCCCTCTACCGTCCGCGGGAGAGGGGCGGGGGTGAGGGCTCCCTACCCGAACCCGAGAAGCCTCCCGCCCTGGTAGACGAGGAACGACGTGAACCAGGCGAGGCCGGTCATGTACGCGATCTGGAACAGCGGCCACTTCCAGCCGTTCGTTTCGCGCTTTACCACTGCCACCGTGCTGATACACTGCATCGCCAGTACGTAGAAGACCATCAGGCTGATCGCCACCAGCGGCGTAAAGGTCGGGCGGCCGGTAGTCGGGTTCACATCCGCCTTCATCTTCTCGCCCAGCGCGACCGAAAGCTTCTCCTCATCCTCCGCGGCGTCCTCGCTCACGCTGTAGATGGTGCCCATTGCCGTGACGAACACCTCGCGTGCCGCGAACGACGAGATTATGCCGATGCCCATCTTCCAGTCGAAGCCGAGCGGGCGGATGAACGGCTCCAGGGTGCGCCCCGCGAGGCCCGCGTAGCTCTGGCGCATCTGCTCCGAGGGGGGCGTTCCCGCGGGCTGCTTCGGGTAGGTCGATAGGAACCACAGCACGATCGAGAGCGCCAGGATGACCGTGCCCGCGCGCTTGACGAATAGCCACGCCCGCTCGAACATGGTCAGCACCACGGTCCGCAGCGATGGCAGGCGGTAGGGCGGCATCTCCATCAGGAAGGTCGGCCCGTCGCCTTTCAGGAGTGTGCGGTTGAACAGCGCGGCCATGCCGAACGCGGCGACGGTGCCGAGCGCGTACATGGAGAACAGCGTCAGCGCCTGCAGAGTGAGGCCGAGCTTCAGCCCGCCGAGCTGTACCCCGAAGACCAGGGTGGCGGGGATGAACGCCCCGATCATCACCGCGTACACCGGGATGCGCGCTGAGCAGGACATCAGCGGCGCCACGAGGATGGTCAGCAGGCGCGCCCGTGATGACTCGATGGTGCGCGTCGCCATGACGCCTGGGATCGCGCAGGCGTAGGACGAGAGCAGCGGAATGAACGACTTGCCGTGCAAGCCCACCCGGCTCATCAGGCGGTCCATGAGGAACGCCGCCCGTGCCAGGTAGCCCGTGTCCTCCAGAAGCGAGATGAACAGGAACAGCAGCAGGATCTGCGGCAGGAACACGACCGTGTTGCCCACGCCCGCGACGGCGCCGTTGACCACTAGATCGCGCAGGTCGCCCTCGGGCATGCGCGCCGCGATCCACTGACCGGCTGCGTCCACGGCGCCCGCGATCAGGTCCGCCGGGTAGGATGCCCAGGTGAACATGGTCTGGAAGAGCGTCGCCATCAGCACCAGGAAGATGACGTAGCCCCAGAAGCGGTGCAGGAACACCCGGTCCAGCTTGTCCGAAAGCGTGACCGGGACCGCGGCCTCCTGGCGTAGCGCGCGGGCCACCAGGCGGCCGACGTCCGTGTAGCGCGCCTCGGTTATCAGCGTGGAAAGATCAATGCCCTCCGCCGCGAAGGCGTCCAGGTCCGTGCGGATGTGCTCACGCACCGTGGGGGACCAGCGGCGCAGCGCCTCCTGCTGGAGAGGCGAACCGTCGGGCAGGCCCAGCAGCAGCGCCGCCTCGGTGAAAGCAGCGGTGGGGCTGAGGCCGTCGTGCTCCTGCAGAAGGCCCGCCATCTCCTCAATCTCGCGCTCGGCGGTGGGGGGCAGTGTCCAGGTGCGTGCCGGGGGCGGCGCCTGGGACGGCACCTCCGCCAGCGTCTCGATCAGGTCCGGCAGACCCCGGCGCTTCGCGGCCTGAACCGCGCGAACGGGCACGCCCAGCGCCTCCTGAAGCGCGTCGGCATCTACCCGCATCCCGTGGAGGGCCGCCGTGTCGTTCATCGTCAGCACCACCAGGACCGGGATGCCCAGGTCCAGCAACTGCGACGTCAGATACAGGTTCCGCTCCAGGTTGGAGGCGTCCACCACATTGACGATGGCGTCCGGGCGGGGCGTGTCGGCGCGGTAGCCCAGCAGTACGTCCCGGGCAATCCGCTCGTCGGGCGAATGGGGCGTCAGGGAGTACAGGCCGGGCAGGTCGATCAGGGTGATCGGGCCGGCTGCGGTGTTAAGCGTGCCCTCCTTGCGCTCCACGGTAACGCCCGGGTAGTTGCCTACCTTCTGGCGCAGACCGGTCAGGGCGTTGAAGAGCGTGGTCTTGCCGCAGTTCGGGTTGCCCACCATCGCGATGACGGTGCGGGTTCGGGCAGGCGAGGAAGAGTCGGGTGGCGGAGGAACGGAACGGGAGGTGTCTGCTGCTGCGGCTGCTCGCTCATCCGGGGGGACGGTCGCCCCGGTCGGCTTCATCACGTGAACTCCGGTGAGCCTGTTTCCACGCGGATGGAGGACGCCTCTTCGCAGCGCAGCGAAAGGCGGTACGAGCGCAGGCGCACCTCCAGGGGGCCGCCAAAGGCCGCGCGGCGGGAGATCTCGACCTCGGTCCCGCTCGTGAAGCCCAACTCCATCAGGCGGCACCGATTCGGTCCTTCGACCTGGCAGACGCGCGCTTTCTGGCCTTTGCCCAGGCAGTCCAGCGTACACTGTGCGGCCGTGGCCGGGCAGTCCGCCGCCGAGGAAGTGTTAGGGGTGCTGCGCTTCATCAGAATACTCACCGCGCCGAAAACCTCCGCTCAAAAGGGGGATAAGCCTGACGGCCAGCGCCCCTGCGAGGATATTGTACCGGCGCGTTTTCCCGCCGTCAATAGTTGCGACCGTATAGGTCGGCGATTTGGCGTATCGGCCGATTCGCCGGGCCAGGAGGGGGCGTTCATCCCGGGCCTACAACCGCTCCCGGGCGGCTTTCCGGATCGCCGCGTCCCGCCCCGCGAGGTCTATGGCTTTCTCAAAGGCCGCAACAGATTCGAGCCTCCGGGTCCCCGACCCGATGACGAGGCCGAGGGCGTAGTAGGCAAGCGCAGAGTCCGGGCGCAGGCGGATCGCCTCCCGGCACTCCGCTTCCGCCTCCGTGCGCTTGCCCGCCCGCAAGTACTGGGCGGCGACAGCCACGCGCGCCGCGGCCCCGAGTTGGGCGGGCTGGTAGCGCCGCGCCTCGAAGTGCGGGAATGGCGGCCGATCAGGCCCCAGATCCATCCTCGGGCGGGCGGCCTCGTACACCTGGACGGCCTCCTCCCACAGCTTCATCCGCAGGCACAGGGTCACGTAGTCCATCTGCACATCGAGGGCGTCCGCGACCATGCCCAGAGAGCGCTTCTTGACGGGGTGGAAGGTGAGCGTCCGGTACGCCTCCAGCGCCTCCTGCCGGCGCCCCAACCCCTCGAACGCGCGGGCCAGGCCCACCCAGGCGCGGCCGTTCGCCGCGTCGAGCGAAAGGCACTCGCGGTATTTAGCGATCGCCTCCTCGCGGCGCCCCTCCTGGAGCAGGCGGTCGCCCTCGTCGGCGGCCGTGTAGACGGAGGTCCAGAACGCCTTCTGCTCGGGCGTTTCCGG
>CALEKU010000158.1 GCA_937902745.1 uncultured Armatimonadota bacterium
TGAAGTCCCGGCTTCGTTGATTCAAGCCCGCCTCCGCGGGCTCCGGTAAATGTAGCCAGGTACCGTGAGGCGGTAGCCGCCCCTCGCCTCATGCAGCCCGCGTAGGCGGGCTTGAATCAACGAAGCCGGGACTTCAGTCCACGGCGACCGGCCGACGGCGGCAACGGGCCACGGCGGCAATCCGACGGCGACCAGCCGACGGCGGGCATGGGGGTGCGGCGGAAGCGGGCGCGGCGATACTCGATGATGACTCGATGGCGAAACGACACTCTGAAGAGATACAAAACATGACAACGACTACACTCCGTCAACGGCGCGCGGTGTTCGCCGCCACGGCCTTTTCTCTCTCCGCCGCGGTCGGCGGGGCGGCACTCTGGCTCTCCGCTTCGGCGCAGCCTGCGCGGGCGCAGCAGGCGCCGCCGGCCGCTTCCGCCGCCGCTACGGGCGGGGTGAAGCGGGCTCTGATCGTCGCCATCGCGGACTACGCCCCCAAGGGACCGGGCGGCGCGGACCTGCCCGGATGCGAACGGGACGCCGAGCGGATGCAGAAGCTGCTCACCGAGAAGTTCGGGTTTGACGCAAAGAACATCGAGCTGCTGGCGGATACGGCGGCGACGAAGGATGCGATCGAGGCGGCGCTGATACGTCTCGCGGACGCCTGCGGGCCGAACGACTCCGCGGTGTTCTATTACTCGGGGCACGGCGCGCAGGTGCCGGACCTGGACGGCGACGAGGATGACGGCTGGGACGAGGCGCTGGTGGGGGCGGACCCGGTACCCGCGGGGACGCAGTCGACCGAGTCGCGGCTGAGCCGGTACGTCACCGACGACCGCATCGCCGAGATCCTGCGCCGGTTCAAGACGGATAATGTCACCGTGATCTTCGACTCGTGCCACAGCGGAACGGCGGTGCGCGACGCGGGGCCGCAGCTCCCGCCGCCCGCGAAGGTCAAGCGCATCACGCCGGACTTCAGCCCGGAGCTTTTGAAGCAGGCCGAGGATGCGAAGCGGCGCCAGCAGAGCGACACGCGCGACGACACGCTGGATATCGGCGAGCGGTACGTGTTCATCGCGGGGTGCCAGCCGTATGAGCTCTCGGGCTGCGTTCCCACCGGAGGCTTCCTGACGCTTGCTATTGACGCCGCGGTGCGGAGCCTGCCGGAGGGGTCGTCGTGGGAGGAGATGAGCGGCCCGATCCGGGACGCCGTGAACCAGATCAACGCCACGCAGACGCCGTCGTTCGAGGGGAAGACCCGCCGGCTGCCGTTCCAGAGCCGGGAGGTGAGCGGGGTCTCGGCGTTCCGGCGGCCGACCGTTGCTGTGGCTGGCTCGGCTGCGGTCACGCGTGCCGGCGCCGCGGCGCCGGCCGAGCGGGTCCCGGAGGGGAAGGCGGGGACGCACCGTGCTCTGCTGGAGGGTATCCCGAGCCTGTACCAGGAGCAGAGTGGGGCGCTCTACGACGTTTACCCGGCGACGGACACGGCTCTGGCCGGGCCGCCGAAGGGGCGGGTGCGTATCACCGGGAACATGGAGAAGGTGACGGTGCCGCGCAAGGGCGGGACGGGCGTGGTCGAGCGGTTCGCCACGGCGGACATCGTTTCCGGCGCGGTCGCGGCGAACGACCGGATGGTGGCGGTATCGATCCCGGTCCCGCAGGCGGTCCCGCGCGTCGGCTTCGCGCTGGCCTCTGACTCCGAGGCGGACAAGGCGGCAGCGCGCACCCTCTACCAGGCTCTGAAGGGGGAGACACGCCTGAAGGTCGTGCTGGACGACTCTGAGGCGGTGGACTACCTGGTCCAGGCGGCTCCGGGCGGCGGCGGCACGGTGTTCGGTCGCGGCGGCTGGATGGTCGCCAACTTCGGGACCACGGCGCAGGTGAAGGACTTCATTCTCGCCCGGCATCGGCAGGCGACCCGTCTGGCCCGACTCCACAACCCGAGCCCGGCGTACCGCATGGTCACGGCGGTCACCGGTGGGGACCGGGTCCGGCGCCCAGGGGACAAGGTGGAGTTCCACGCGGCGGCGGAGCGCGAGGGCTACTACTATGTGCTGACCGCGAGCGAGAACGGCGAACCGCGCGTGCGCGCGGCGTCGTCGGAGCCTATCAAGGCGGGCGGCGGCATCTCGCTGGAGCTGACGGTTCCGGAGCCGTACGAGGGACGGATGATGGTCAAAATCCTCCACACAGCGAAGCCGCTGGAGGCGGCGACGATCCAGGGGATGCAGGCCTCGCAGCGGATGGACGCCCTGTTCCAGGCGCTGAAGAAGCAGGTCTCGGGCGGCGCCAGCAACGCCGACGCGAACGCCCTTTCGACCGAGGGCTGGGCGGACGCCACCATTCTCGTGCCCGTTCGGAACCCCAACGCCGGCTAAGAGGACCGGCACAGCAGGCTGAAACGGCGGGCCGGAATTTCCGGCCCGCCGTTTCGTTGTCGGTGTTGGTGTATACTGCACACATGACGACCGCGATCGGACAGACCGTGCTGGAGTTGGTGGAGGGGGACATCGCCGACCAAGACACCGACGCCGTGGTGACGGCGGCGCACTGGGATCTCGCGGGCGGGCAGGGGACTGACGGCGCTGTCCACTTCAAGGCGGGACCGGAGCTTCTGGAGGCGTGCCGTGCGATTGGCGGCTGTCCCATCGGTGGGGCGGTACTGACGCCGGGCTTCCGGCTGAAGGCGCGGTACGTTATCCACGCCGTGGGGCCGGTGTATGACGCCGGGGACGAGCATGAGGCGGACCTGCTCGCGCAGACGTACCGCAGCAGCCTGCGGCTCGCCGCGGAGCATGGCCTGAAGAGCGTTTCGTTCCCCTCGATCTCCACCGGGGCGTTCTACTACCCGATGCCGCTGGCGGCACCGGTCGCCGTGCGGGCGATCCTTGACTTCCTGGAGACCGAACCGCACGGGCTGGAGCGTGTCCGACTGGTCCTGTACCCCCGCGAGGACCCCGCCGCGTACAGCGTCTATGCTTCCGCGCTCCGGGATGTCCTCGCAGAGCGTGCCGCGTCTGCCTGAGGCGGGGCCGCCTTCCGCCGGCTACGTGCTATACTATTCGGACTTTTCACCTCACCCGGCCCGGCGCGGGCGCCGCGGCCAGGAAGACGATCATGCGAATCACCTACGCCACCGAGTATGACCGGGACCAGCGCGTCCGATTGGCCGCCATCGGGTGCGGCGGCCACGCCCAGCGCAACGTCCTCCCTGCGCTACAGTTCGCCCCGGCGGAGCTGATCGCCGTGTGTGACCTGGATGCCACGCGGGCGGAGGCGTGCGCGCGGCAGTTCGGCGCCGCCGCGGCGTACAACAACCACCGGGACATGCTGGCGAAGGCACGGCCCGACGCGGTGGTGATTGTGACCGATTATGACGAGGAGGGGCGACCGCGCTACCCCGCCCTGGCAATGGACGCCCTGCGGGCGGGTGCGCACGCCTGGATCGAGAAGCCCCCGGCGGCGTCGGTTGCCGAGGTCGAGGCGATGGCGGACACGGAGCGGGAGACGGGCAAGTTCGTGGGCGTCGGCTTCAAGAAGATGTTCGCGCCCGCCAACGCCAAGGCGAAGGCGCTGACGGGGCGCCCGGAGTTCGGGCCGGTGGCGACCCTGACGGCCCGCTACCCGCAGGCGCTCCCGCCGCCGGAGAGGCGAGGCGACCAGCGGGCGATGGTCGGGTTTCTGGATCATATCGTCCATCCGTACTCGGTGATACGGCTGCTGGGCGGCCCGATCGAGTCGGTGTATGTCGAGCGCACGGACGCGACGGGCGGCTCGGTCACGAGCATCCGCTTTGCCAGCGGGGCGGTGGGGAGCCTGCACCTTTCGGCGGGCCAGCCCGGCGCGATGCCGCTGGAGCGCACGGAGATCGTGGGCGCGGGTGGCGCAGCGGTGGTGGTGGAGAATAACCTGCGCGTGACGTACTACCGCCCCGGGAGCGGCCCGGAGGGCGGGTATGGCCGGGCGGGTTCCTTCTATGCGTCGGCGCGCGAGGACGACGAGGCGGCAACGCTCTTCTGGGAGCCGGAGTTCTCGCTGGGGCAGCTGTACAACAAGGGGCTGTTCCTGATGGGATACGCCCCGGAGCTGCGCTACTTCTGCGAGCGGGTGCGCGAGAACGCCGCGCCCGAGGTGGGGAACCTCGATGACGCCCGCGAGCTTCTGCGGGTCTTCGAGGCGTACCGCCGCCCGGACGGGCAGCGGTACGCGCTCGCGGAGATGGGTTAGGGTCTCGCGACTTCCCAGACCGTCGTGAATGTGACCTTACGGCAGGGTGCGGCGGTCTCCAGATACAGGCTCTCGCGCTGGCGCGGTGGCGCGTCCGGCGTGGCGGCGTGGAAGAGGCGGCAGGGGACGTCCGCGAACAGCGTCAGGCGGTACGCGTGTTCCGCGTAGTGGACGAGCAGGCTCTGGCGCTCCGACGTGGCGGTACTGCCCCGCACGTCCCTCCCGTAGCCGAAGCCCGCCGGGCGGCCCGCCGCGAAGTCCGGCGCGAGCGTGAAACTCTCCGGCAGGGCGACCTTCCCCTGCACGTGGAGCGTCAGGCCGAGGGGCGCGTCGGGCGTGGCGGCGTCCGTTAGCTCCAGCGTCGTTACGTCCACCAGTTGGTCGATTTCCACGTCCAGGGTGCGGGTGGCCCGGACGCCGGGGCGGTACTGCGGCTGGCGGGCGGAGACGCGTCCCTTTGCAGCATCCCACTCCAGCAGTTCGCCGGGCGCCCACCCCGACTGTCCCTCGCCGTTCACGAGCGGGACGTTGTGGGCGACGCCCTTCGTGTAGAATTCCCGGTGCAGGGGGGAACCATACCCCACCGTTCCTGTGTCGTGGGTCAGGTCCGTGTTACCGTGCCAGACTTCGTAGTTCAGCGCCTCGGCCTGGGAGTGGGACTGCAGAAGCTGGCCGTAGTGGAAGTAGACCTGCCAGCCGTCCTTGCACAGCAGCGCCATCCGGCTCGACTCCAGGCTGCGGCTCCTCGGCGGCGGGATCGTGGCCGCGCCCGGCCTGTCGGCGTCGGCAGCGCTGACAGGGTCCACGAGCGACGACCACCCCGGCGTCCGCTCGCGCTCGGCCCGCCCGATGGGAGTGGGGAAGACCCGCCAGGCGTCGGCGAAAAGGCCACGGCTGGGGGCGGTGCGGCGCGGGCCGTCCGCGGGCGTCGGCAGTTGGCCGTTCGGGAAGCGCAGGGCGAGAGGCGCGAGCATCAGGTTTTGGGCGACGAGCATCTCCTGTCGCAGCTCCTCGCCCCGCCCGGTGAGGCCCGCCAGCAGGAACAGAGGCAGCAGCGCCTGCACAACGTAATCGTTATACGAGAGCGACTGCTCGTACCAGAAATAGTCGGAAGTGACGCCCTCGGCGAGCTGCTTCTTGATGCCGAACGGGGCGTGCAGGGCCTTCTGCCACAGGGCGTCGTCGTTGTACAGCAGGGCGACCAGGCCGGTGGCGGAGCGCTGCCAGCAGGCGATGTTGTGGACGCTCTGAAAGCTCGCGTCCAGGATCTCCGTCTGCGGACGGAAGAGTCGGTCCAGCCAGCCCCGCCGCCGCTCCGGCGAGACGGCATCCGCCGTCAGGCGCGCCACCTCGATGTGCTTGACGAGGTTCACAGCCTCGTCGAGCGGCTGGTGGAACAGGCGGGCGGTGCTGATCCATATCCCGCTCCCGCGCTGCTGGAGCGGCCACTTCTCGAAGTTGTCCGCGTAAAAGTCTATCTGCGCCGCCGCCCAGTCGGCGTAGCGCCTTTCACCGGTCAGCCGGTACAGGCGCGCGGCCTCCGCCATCTTGTTGCCGTGCGTGGCGCGGAAGCGGTACACCCACGCCCCGTGCAGTTTGGGGGTGAGCGCCACCTTCGGGTCGGACGGACTGCGGAGCGTTTCCGGGCCGGGTTCGTCCGGCGTCCACGTCAGGTACGAGCCGTCCTTTGGACTGACGAAGTCGTGCCACCAACCCGCCACCCACTCCACGCGGTCCCGGCGGTGCGCCATCCAGTCGTCTATGTCCGCGCGGCGCTCGGCCAGCCAGGTTTTCCAGGCGGGCGTACTCCCCGCACGGGCGCGGGCACCCTCCCAGTCCTCGCGCGGGCGGCGAAGCGGGTCGCCTTGCGCGTCCCTACTCTTAAACTCCGCGTAGGTCGCTGCCGGGTCCGCCTTGGGGAATCGCTCTTTCGTGTCCAAATCTGCGCCACGCTCCTGAGCGCGCTTCTCCCCGCCGACCGTGGGGGAGAAGCGCAGGGCTTTATCCGCCGTTACTGGTCGTCCCAGGAGTTCCGGCTGTCGCCATAGCGCCATCCGTTAAACGAAGGGACCGGGTCTACGCCGTTATCAGGAATGCCGAGGAACTGCTCGGCTTTGCTCCATTTGGCGTGACCATCGACATAGATAACATTCATGCCGCCATTGTGCCGGGGCATGGGGACGGTAAGCGTGTTGCCCGTGAAGTTCGCGTAGTAGTAGGTAGTGGCTCCGGAAACGGGCCGGAAATTACTCGGGGGCGTGGCAAGCCAGTCACTCGCCGCGTACTGCGCGGCGGGCCAGGTGGAGGGCGCGGCGGGATTGGTCCCGGCGTTGACGCTGGCCGCCTCGGAGACGATGAACGTCCCGGCGGTGTCCTTGATATCCGCGAGCGATTTGCTGGGCGAATCGTTCTGCTGTCCGCCGGTCGCGTTATAGGGATAGCCGACCAGGTTGTTGTTGATGCCGTAGCCCCCGGAGGCATCCGGGCCGGGCGAAACGTACTGCAGCCCGCCGGGGCTGTAGTACGGTGAACTGGCGGTCAGTTTGGGGACAAATCCGCGGACCTCGTCCGTTTTACTGGGGCAGGTGAAGATGTCCACGTTCTTGACGTAGGGGTAGATGTCCCGGTACCAGCGGCTCTGCGAGTTGGCCTGGTCCGCGGTTCCCTTGCGCCACCCTCCCATGGGCAGGACTTCGTCGTAGTCCTGAATGTACTGATAAATCCCCAGCCCCATCTGTTTGCAGTTACTGAGGCACGCCGCCTGGCGTGCCTTCTCTCGCGCCTGAGCAAAGACCGGGAAAAGGATCGCCGCAAGAATAGCGATAATGGCGATAACAACCAGAAGTTCGATCAGGGTAAAACCGCGTTGTTTCATGGCATTCTCCTTGGGTGATGCGGCTGGCCAGGCCAGCCCGGGCAGTGAAACGTCGAGCGCTGCCGTTCCTGGCTAACGGCTGATATCCCGGCAGGACCCGCGAACGATCAGCCTGACTGGCAGCGTGTACTGGCCCATGGGCAGGGTCGCCTTCTCGTCCGGGGTCTCCTGGGACATGAGCACCCCGAGACGCTGGACGGCCAGACGCCCCATGGCTTCCCGGTCTACGTGGACGGTGGTCAGAGGCGGGTCCGAGGCGGTCGCCAGCGGCAGGTCGTCGAAGCCCACGATGCTGACGTCCTCGGGGACGCGCACCCCCTCTTTGCGCAGGGTGCGCAGCAGGTGGACGGCGATGCTGTCGTTCGCCGCCACGACGGCGGTCGGCGGGTCACCCGCCTTCTGCCGCTCGATCCACCGACCAACAGCGGTCGGGAAATCGTCCTCCTCGCTGCTGTCCGTCAGGATCGCCAGCGAGGGGTCGGGGACGATTCCCGCCTCCATAAGGGCGCACCAGTAGCCCCGAAGCCGGTCCTGGAACGTGGAAACGCCGCCTCGGGCGGAAACAAAACTGATGCGCCGGTGCCCCCGCTCCAGCAGGTAGCGCGTCGCCGCCAGACCGCCCCCGAAGCCGTCCGAGATGACGCTCTCGTAGATCCCCCGCTCGTCGCGGTTGTCCACCAGCACGACATGGGGCACGTGCTGCGCGAACTTATCCACGATCTGGCTCTCCACCGCGCCCACCAGGAGCATGCCGTTGACCACGCGTTCCACGGCCATCAGGGGGGGCGGCGCATCGGATTCGGTCATGTCGGTGGTGTGCACCAGCAGGTGCAGGCCGCGCTCGGCCGCTTCCTTCTGGGCACCCGCCAGGACGGGGGCGTAAAACAGGTGCGGCGAGGAAAGCTGCTGGGGTAGATTCGCGAAAAAGAGGAAGCCGATGGAGTTGTCGGGGGACAGGCGGGAGGCAGGGCGTCGCTGCTGCCCCGTGTCGGAGGCGGTTTCCCGGGGGCGGTAGCCAAGCTGCCGCGCCGCGTCCAGCACGCGATGCTGCGTGTCCGCAGTCAGCAGGTCCGGCGTGCGGAACGTCCGTGAAACGGTGGTGGGAGAGACCCCGGCCTTCCGCGCGACATCGCGAATGCTTGCCATGCCTGGATTGTAACGCCGCGTGACAGGGCTGTCAATGGCACAGTGCCATTTTGTATCATTGTTTCAGAAAATATGTTTCAGTCGAAATGATACAAAATGGCACTGTGCCATCTATAAGGCGTCACCCCATCGTGACGGGCGCGCCGGGCCGGGCGACCACCGGCCCGGGGATCTCCCACGTCGCCCCGTCCGCCGTCAGGACCAGGCGGTCTATGGGCAGTTCTCCTTCTGTGACCTCGACGGTCACGGCACCCCCGGCGTCCACCCGGAGGGTGCCAAAGCCGCTTTCGGTGGAGAAGAAGGCACGGAACGCCCCGCCGTCTTCGGGCGACACCTTCGGCGCAAGGTAGAGGGTCCGTTCGGGGGCGGAGTAGCGGAAGCCGGACAGAGAGTTCAGCACCGCGTAGGAGGCCAGAGCGCGGGCGTAGTAGCTGCCGCACTCGTACTCGTTGAACGGGTTGCGGACGTGCCCATCGTAGCGGGAGCGGGCGGCGCGGACTATTGCGAGTCCCTCCTCCAGCATCCCCTCCTCAATCAGGTGCGAGGCGACCTGGTACTCGATGCCTGTCCAGACCTCGTCGCTGTATACGAACGGCAGCGTGGGCTTGTCGCCGCGCGGCCAGGTGCAGAGGAGCAGGCCCGCCTCGGGGCCGAGGGCGTAGCCGGGGCGCTGCAGGCAGGCGTGGTCCCGCAGGTCCTGCTTGAAGTTGTGGGTGAAGATGGCACGCAGGGTGGCGCGCACCTTTTCCCGGTCCAACGGAGTCTCGACGCCGTAGATCTTCGCCATCCAGGCGCCGATGACGCCGTCAGAGAGGCATCCTGACCCGTACTGGTACTTCGGCCCCTCCGCCTTCTGGAGCCGCAGCATCTCGTCGCTCTCGTCGGTGACGCCGGCCATCCGCTCCGCGAACGACGTGTCGCGCAGCCCCTCCCACTGCACCCGCTGCTGGTAGTATTCGCCGTTGAACAACTCCTCATCCAGAAGGCGGGCGGCTTTCGCGGCTAGCTCCTCGTAGGGCGCGACCTCTTCTTCGGGCCGCCCTAACTCCCGGCCGAGACGTGCCAGCGCGGACAGCGCGCCGACGTAGACGCTGCCGCACATGCCGTCCGGCCCCCAGAACTCGATGTCGTAGGTGTTGTGGTGCGGCTCGAAGAGGCCGCCGCGGCGGTCCGGGTCCCACGCCTCGATGGCGTAGTCGAGGCTGCGCTTCGCCTGCGGGTACAGCCGCTCCGCCCATGCGCGGTCGCCGCAGACCTGCCAGTCCCGGTAGAGCTTGAGGATGCCGCCGAGCTGGCCATCCGCCGCGGCGTGGAAGCCGTGGCCGGTCGGCCCATCCGGCAGGGCGGAGCGGAAGTTGACGTGGCCGCGGTCGTCCATCGAGCGCTCCCACTCCTGCTCACGCAGGGTCCGCTCCAGCGCAGGGAAGAGGTGGGGCAGGGCCTGGGCGTAGTTCCAGACGTGCGTGCAGGAGCCGTGGCAGCAGCCGGACTGGGGGAAGCACCCCTCCCACGCCCAGACGTTGCCGTTCTCCTGGCGCAGCACGGTCGGCGACTTGAGGATGGCGAGGTTGGACGCCACGGCGTCCAGCACGTACGGCGGCAGAGTGGAGGACCAGAGCGCCGTCGCGAACGCCTCGGTGCGGGCGCGCAGGGACGCGTAGTTCCGGGCGACGTGCCGCGCGACAGCGGCGGCGTCTTCGAACTGCCCGGCGTAGAAGGGGCGCCAGGCCGGCTCCGGCGGGGCCATCTGGAGGGGAGACGCGGACGCAATCGGCGGCGGGGCCGCCTCGCCGTAGCGCTGGTGAGCGTTCGGGAAGTGCCAGGTGAGGACGACGGGGAACGTTACCGCTTCGCCCGGGGCGAGCGTGCCCTCCATCAGGAGCGAGCCACCGTTCCTCCCCTCGTACTTCCCGGCGCCGGTGCCGTCGTTCTCACGGAAGCTGCCGGTCGAAACCTCGCGCCACAGCACGGACAGGGCATCGAACCAGCCGCCCCGGAACCACATCGCCTTGATCTTGGGGGTTTGCCCGACGGCGTACAGCGCCGCGGACCCGAAGTCTTCGTCTCCCGCTGCCAGTCCCTCGGCGGTGAAGTGAATTCCGCCGCCGGTGTCTCCGTCGCGCAGGACGGCGTTCGCTGTGGCGATCTTCCGGCCGCGCTTCTCCAGGAGGTGCGAGAGGTGGTAGGAGAACTCGAACGAAACGGCCTCCGCGGAGCGGTTCTCGAAGGTGTACTCCAGAATCGCCGCGGGCAGGCCAGAGGCAACATCATCGCGGGGAACGAAGGGACTCCACCCGGTCACGGCGACGCGCAGGGGGACCTGTGGGTCATCCAGCCGGACGGTGCCGAAGGGGTAGCGCCCTTCGAACGTGCCGGACGCGAAGCGCGGCATTCCCTCATGGCCGCCGTGCCGGTAGCCCTGAGCCTGGAGCGCCTGGTCGTACAGCTTCTCCGGCGGTAAGGGCGCTTCCAGCAGCTTCGTGACCGGCGATGCACCCTTGACATGCAGGAGCGCGAAGGCGGCTTCACCGAAGCCGTGGCTGTCGGCCAGGGCAGTGATCGCCGGGCGGTTGCGAATGGAAAAGTCCTGAAGGCCGCCGTGCCCGTTCAGGCAAACGCAGCCCGCCCCGATGCCGCCCATCGGCATGGCGATCTGGAGCAGGTTGGGGCCGGAAAAGGTGCGGAAGGGGGGGGAGCCGACAGCCTCGGTCTGGGTGGTGGTCATGGTGTCAGAGCAAACCTCGTGCGTCACAGTCGGAAGGAAAAGCGAGGCGCCCCGGCGGGCAACCGGGGCGTGAAACGGGCGCGCGGCGCCGCGTCAGGCTTTGGTGCCGTCCTCCAGCCCGGCCATCCGGTCGGCATAGGGCGCAATGGGTGGGAGGTCGTTCGCGGGCCGGTCGAGGTAGAAGTAGGCGGTGGCGCACCAGTCATCCTGGCGCTCGAAGAGGCGTCCGCCGCCGCGGGCGCGCAGCTCCTCCGCCGTCGCGGTGAGGCCGGGAGCGCCGGTGACGGGCAGCGTCTCCAGGCCCGCCGCCTCCATCATCTCCGCCAGTTCTTTGGCGAACCCGTGGCCGATCTGCTGGATGGTCACCCGGATGTCGCGGTGGAACCAGATCGGGTCGGGGCCGTGCAGGCGGTAGAAGCCGTAGCGCATCTGCGGTCCATCCGCGAGCGGGCAGCCGTGCCACAGGCGGGCGTACTGGCCCTGTCCCCAGCCGGTGCCGATGTAGTCCTCGGTTCCCGTGCCGCAGAGGGTGGGCAGGGCGTCGTCCCCATCCAGGTAGACCTTTACCTCACCCTCGCCCCACCAGACTTTCCCGTAGCGCGCCCTGTCGGCGATCACGCCCAGGGAGCAGCCGAGGAACCGGCCGCGCCCCTCCACGCGTGGCAGGATTTCAAAGTCGCGGCCGAGCGTGGTCGGGTTCTCGCGCCGCCAGTGGGCGTGCAGATAGCCGACATCCGCCCCGTGCGCGTCGCCCACCGTGAAGTTCACATCGTAGAACAGGAATTCGAGGGTCGCGTCGGACTCGTTGGTGACGGCGATGCGGAAGCCTTTGCGGAAGGGCATGGGCAGACGGCAGTTAAACGAGCGCCCTTCGCCGGAGTCGAACCAGGCGTTCTCGAACGTGGCCATCTTGCCGAGCGGCAGGCAGCAGAAGTCGCCGAGCGGCGCTTCGATCGCCGGCTTCTCCGCGCCGTCCCACCACGCGCGCAGCACCAGCCCGCGCAGCGTTTTGGGGGAGCGTTCGCTGATCGTGATCCAGAAGCGGCGCACCGTCCCCGGCCCGCCCGCGTACTCCGCCAGGACGTGCGTCTGTCCGGGGCCGAACCCGACGCGGCAGGGGGCGCCTTTGCGCCCGTGGTCCGCGGCGCCCCCCGCGCCCGGCGCCGCCTCCGGGTTCTCCATGCTCGCCCAGCGCGTGTGGACCCCCTCCGGCGCCAGCCGGAACAGGTCTTCCGAATCGTTCGTCAGCATCCTTGCCCTCCTCGAAAACGTTCCTCATTAGGATTGCACCCGGCCCTGGTGCATCCCTGCCCGGAAACGGCCACTATCAGAGTTCTGAAACACAGGGGGAGAGGGAAGAGGTTTCATGGATGCTGTGGGTTCCAGGGGCAAGAGGGTGAATACGCCATCATGCCTGCGATTCAGACCGGCAGTAACGGTTGTAACCGTCGAGGAACAGGCGCAGGCAAAGTAGGTGCATCGTCAAAGTAGGTGCATCGTCCAGGAACGGGAGAAGCTCAGGGGCTTGCGCACCCTCCGCCCGACCCGGCCTTCTGGCCTTTGCGCCGCACGAAGGACCAGACGAAGGACCAGACCTCGTCGATCTCCACGGCGTCGGGCTGCGGGACCACCCGCGTCCGCCTCAGGTCGGGCAGGCGGCCCCCTTTTCCTTGAGCCATTTCACCAGTGTGTTGCGGCTGACCTTGAAGGTGCGGGCCACCCCGCGCATGCTCATGCGCTTTTCGTAGACGGCCAGGACGAGGGTCTTGAACCGCTCGTCATGCCCGCGCCCGGGAGCGTCCGAGAACGTGCGCTTGCACAATTTGCAGCGGTAGCGGGCGTGCCCGTTGGTCGTGCGCCCGAAGTCGTGCGCCCGAAG
>CALEKU010000159.1 GCA_937902745.1 uncultured Armatimonadota bacterium
CGCTCGCGGAGGCGGGCTTGAATCACAGAAGCCGGGACTTCAGTCCACGGCGGAAACCAACGCCCACGGCCGCCACCCCACGAGGTATCAACCCACAGTGGACAGCAAGAACGCCCCCACCGAAGCGACACCCGAAGCGACACCCGACGACCCGGTGCTCGCGCCCCCCACCCCGGCTACCCCCACCGAGCCGATGCACGGCTACTGGCCCGACTACCCTAACGCCTGGCTCGAAACACACCACCGATTTGTAGCGGAGGCGCAAAAAGGGGAGGCACAGGTCGTCTTCCTCGGAGACTCCATTACCCAGGGCTGGGGCGCCAATGGGAAGTCCGAGTGGGACAAGCGCTTCGCCCCGCTCGGCGCTGTCAACTTCGGCATCGGCGGGGACAGGACGCAGCAGATCCTGTGGCGGGTCGAGCACGGTACCCTGGACGGACTTTCGCCGAAAATCGTGGTCCTGAAGATCGGCGTCAACAACCTCTGGGGAGATCTGCAGGAGTACGGCGAGGAGAAAGTCGCGGACGGGATCGAGGCGTGTGTCCGGGCGATACGGCGCAAGGTGCCCGGCGCGAAGGTGCTCCTGCTGGGCATCCTGCCAACCAAGCAGCAGCCGGACAACCCGCTCCGACTCGGGGCCCAGGCCATCAACGCCCGCTCGGCAAAGCTCGCCGACGATGACCATGTCTTCTTCCGGGACCTCGGCGAGGCGTTCCTGGAGCCCGACGGGACGATCTCCCCGGACGTCATGCCGGACTACCTGCACCTATCGCCGGAGGGGTACCGCCGCTTTGCCGATGCCCTGGAGCCCGTCCTGCGAGAGCTGCTCCGTTAGCGTGCCTACCTGAGTTGCGGAACATCCTGACAGAGTTGGTTAACCGTCACACCCAAGAGGAACATCCATGATCTCGCTCGGCTTTCTCACCGACGGTCGGCCGGAAGACGCCGCGTTCGCGCGCCGGGAGGGGTACGCCTGCCTGGAGTTGGCCCTGTTCGGCGACACGCCCCTCTTCCACGACCACCGCGACTTCGCCGCGTCGCTGGCGGACCACGGCATCGCCCTCGCCGCCGTCAGCCTCTTCGGTCAGAACTACTTCGACCCGGACGCGGCGCAGGCGGATGCCCACCGCGACCGTCTGCGCCGCGTCTTCGACCTGACTGCGGCGCTCGGCGCCCCCCTGGTCGTGTTCGGCACCGGCACCCCGCCGGGAAACAGCCACCGCGAAAAGGCCGTCAACGGCGCGGAGGGGATGCTGCCGCTGGTCCAGGAGGCGCAGGAGAAGGGGCTGGGCGTCGCCTTCTACAACTGCCACTGGGAGAACTGGATCGACCGGCCCGACACCTGGGCCGTCGCCCTCCCGAAGCTGCCGACGGGGGTCGGCGTGAAGTTCGACCCGAGCCACCCGTTCCAGGCGGGTCGTGACTGGAAAACGGAGCTGGTGGCAGCGGGCCCGCACCTGCTCCACGCGCACGCCAAGGATGTGCTGGAGGTGGGAGGCAAGTACCTGGCGGACCCGAATCCGGGTCTGGGCAGCATCCGGTGGGAGGAGTTCTTCGGCATCCTCTACCATGTCGGCTACACGGGCGCGGTCTGCGTTGAGCCGCACAGCACGCTCTACACGGGTGAGCGCCGACACGACTTCCTGCGCCTCTCCGGCCGCTATCTGCGGCAGTTCCTCCTCTGAGGCGTCAGCAGGAGAAACCTTCAGACCTGTAGAAACCTGCTCACATCTTTTATCGCTGTCCCGCACGCCGGGCGGACCGCCGCCAGGCGCGAGAAGGGGAGGTTCCTGATGTGGAAGAAAATGGCCTCTGTTGCCGCCTCGGCGGCGCTCATAGCTCTGAGCGCCGTGGGCGCCTTCGCGCAGTCGCTCGGCCTGGGCGACCCTGCCCCGAAGCTGACGGTGAAGGAGTTCGTCAAGGGTAAGCCGATCACCGAGTTTGCCCCGGACAAAACGTACGTGGTGGAGTTCTGGGCCACGTGGTGCGGCCCGTGCAAGATCACCATTCCCCACCTGACCAAGCTCCAGAAGCAGTACAAGGATGTCCAGTTCGTAGGCGTCAGCATCTGGGAGAACGACCAGAGCCTGGTCAAGCCCTTCGTCCAGGAGCAGGGCGACAACATGGACTACACCGTCTGCATGGATGTGGTCCCCGAGGGCAAGCAGGGCAACGAAGGCGCCATGGCCCTGAACTGGATGCAGGCCGCTGGCGAGAACGGCATCCCCTCTGCCTTTATCATCAAGGGCGGTAAGATCCAGTGGATCGGACACCCGATGCAGATGGACAAGCCGCTGGAGCAGATCGTCGCCGGCACATGGAACGTCGCCGAGGCCGCCGAAGCGCATAAGAAGGCCAAGGCCGTCGAGATGAAGCAGATGGAGCTGAACCAGAAGCTGGGCGCTGCCATCCGCGCGAAGGACCACAAGCAGGTCCTGTCCCTCATCGACCAGGCGACCGCGGAGATGCCGGAGATAGGCCCCCAGCTCAGCCCCTTGAAGTTCGAGACGCTGCGCCAGATGGGCGATGAGAAGGGTGCACTCGCACTCGGCGAGAAGCTGATTGCCACCGACTTCAAGGATAACCCCATGGCGCTGAACAGCATCGCCTGGAGCATCGTGGACCCGGAATCCGAACTCAAGCCCAGCCCGGCCGCGGCGGCCTTCGCCCTCAAGACCGCGAAGCAGGCCGTTAAGGTCACGGAGGGCAAGGATGCCGCAATCATGGACACGCTGGCCACTGCCTACTGGGCGACCGGCGACAAGAAGAACGCCATCGCGACGCAGGAGAAGGCGGTCGCGCTGGCCAAGGGCACCCAGATGGAGAAGGAGCTGGCGGCCCGCCTCGCCGAGTTCAAGAAGGGGTAACACGGCCGGGGTCTGCGGGGTAGTCGGACAACAGAAGGGCGGCGGGGCGATAATCGCCCCGCCGCCCTTCTGTTGTCTGCCCCCGGTTACCGGCCCGTGTCGAGCCGCAGGATGGTCACCGAGTAGGCCGGGAACGTATATGTGGTCCCCGGCTGCGTGACCGAGACCGCCTTTTCCCGGGGCACTACCCGCTCCGGTGCTTCGAAGGTGTTCTCGTCATGCGGGCCGTCTGAGGCCAGCACGAGCGCCTTGCCGCGCAGGCCCGGGCGCTTCGCCCCCTTCAGGTCGATCGCTGCCTCCAGCGGCCGCCCCGATGCGTTGACCACCTTCAGGATCGTCTCGCCGGTCGCGTTGTCCCGCCCAGCCACCGCGAACAGGGTCGGCGCGGGCTTGCGCGTCACATCGTGGATCAGCTTCCCGTCCAGGTAGCACTTGATGTTCTGCCCCTGAAGTTCGATCCGGATGTCGTACCAGCGCCCGGTCTCGATGCTCCCGGGGACGCGCGTTTCGGGCAGGCCGGGCACCTCCAGCCCATGCAGGGTGTTGTTCCAGCCCCCCAGGTTCCACCAACTCTTGGTCTGGTCACCCGGCGCCTGGAAGAGGATCAGGAAGCCCTCCCGGCCGCCCAGTTTGCGGGCCTTAAGCGTCAGCGTGTAGTCGCTCCAGTTGGGATCACCCACCAGGGCGCGGGCGTCCTCCTCGCCGCCGGTCTGTCGCAGCACGCCGTCCTTGACCTCCCAGGTGCCACGGCCCGGCTTCCAGTCGCCCATGCCCCCGGAGAAGTCGCTCGCAAAGAGCGTCTGCCCGTTCCGGGTCACCCGGACGTCCTTGTACTCTGCCTGCGTGCCCCACGTGCCCACGCCGATCAGGCCGCGCGGCGTCTCCGGCGCGGCCGCCGGCTGCTCCACCCGCACCGGCAGCAGGCGGTCAGCGCGGTTGCGCGCGAACATCGCCTGAACGTGGTAGGAGGGCGTACCGTAGATACGCGCCTGATCGAAGACGATGGCGTTCGGGTTCCACGCCTTCCAGTCGATCTGGCTGAGCAGCGGCGCGTAGGAAGACATCATGACGATGTCTCCGTTGCGCTCCAACCCTGTCATGAACGCTGCCTCCGCCAGGGCGGCCTGCAGGTTCCCTGTACCGGCGTTACTGGTGACGGCGTACTCGCCGAAGTAGACCTTCGGCCCCTTGCGGTCGTAACTGTCGAACCGGTCGGCCTGCGCGCGCATGGTATCGGGGTCGCTGTAGAGGTGGGGGTCGATGATGTCCAGCGGCCGGTTCTTCGGCACGCCGCCCCAGTCGCAGGCCACCAGTTCTATGTCCGGATAGCGCTTCTTGATGGCATCGTGGAATAGCGCGTACCGCTCCTCGTAGGCCGGACCGCCGTTCTCATTGCCGATCTGAAGATACTTCAGGTTGAACGGCTTCGGGTGGCCATGCTTCGCCCGCAGCGCCCCCCATTTGCTGGTGACGGGGCCGTTGGCGTACTCGATGGCATCCAGGGCGTCCTGCACATACTCGCCCATCTTGTCCATCGGGACGGCGTGCGCGTTGAGGCGTCCGTTCTCGTGCGACATCCCGCAGTTGATGACGAACAGTGGCTCGGCCTTCAGGTCCTCGCACATCTGGAGGTACTCCAGATACCCGAGGCCGTCCGTGGACCGGTAGCCCCACAGGTTCCAGTGCCCGGGACGCTCGGCGATGTCGCCGATGGTATCCTTCCAGCGGAACGCGTTGTCGATCTCGTCCCCTTCCACAAAGCAGCCGCCGGGGAAGCGCACGAACGCCGGGCGCATCCGCTCGATGTACTCCATCAGGTCGGCACGCAGCCCGTTCTTGCGCTTCTTCCAGGTGTCGCGGGGGAACAGCGAAACCATATCCAGCCAGAGAGTGCCGGGCGCTTCCGCGGAAAGCACCAGCCGCGCCTCGCTGTCGGTGGCCTGGGGCGTCAGGGAGACGGCGTACTTCTTCCAATCCCCCCCGATGCCCCTGATGGTCTTTGAGGCCAGCACGGTGCCATCCTTGCGCTCCAGGGTCGCGGTTAGCGGCCCGGAGAACCCGCCCCCGGCGCGGGCGTACAGCGTCAGGTCGTACGTCTTCCCCTGCGCCACGGCGATACCGCCCGTCGACTGCTCAAACCGGGGGAGCCACTCCTGCGGCCGGTTGCGCGGCCGCTGCGGAAATCCCCGGAACCCATCGCTGGCAACGGCGACGCGCTTGCCTCCGGCCGGTATCTCCAGGCGCAGGCTGGTGGGGTTCTTCGCATTGAGCGGCCGGATCCGGTCCAGCGCGGCCGTCCCCCCCGTGACGGTCCAGGCGACCGGGAAGTCGGCGTCCTCGAAGGAACGGTTCTGCACCATCTCGGCGTAGATGCCGCCGTCGCCCGCGCGGTTGATCTCTTCGAAGAAGATGCCGTACAGCAGGGGGCTCACCGCCGGCCCCGGCTTGTCCACCTCCACGGTCAGGCGCGCCCCCGTCGCGGCAGCGGGTACGGCGGGGGCGGTGGACGTCTGCGGCGCGCCCAACAAAGGCGCCGTCAGCGCAGGCGCGAGCGAGGCCGCGCTGACCAGCGCGGCGGCCGCAGCAACGGAGATAGCGGCGCTCCCGCGGATTCTCCCAGGCATGAAATTCCCTTTCCGAACCAATGGGCTTACGCGAACGAACACGCCGCGTCGTGGCCGGAGAGGCCGGGCGCGGCGTGTTCGTTTCTCTCGTCTACTGGCAGTCGTCTTCGATGGTGAAGTGGCAGTACGCGCCCGCGGTCGGCTTGCCGGCGGGGGCGCGGATGGTCAGCCAGTCCAGGCCCGTGGCCTTGACGTGACCATCGCAGAACAGGACATTGATCTTGTCCTGGTGCAGCTCCGCGAGCCAGCCGCCCACACCGAGGGTGCGGGGGCGCACCGTGTTGTCGATCTCGGGCTGGGGCCAGCCGCACCCCGTGATGCACTCCCAGACGCACTGGAACGACCCCCAGCCGTTGCGGAAGTCGAAGACGTAGGCCGTGCCGGCCGGGTCGGGCACCTCGGCCAGGCTGCGCGTCCGCTTGCTGGCGACGTCGGGGATCGGGGTGGGCGGGTTGGCGACCGGGTCGCCGAAGTAGGTGACGTTCATGGCGTAGCCGCCATTCCGGTCCACCACATCCAGCACCTGCCCGCCCGGCGGCACCGGGGCGAACTCCGTATCGTTACTGGTGCAGGTAAAGATCTGGTGGTTCTTGACGTACGGCTGCATCACGTCCATCCACCGCGCGTACCCGGGGAAGGCCGCTCCAATCCAGGCGGGCGGCAACTCTTCGTCGTAATCCTGCGAGTACATAGTCAGCCCGGCGCCCATCTGCTTCAGATTGGACAGACAGGACGCGGCGCGCGCCTTTTCGCGTGCCTGAGCGAACACGGGGAAAAGGATCGCAGCCAGGATCGCGATAATCGCGATGACGACGAGCAGTTCGATCAGGGTAAAGCCATGGTGTCTACCCGGGGAGAGCGCTCGCCGTCGAGCTTGGGTAGCCGTCCAGTTGCTCCGATGCATTCCAACCTCCTGCCGGTCCCATTACCGGTTGGTACGTCGTGAACCTATACGTGGTCTCTGTGGCGTGTGCGGCCGTCCTCCAGGGAAATAGGGCCGCTCCTCCTGGGCGAACAACCGGTTATCTGTCCGTGTCGGAAAAAGATAAACCGGTTGCTTCCGTGGTGGAATTGTAAGCGGATATGCCCCGATTCGTCAAGGGCGGGCGCGTGATTTCCCATTTTTCGGACCTGCCCCCTCCCCTCTTGACGGATGGGCGCCCCGCCCCTTACAATCTGACACCGGACGCAACCGGTTTATGAGATCATCTATATTCGCCAAACGAGGCAGAGCGGGCGCGCCGCCGCGCACCGCTGGAGGGAGTCAACGATGCCATCAACGGGCCGCAAGATGTGGCGCACGCTGATCCTGTGCGGAGCGCTTTCGGGGACACTTCTGCTGCTGGGCTGCTCCCGGGAGCAAAAGCCTGTCCAGCAGAGCGGTCCGCCGTCGGACGTGCGGCAGTTCGTCGCCACGCTCGCGACCATACCGGAGAGCCAGCGACAGCCGTACCTGAGGGCCTACCCCGAGATGACCCGTCAGGCCTTTAGCAGCACGGACCCGGAGGTCCAGGCCCAACTGAAGAAACTCGTTCCGGGTGGCTTCCAGACCAACCCGTAGCGCCCTCCCGAACTCCTTATCCCGGTAATCGTGAAAAATTACCGGAAAACTCGTGTTAACCGGAAACTTAATCTTCCGTTAACGGATATACAAAGGTGGTACGATAAGATAGGTACGGCACCGACACCGCGAACTGGTGACGAGTCGAGAGAGACAGAAAAACCCTGCGCTGGGGCGGGACGGCTTTGACGCCGCTTGCCGAAAGCGTGAAGTGGTATAATAGAACTGTCGCGTATCGATGAGGCCAGCGTCGGCGCTCGTAGTGTCGCTATGCGACAATGGCGCCCGCCCGATCTGTCGGGAGCGGGCGCGTGAAATCTCAGGAGGTTAGTATCATGGGTGCGATGGCGACCCTGAAGCCGGGCGTGGACAATCACGACCATCATCTGGCTTCGACGGTTTGGGCTCCCCGTGCGGTCCGTTGTCCGCAGTGCGGGGAGATCGCGCGCGAAGAAGTGCGCGAGCGGGTGAGCGACGACGAGGTGGTGGTACGGTTCGGCTGCAATCACTGCCGCTGGCACCAGACCCGCCACTATCATGAAAGCGAACTCGTACACTAAACGTTCCCCTTCCGGGGGAACGCTCCCATAAAAAGGGGAAGGGCCGGGGGCATAGCTCCTGGCCCTTTTACTTTGCCGAATCTTTTCATCCGGGCCGGGTCATGGCCTCGGGCCGCACCAGGCGGTCGAACTCCTCGCTGCTCAGGAAGCCCAGCCGCTCTGCCGCGTCGCGCAGGCGAATCCCCTCCTCGTGCGCCACGTGCGCCACCTTCGCGGCCCGGTCGTAGCCGATGTGCGGGCTGAGCGCCGTCACCAGCATCAGCGAATCGTTCAGATACTGCTCGATGCGCTCCCGATCGATCTCCAACCCGTCCACCAGATTGTCCACAAAGCTGTGGCACGCGCCGGTCAGGAGCGTCACGCTGTGCAGGACGTTGTGGATGATGACCGGCTTGAAGACGTTCAGTTCGAAGTTCCCCTGTGACCCGGCGAACGCCACCGCGGCATGGTTGCCGTGGACCTGCACGGCGACCATCGTCATCGCCTCGCACTGGGTCGGGTTCACCTTCCCCGGCATGATCGAGGAGCCGGGCTCGTTCTCCGGCAGGCGCAGCTCCCCGAGGCCGCACCGCGGTCCTGAACCGAGCCAGCGGATGTCGTTGGCGATCTTCAGGAGCGACCCGGCCAGCGTCTGCAGCGCGCCGCTCAGGTACACCAACTCGTCATGCGCCGAGAGCGCCACGAACTTGTCGGGGTGCGAGCGGAAGGGCAGCCCCGTCAGCTCCGCGATCTTCGCGGCCGTGCGCTCCGCGAACTCGGGGTGGGCGTTGAGCCCCGTCCCTACCGCTGTGCCACCGATCGCCAGATCGTAGACCCCGTCCAGCGCCTGCTCCAGACGGGCGATGTCGCGCGTCAACAGGCCCGCCCAGCCGCCCATCTCCTGCCCCACCGTCAGCGGCGTGGCGTCCATCAGGTGCGTCCGCCCGATCTTCACCACGTCCGCGAACCGGCGCGCCTTGGCGTCCAGGGCGTCCCGGAGCCTCCCCACCGCGGGTAGGAGGTCGTCCCGCACCTGCCGGGCCGCCGCCACATGCATCGCGGTCGGGAACGTGTCGTTGGACGACTGCGACAGGTTCACGTCGTCGTTCGGGTGGATCGGCGACTTTCCGCCGCGCGGGTTCCCCGCCAGTTCGTTGGCGCGTCCCGCGATCACCTCGTTGACGTTCATGTTCGTCTGCGTCCCGCTGCCGGTCTGCCAGACCACCAGCGGGAACTGGTCGTCCAGGTCGCCCGCCAGTATCTCGTCGGCCGCGCGCACGATCAGGTCCGCCTTCTCCTGCGGGAGCTTGCCCAGGTCGCGGTTCACGAGCGCCGCCGCCTTCTTCAGCACGGCCATCCCGCGTATCAGCTCGCGGGGCATGCGGTCGTGCCCGATGCGGAAGTTCTCCCGCGAGCGCTGGGTCTGCGCGCCCCAGTACGCCTCCACGGGCACCTCCACCTTCCCCATGCTGTCCGACTCTATTC
This sequence comes from uncultured Armatimonadota bacterium, assembly GCA_937902745.1. Taxonomy (GTDB): domain Bacteria; phylum Armatimonadota; class Armatimonadia; order Armatimonadales; family Armatimonadaceae; genus CALEKU01. The sequence continues at coordinate 9,077 of CALEKU010000159.1, forward strand.
GCGTCGTCGCCATAGTCACCTCCCCTTACATATGCTACGAAACAGAAATACCCGTTGCGCTCACACAAAACCTACCAAGGACGCTGTTATCAGTGGAATTCTGTTCAAAGAGGAATAATTACGTTTGTTTGCTAATAGCACTCTAACGGAATCGCTTGACGATGAGGAGTTCTGATGGTGGAACACGAAGTAGCAGCGACGTTGGTAGCATTAACCGAAATGTCAAATTCGGGAGCTTCGGAGCGGGAGATAGAAACAGAAATCGTACTGCTACTGAAGCAAATCGGCTGGGAACGTCGCCAGATCCGCCAGGATGTTTCGCTTTCTGACCGTGGCACTGACAAAGCAGACATCGTTCTCCGTCTCAACAACAACTTCTCTATCCTTATAGAAGTAAAAAGGCATGGGGAAACGCGCAACGCTACTGAACAAGTGCGACGATATGCTCGTCTTCTGTCCCCAAGCCCCCGATTGGCGGTGCTGACTGATGGAACGAGATGGGTCATCTATTACTGTGGTAGTTCTGCCCTAATTCCTCTGTATGACACATCTACTCCTAACCAGCAGACAGGCATATTCTCCCTGGTTAACGCATTGTCTCCGATTACTCTTGCCGAGTCGCTAAGTGATAACCTCATTGATTACTTTATGAGTATTGAGTCAGCATTAAATCGTCTTAGCGCTGACGAGAACCGCAAGCAATCCAAGTATTTCGCAAAAACCATCAGGCATCTTCTGTTCAATAAACGGGAAGACACTGGCACTCCTCATACCCAACCTGTGAGTCAGCCTGAGCCTGATGAGACGGAACCAGTTCTAAATCATCCACAGGACGAGGCTACCCCTACAGGCACTCGCCAATTCGCGCCAGACGCACCACCAGACCTGAGATACACAAACGTAAATGGCCGCTTAGGAAGCGAACCTTTTACTGTTTGGAGCCAATCAGTCGACATTGCCGTGCGTTTAGCAGTAGAAGCTTCTTGGCTCCCAGGCGACATCATTAATGCCTCCCAAGGACGTGTTGTAAGTGGTCACGTAACGGAGCGAGGATTCCGTCCAGTTTCAGGAACTACCCTTTCTGCGCGGCGGCTTTCTGCCAGTGACAGTTGGCGATTTATATACTACTGGGCACAACAACTCCGTCTGCCTGTCCAAGCGGAGGTAAGTTGGTACAACCCGGAACGGGAGGGTCAAAAGGGTATTATTGAGTGGAAGCCATGAATTAGGAGTCAGCATGTATGTCACAAGCCCACCCCCTGAGCACATGAGCTACGATGAGTTCCTGGCCTGGTTGGGCGATGACAAGCACGCCGAATGGGTTTGCGGTTCGGTCGTGTTTCACGGTTCCGTCACACGGCGTCACAGCCTGATTGGCGGATTCTTGCTCTCCCTGCTGGGCCTCTTTATCGAGCAACACGATCTGGGCGAAATGCACCGGACTCCGTTCCAGATGCGGGCGTCGCCGGACCTGCCATCCCGCGCGCCGGACATTCTGTTCGTGGCGAAGGAGCGATTGGGGCTGATACAGGCGAACGGGCTAAACGGCCCGGCAGACCTGGTGGTAGAGATCGTCAGCCCGGAGAGCCGTTCGCGCGACCGGGGCGAGAAATACGGCGAATACGAGCGGGGCGGCGTCCGCGAATACTGGATTATCGACCACGAAAGGCAGACGGCGGAGTTCAACCGCCTCGGCCCGGAGGGGCGTTACCTGCTCGCCCCCGTGGACGCCGACGGCTGGTTTGAAAGCGCCGTGCTGCCCGGTCTCCGCCTGAAGCCCGAATGGCTCTGGCAGGACCCGCTGCCCACCCTGGCGGCGGCGCGGCGGGACGCGACTCCGAAACTATAGCCCCCCGCGGGCCTCATCGAGGGCGGCGAGCAGGGCATCAATGTCCGCGGGGCCGGTGCGGTAGTTGGTGATGCAGGCGCGCAGGGCGGGCCGCCGCTCCCGGCCGAGGCGCGTGGTGGAGATCCAGGCGCGGCCGGAGGCGATGACCCGCGCGGCGACGGCGTCGAGGAACGGGGCGTCGTCCCGGTCGGCGTCCACGAAGCAGACCAACGGGAGCGGGGTGTCGTTGACCACGCGCCAGCCCGCCTCGCCGAGGCGGGCGCGCAGCAGGTCCCCCATGGCCGTTTGGTGGCGCAGCGCCGCCGTGTAGCCGTCCCAGCCCGCCACCAGCAGCGACAGGAAGACCTTCAGCCCCGTGAAGCGGCGCGACCACTGGAGCGAGTGGCGGTACGGGTCGTGCGTCTCCTCCTCGGCCGGCGGCATGTAGGCCGTCAGCACGTCGAACGTCCGGCTCAGGATGTCGGGGTGGCGGGTCAGATAGATGCCCGCGCCCATCGGCACGGAGAGCCACTTGTGGGCGTCGAAGGTGATTGAGTCGGCGTGCTCGACGCCCGCCAGCAGCGGGCGCATCTCGGGCACCAGGCCCGCCGCCCCGCCCCAGGCGGCGTCCACGTGGAACCACGCCCCCTCCCGCTCGGCCAGGCGCGCCAGCTCCGGGATCGGGTCGATGGCGCCGGCGTTCGTGGTCCCCGCCGTGGCCACGATCAGGAACGGGGCGCACCCCGCCGCCCGGTCCCGCTCCAGCAGGTTTGCCAGCGCGTCGACGTGGAGGCGCAGGCGGTTGTCGTTGGGCACCTCGCACACCGCCTCTTCTCCGATCCCGCAGGCGCGTGCCGCCTTGTGCCAGGAGTGGTGCGCCTCGCACGAAACGTAGAGCCGCGGCGTGGCGCTCATCCCGCGCACGCCGTAGCGGGCGAAGTCGGGGAAGGCGGCGGTCAGCGCCGTCAGCAGCGCCGTGTGGTTCGCCTCCGCCCCGCCGGACGTGAACGTGCCGTCGATCCGGTCCTCGAGGTAGCCGAAGGCGCGCACGCCCAGGGCGCGCAGCACGTGCCGCTCGGCCTCGTTCGCAAACGGGCTGTGGCTCCAGGCGGCGAGCTGCGGGTTGAACGCCGCCGCGAGGGCGTCTGCGGCAATACCCATCGCCGTAGATGCCGGGTTGAACAGGCCAAAGTACCGCGGGTGCGGTGTATGGACCTGGGCGTCTGTCAGCATCCGCACGGCGAAGTCCACGGCGTCGCCCGGCGTCAGGGGCTCGTCGAACGTCAGAGGGCGCAGGGCGTCCCGGACCGAGCGCGCCGTCACCCCCGGCGCGGGGGTCACCCGCGCCTCCGGCGACTCCGCGACCGCCCGCAGGTACGCCTCCACGCGCTCCGCCACCTGCGCCCAGAGCGCCGCCCGCGCCTCGTCCTCCAGCATCAATCCCGCCACAGCGTTTCCCTCCCCGCCCGGTAGCCAATACCGCCCCGAAAATGGTAGCCTATACGCAACCTGAAGGACACCCGCCCTGCGCGGGACACCGCAATACAACTACCATGATTGAACCCGGCGAGTACATCCGCGACATCTTCACCAAATCGCCCGGCACGGCCGTCACGGCGCGCGGCTGGGTCAAGACCCGGCGCGACAGCAAGGGCGTCACCTTCGTCCAGCTCTCCGACGGCTCCTGCTTCCAGGACCTCCAGATCGTGATCGACGCGGGCACGATCCCTGAGAACGTACTGCGCGAGGCGACCACCGGCGCGTGCCTCGCCGTGAGCGGCGACCTCGTGGAGTCGCCCGGCGCGGGCCAGGCTGTGGAGCTGAAAGCAAAGGAGATGACCGTCTACGGCGGCGCGGACCCCGCCACTTACCCGCTCCAGAAGAAGGGGCACACCATGGAGTTCCTGCGGGAGATCGCGCACCTGCGTCCCCGCTCGAACACATTCGGTGCCGTCTTCCGGGTGCGCAATGCCCTATCGTTCGCGGTCCACCAGTTCTTCCAGGAGCGCGGCTTCCTGTACCTGCACGCGCCGTTGATTACCACCAGCGACGCCGAGGGCGCGGGCGCAATGTTCGGTGTCTCCACCCTGGATATGATGAACCTGCCGCGCACGGATGCCGGCGCGGTGGACTTCGGCAAGGACTTCTTCGGTAAGCGGGCGCACCTGACCGTCTCCGGGCAGCTGGAGGCGGAGATCTTCGCGCTGGCGTTCTCCAACGTCTACACGTTCGGCCCCACCTTCCGCGCGGAGAACTCGAACACGCCCCGGCACCTGGCGGAGTTCTGGATGATCGAGCCGGAGATGGCCTTCTGCGACCTGGACGGCGACCGGAAGCTGGCCGAGGAGTTCCTGAAGTACATCATCGCCTACGTGCTGGATAACTGCGCGGCGGACCTGGAGTTCTTCAACAAGCGCATCGACAACACGGTGCTCTCCACGCTGGAGCATGTCGCCGCCTCCGACTTCGAGCACGTCACCTACACAGAGGCTGTGGACATTCTGCTCAAAGCCGGGCGCGACTGGGAGTTCCCCGTGTTCTGGGGCTGCGACCTCCAGAGCGAGCACGAGCGCTACCTGACCGAGGAGACGTTCAAGAAGCCGGTGGTGGTGACGGACTACCCGAAGGAGATCAAGGCGTTCTACATGCGCCTGAACGACGACGGGAAGACCGTGCGCGCAATGGACGTCCTTGCGCCGCGCATCGGCGAGATCATCGGCGGGTCGCAGCGCGAGGAGCGCTACGATGTGCTGCTGGAGAAGATCCGCACCCAGGGTCTGCCGGAGGAGGCGTACTGGTGGTACCTGGAGCTACGTAAGTACGGCTCCGCGCCGCACGCGGGCTTCGGGCTGGGCCTGGAGCGGATGCTCATGTACCTGACCGGCATGAAGAACATCCGCGACGTCATTCCCTTCCCGCGCACCCCCGGCTACGCCGAGTTCTAAACGGTTCGTCGCTCCAGCCGAGCCACACAGCGATACTATAAAAAAACAGAGAGAACCCCATGGCAGCGTCTGCTCAAGTCATACCTGACATCGAGACCGCCCGGTTTCGGGCCAGTTCCGGCCAGACGCAAGGGTTTGGCACAACGCCGCAGGAGGCCCTGCAAGCTCTCCTGTCGCGTTTGCCAAACCCTGCTGCCGTGTCCACGCCTATCATCATCTGGCCCTTCAACCAGGGGGACTCCTTTTTCAGCGATGCCCAGCAGGCACGATTGCAGGAACTAAAGGCGCGACGGAACTCACTCAGCCCGACAGAACAAGAAGAACTGGAGCGCCTTGTCGAAGCAGCCTTCGACGCTACTGTTGCGCGCACACAATCGCTGCAGAACGTCAAGTCGTGAACCCGCTCTACCCGTCGATTGCGGAACGGGCGGCGCATCGCTGCGAATATTGCCATGCGCCTGAGCAGGTGTTCAATTTCGCCTTTGAGGTGGAGCACATCACGCCACGCTCTGCAGGCGGCTCCGACGCAGAAAATAATCTCGCCCTTGTCTGTGAGTCCTGTAACCTGTTCAAGTCCAATGCGACGACAGGCTGGGACGAGGCAGGGGCAACATGGGTACCGCTTTTTCATCCGCGTGAAGACCGGTGGGAAGACCACTTCCAATTCGATCATGAAACAGCGCAGATTCTGGGGCTGACGGCTACGGGTCGAGCAACCGTAACGCGCCTACGGATGAACTCTGATTTTCAAATCCGTGCGCGCATACATGGGATTCGTCTGACCCTGTATCCGTAGCGTCACCGGACATGCCCGCCGGAAACGCGCACCCGCCTGAGACTTCCGGCGGTACAATCCATCATCGGGTGCGAACGTCGCTATGGAATCTCCCGCATCGAAGACCGCGCATATCGACCTGGCGGACGCCCTGCGCATGGGCCCGCCCCCGCCCGGGAACCTCGCGGTGCCGGTATTCTCCCACGGCACGCTGGAGGTGGAGTTCTACGCGCCACCGGGGCATGACCCGCAGCAGCCGCACGAGCGGGACGAGGTGTACGTCGTGGCGCGCGGCACGGGCCTCTTCTTCGATGGGAACACGCGGCGCCGGGTGGAGCCAGGTACGTTCCTGTTCGTAGCAGCGGGTCAGATCCACCGGTTTGAGGAGTTCTCCGAAGACTTCGCTGTCTGGGTCCTTTTCTATGGCCCGCGGGGCGGCGAGGTGCCCGAGCATCCCCCATCGTCATAGCCCGGATTCTTGCGAACGGAGTGTCCCCATGTTGAAGGCCGTTGGCAATGTCGCCGCGTCGCTGCTCCTTTTCGCTGCCCAGATGGCGCCCGTAGGCGCGCATCAGAAAAAGCCTGCCCCCCGAAGCCACCCAAGTCCGCCGCTAGCGTACCCTCTGCTGCTGCCGCCACTGCGGCAGCGAAGGCGCTGACGTCTGGGGCGGCGAAGGGAACTCCATGAAGGTGCAGCGCGAGGGCGACACCTGGAAGGTGACGGACTGACGCCGCGCCCACGCCGATAAAATCGGCTTGTCCCCGACGGGCATCCGGGGGTATACTGCAAACAGTTTTTTGCCAGGGAAGGCGGGCGCGCACGGCATGGTTGCGGAGGTCATCTCCATAGGGACGGAACTGCTCCTGGGGCAGATCGTAGACACGGACGCACCGTATCTGGCGCAACAGCTTTCGGCGCTCGGCATCGATGTTTACCACCGGCAGACAGTGGGCGACAACTTCGCGCGCGGGGCCGCGGCCGTCCGCCTGGCACTCTCTCGGGCGGATCTGGTGATCCTGGTCGGCGGGCTCGGGCCGACGATGGACGACCTGACCCGCGACCTGATCGCCGACGCCTGCAACGCCCCCCTGGCCCGCGATGAGGCTATCGCGGCACATCTGACGGATTGGTTCGCCCGGCGCGGCTACCCCATGACGGAGACCAATCTGCGGCAGGCGGATGTCCCCGCCGGGGCGACGCCCCTGCCGAACCCGAACGGCACCGCGCCGGGTCTGCTTCTCGATAAGGACGGAAAGACGGTGGTCGCGCTGCCCGGTCCGCCGAACGAGCTGATCCCCATGTTCGAGGCGAGCGTCCTCCCCTATCTGGAGGAGAAGGTAGCGAGCGCGCGGACAGTAATCCGCTCGCGCGTGCTGCGGGTGGCGGGCATGGGCGAGTCGCGGCTCGAAGAGACGCTGCGGGATCTGATGCAGGACGCGGACCCGAGCGTCGCCCCCTACGCCAAGTTGGCAGAGGTACACCTGCGCGTCACCTCCAAGGCGGCGACCGCTGCCGAAGCCGACGCCCGCATCGCCGCCCGCGTGGACGCCATCTACGCCCGCCTCGGCTCCCTAATCTACGCCGAGGGGGAGACCACGCTGGAGGCGGCCGTGGTCCATCTGCTGCGTGCGCAGGGAAAGACGGTCGCGACCGCCGAGTCCTGCACGGGCGGACTGCTCGCGGGCCGCCTGACCGATGTCCCCGGCTCCTCGGAGGTCTTTGGCACGGGCCTTATCACCTACGCGAACGAGGCGAAGACAAAGCTGCTCAGCGTCCCGCCGGGTATCCTCTCGACGGTCGGCGCTGTGTCAGCCGAAGTCGCTCAGTCGATGGCGGAGCGGGTGCGCGAACTCGCGGGCGCAGACTACGGCATCGGGATTACGGGCATCGCGGGACCCGGCGGCGGTACGGCAGAGAAGCCAGTCGGCCTGGTCTACATTGGCCTCGCCTCGGCGAACGGTGTTTCGGCGCAGAAGCACCTCTTCGGCACCGGCAGCCGCGCCGATATCCGCCACCGCTCCACACAGGCCGCGCTCGATATGCTGCGGCGGGAGTTACTGGGATAATGGTGTCGTCGTATGGGCATCGTAGGATGGTTGCCATTGGATGTTTGAAGCCGTGTTGCCGCCGTGGACTGAAGTCCCGGCTACCGTTAAGAAGTCGGCCTGCGCCGACTCCGGTTGTCGAGGGGCGGTTACGGATAAGCCGTAACTGTCACCGTGTGCCGGAGCCCGCGGAGGCGGGCTTCTCAACCGTAGCCGCGAATTCATTCGACGGCGGCAACCGCGGCCCACGGCGAGCAGGGGGGTCGTACTGATGCGCCTTTTCGTGGCGGTCCCACTGGCGGACGAGGTACGCGCGGCGCTTACCGACGTGCAGGCGCGGCTGCGCGCGGCAGGAGCGGATGTCCGCTGGGTGGAGCCCAAGAACTTCCACCTCACCGTGACCTTCCTCGGGGACCTGGACGACGCGCTGCTGGACGACGTACAGGCCGCGTGCGCTGCGGTCGCCGCGGAAACTCCGCCTTTCCGGCTTCGGCTGCGCGGGGCGAGTTCCTTTCCGAAACGCGGCCCGGCTATAAAGACCCTCTGGGTAGGGGTGCCCGAGGGTGCGGAGCCCTGGAAAGCCCTGGTAAAGCGCGCCGAGCCCTGGTTCCTCCCGATGGGCGTGGCGCGCGAAGGGGGACTGGTGCCTCACGTCACCCTGGGTCGGGTAAAGTCGGAGAAGAACATAGACAGCCTCCGTGCGGCCCTCGCCGCCGAGGCAGAAACCGAGTGCGGCAGCCAGGCGGCGGACCGCATCGTTTTGATACAGAGTTTTCTGGACCCGGCGGGCGCGACCTACGAAGAGCGCGCCGCCTGGCCGCTGACCGGAGAAGATTAACCGCCAGGTCGCGCGGTTCAACCCAATCAAACAAGGAGCCTGAGCAACGTGGAAAAGGAACGCGCCTTAGAGCTGGCGCTGTCTCAGATCGAGAAGCAATTCGGCAAGGGGTCGGTCATGCGGCTCGGTGACCATGCCAAGACCAACGCCGTCGAGGCGATCCCGACCGGATCGCTGGCGCTGGACATTGCGCTGGGCATCGGGGGCGTTCCCAAGGGGCGCATCACCGAGATCTACGGTGCGGAATCTTCGGGTAAGACGACGGTCGCTGCGCAGATCGTGGCGCAGGCGCAGAAGCGGGGCGGCATCGCGGCGTACGTGGACGCCGAGCACGCGGTGGACCCGGTGTACTTCTCCAAGATCGGCGTTGACATTGAGAACCTGCTGATCTCGCAGCCGTCCACCGGGGAAGAGGCGCTAGAGGTCGTGGATGCCCTGGTGCGCTCCAACGCGATCTCGATCGTCGTCCTCGACTCGGTCGCCGCGCTGGTGCCGAAGGCGGAGATCGAAGGTGACATGGGCGCGAGCCTGCCGGGTATGCAGGCCCGCCTGATGAGCCAGGCGCTACGTAAAATTACGGCGTCACTGAACAAAACGGGCACGGCGGCGATCTTTATTAACCAGTTGCGCGAAAAGATCGGCGTGATGTTCGGCAACCCGGAGACCCAGCCGGGCGGCCGCGCGCTGAAGTTCTACTCGTCGGTGCGTCTGGACGTACGCCGCATCGAGACGCTGAAGGCGGGCAACGACATGGTCGGTATCCGCACTCGCGTCAAGGTGGTCAAGAACAAGGTCGCGCCGCCCTTCAAGCAGGCGGAGTTCGACATCATGTTCGGTACGGGCATCTCGCGCTCCGGCTCGATCATCGACATCGGTACAGAGCTGGGGGTCATCGCCAAGGCGGGCGCGTTCTACTCCTACAAGGGGGACCGGCTCGGCCAGGGCCGTGAGAACGCCAAGACGTTCCTGGAAGAGCACCCGGAGCTTATGGATGCCATCGAGAACGAGATCAAGAACGGCGACGCGGCGGCCGAGGCTCTGAGCCTGGGTTCGTCCGGCTCCGCCGATGCCGACGACGAGTAAGAAGCTGCTTTCCGGATAGGAAACGGTGACTCAGAAGGGAGGGCGCGGCAAGCCGTGCCCTCCCTTTTTCGCATCGCGCACCCGCGACGACAAAAATAACTGCTCCGAGTTTAGTTGCACACGGAACTAGACTCAGCGTCTGGTTGTTTGTCACTGCAAAAGCCCGTGCCGGGGGACGACGCCGCGCCTCGGCCAGGTACGTCATTACGACACCGGAAGGACACCTAATCTATGAAACGCAACACCGCCGTTCGAACCGCTCTCGCCGTCCTGGCTGCCGTTACCCTGACCGGGGGCGTGATCGCCCATGCCCAGTCTCCCGCAGCACAGTCCGCGCAGCAGCCCTCGAAGGCGGCGATCCTGACGGGCAACTGGGCAGTAGACTCTTCCCGCACGGAGATCGGTTTTACAGTGATACACATGGGTGTCAACAAGGTGCGCGGGCGCTTCAGCGAGTTCGACGGTGCGGT
>CALEKU010000160.1 GCA_937902745.1 uncultured Armatimonadota bacterium
ATGGGTCGTATAGGACTCGAACCTATGACCCGCTGATTAAGAGTCAGCTGCTCTACCAACTGAGCTAACGACCCGAGGCGGGTACCAATACCCGCAAACTCCAATATAGCACAGCGGTTTCGTGTGCGCAACCTGATTCGGGAAAAATTGAATCCGAAGTAGGGAGCAGGCAAGGGAGGTTCCCGCGACAGGGACGCCCGTTCCGGCTATAATCCGGACATGAAGACCGGCGAAACTTCCACGCGCGTTTTTGACACGATCCTGAAGGGCGGGACGGTGTATGACGGCACCGGCGCACCGCCGGTGAGCGCCGACGTGGGGGTGCGGAACGGACGCGTGGAGGCGGTGGGAACGCTGGAGGGAGCGACGGCCGGGCGGGTGATCGACGCCGCTGGCATGGCGGTGTGCCCGGGCTTTATCGACATTCACACCCACTCCGACCTGACGGTGCTGTTCACGCCTGGGATGGAGTCGTCGCTGCACCAGGGGGTCACCACGGAGGTGGTGGGCAACTGTGGCATCTCGCTGGGGCTGGCGCTGCCAGGGGCGGACTTTTCCGGAGAGCAGCGGGGGACGAACCGGGCGGGCGTTGCTCTGGACTGGCGCGACATGGGGGGCTTCCTGCGGCGTGTCGAGGAGAACGGCGTCGCGATCAATGTTGCCACGCTCGCCGGGCACGGCACGCTGCGCAAGCGTGCGATGGGACTGGCCGCCCGTAAGCCCGACGACGCCGAGATGCGGACAATGCTCGCGGAACTGGAGCAGGCGCTGGAGCAGGGGGCGGTGGGCCTGTCGTCCGGGCTGGAGTACGTGCCAGGGATGTATGCGGACGTGGACGAGATGGTCCCGCTCGCGCGCCTCGCTGCAGAGTACGGGGGGTTTTACGCGACGCACCTGAGGGACGAGGGGGACGCCCTGGAGGAGGCGGTGGCCGAGGCGGTGGAGGTGGCGGAGAGAGCCGGAGCGCCGCTCCAACTCTCGCACCACAAGTCCGAGAGGCCACGCAATTGGGGAAAGGTGCTCCGGACGCTGGCGCAGGTGGACGCGGCCCGGGCGCGCGGACTGGATGTGCTGCTGGACCAGTACCCCTATACGGCCTACCAGACGGGACTGGCTACGGTGGCGCTGCCGCCCTGGGCCGTGGCGGGGACGCCTGAGGCGCTGGCCGAGCGGCTGGCGGACCCGCACCTGCGCGAGCGGGCGCGCACGGCTATGGCGGACAACGGCGTGGACTATGCGATGGTGGAGATCGCGCACAGCCCGGCGCACCCGGAGTACTCGGGACGCACCGTGGCGGCGCTCGCGGAGGAGCGAGGGCAGGACCCGCGCGATTTCGTCCTCGATCTGCTGTCGGAGGGGGAGGGGTGGGTGTCCGCGGCGCACTTCGCCCTGTCGGAGGAGGATGTGGAGCGGGTGCTCTCCGACCCGCGCGTGATGATCGGGTCGGATGCTGTGGCCTCCGCGCCGCTGGGGGCGAACGCCTCCGACCGGCCGCACCCACGCACCTACGGGACGTTCGCGCGCGTGCTCTCGCGCTATGTGCGGGAGAAAGGAGTGCTGACCCTGGAGGAGGCGATACGCCGCATGACCACACTGCCCGCGTCCCGCCTGGGCTGGGCCGACCGGGGGCGCCTGGCGCCGGGGGCGGTCGCCGATATCCTGGTGTTCGACCCGGCGGCGGTGGGCGATGCGGCCACTTTCGATGCTCCGCATGTGTTCCCGACCGGGATTCGCTATGTCCTGGTGGGGGGGACGGTGGCGCTGGAGGACGGGCGGGCGACGGGGTCACGCACCGGGCGCGTCCTGCGGCGGAGGGGGCAGGCATGAGCGCGCTGCGACGCCTGCTGCGGGGGATTATCCCGTATCCGCCCGCCGACGAGATGCGCGACGCCCTTCGGAAGAAGGATGCCACGGTGGTCCGGCGCCTGCTCGCGGAGGGCTTCGACCCGCGCGCCGAGGATACGGACGGGACTTCGTTCTTTCTGTGGGCCGTGGAGCGCGGAATGGTAGGTGCGGTGGGGGCCTTTTTGGATGCGGGTGCGGACGCGAACGCCGCGGAGTTCACGAGCGGGGAGACCCCCCTGCTGGCGGCGGTCGCCGCGGGGGAGGCGGAGGTGGCGGAGTTGCTGATCCGGCGCGGTGCGAAGGTGGACGCCCGCGACCGGGACGGGCGCACGCCCCTGATGCACGCCGCAGACTTTGCGGACGCTGTCCTGGTGGAACAACTGCTCCGGGCGGGGGCGGATGTCCGGGCGAAGGACTATAAGGGAGAGACGCCGTTATCCCTCGCGGAGCGGCAGGTGAACGAGGACCCCGAGGATGAAGATGCCCGGCGCGCCCTCGACCTCATCCGTCGGGCGCTCGGGAAATAAAAATCCTCAAGTAAGCGGGCAGTCTGTCTCCGGTTGGGGGCCGGGACTGTATATAGTGTCCCCGAGAACAGGCCGTCGGGCGGTCGGGGCGGGGCGGTGGCAGCGATATCCTTCCTGCGTCACGGCGGCGCGATCCCTCTAGAAATGCGAACCCAGGCGCCGTGACAAGGAGAACACGTCATGCTGTCACGACGCCGATTTACGGTCATCGCTCTGGTGAGCGTCTGCACGACCGGGATGCTCGCCGCCGGAAGCGCGCCCGCGGCTGCGCAGCGGGTACTGGACGACTACGCCGCCCACCACCCGGTCCCTATCCACTATGACAAGGTGGTAGACACCCGGGGCGGGAAGTTCGTTGGCTTCACCACGCCTGCCATCAATGACCGGGGGACGGTTGCGTTCCTGGGCTACCCAGCGGGTAACGGGGCCGGGGCCGGGATCTATACCACGACGAACGGACGACACTTCAAGACCATCGTCACGTCGAACCACCCGAAACTCTCGTCGTTCGGACCGCCGTCCCTCAACAACTGGGGCCTGGTGGCATTCCGGGCGACCCACCACTGGGACGGCTCCAGCAACAGCGGGGTGTATGCGGGGTACGGCCCGCACGCCCTGGCTGCTATCGCCACCACGGAGGGGGATGCCCCCTACATCAACTTCGGGACCTACGTCAGCGTCAACGATGGGGGGCAGGTCGCCTTCCACGCGCACCAGAGGATCGGCGGGACGGTGTCCACCGGGGTCTTCCTCGGCAAGCTCTGGGGGCGCACTCGCGCCGTCGCAACCACGCTCACGCACCCTGAGTTCGCCAGCTTGAGCGAGGCTCCGCACGTAAACAATGCGGGAATCGTCGTCTTCCGCGGCGTCCGCACCCCCGCCGAGGGCAGCACGCAGGCGCTGCTCGCGGGCCGTCTGGGGGGGAACGGCGCGGCGCAGATTGAGGTCCTGTTCGACAATAGTCAGCCGACCCTCCTGGGCGGCTTTGGCGACGCACCCTACCTTACCAACGGAGGCACCCTGGCGTTTGGCGGTGCGATTAAGGGGCGTCCGGCGGGCCTTGGTGTCTTCACGTCGCCGGGGGACGGCACGTTCGCCACGCACGCCACGACGTTCGTGGAGCCGTTCGGTGTGCTGCGCGACCCGGTGGCAAACGTCCATGGCCTGGTGGTCTTCCCGGTCATCCGGACGGCGGACGCAGGCGGCGGCACCGCAGTTTACGCGACGGCTCCGGGGGTAAAGCGGCCGTTCCCGGTGGTGGAGTCGGGGCAGCGTCTGTTTGGCGGCGTGGTGGAGGGCGTGGAGTTCTTCCGTGGCCTGAACGACCGCAATCAGGTGGTGTTCCAGTACCGGCTCAAGAATGGCGTGCAGGGCATCGCCGTGGCCCGCGTCGGCACCCCGCGCTTCCGCAACTGAATCCCACCTCCGATTCCGGGAAGCTTTCGCCCCCGCTGCGCTGCGCCGTGCGTACAGCGCAGCGGGGGCGAAAGCGTTTGTCGTGCCACGACGGGATTTGCCTCGGCCGGACGCATTCTGATACAATGCTGACGTTTGCCGCGCCCTCGACGCAGACCGAGCCGAACGAGCGCGCGGCTTCGCTTTGCATCCACCTGACAGATAACACCCACCGCACCCGCGGAGGCGGGACCGGGCACGCGCGACGCGGCGGAAGTGCGCGGCACGACTTCCCATCCCTCCGTACCGGCGGCTGAAGGAGAATCGAACCCGATGGCAACCCAGAAGCGCGTCTGGATTTTCAAGGACGGCGACGCCTCGATGCGCGACCTGCTCGGCGGTAAGGGCGCGAACCTCGCCGAGATGATCAAGATCGGCCTCCCCGTGCCGCCCGGCTTCACCATCACCACGGAAGTCTGCAACGACTACTACGCCGAGGGCGGCAAGATGCCCGCGGGGCTGACGGAAGAGATCCGCGAAGCTCTGGCGAACGTCGAGAACCGCATGGGCCGCAAGCTCGGTGACCCGGCCAACCCTCTGCTGGTCTCCGTCCGCTCCGGCGCCAAGTTCTCCATGCCCGGTATGATGGACACCGTCCTCAACCTGGGCCTGAACGACGAGACCGCCGAGGGGCTGATCAAGCTGAGCGGCAACCCCCGCTTTGTGTATGACTCCTACCGCCGCCTGATCATGATGCTGGCGGACGTGGCCTTCAACGAGAAGGGCAAGAAGCTCTCCAAGCACGACTTCGAGCACATCTTCCGCGATATGAAGGCGGCCAAGGGCGTCACCGACGACCTGCAGATGGACGCCGACGCGCTGAAGGAGCTGGTCCAGGTCTACAAGGACCACTTCAAGAAGGAGACGGGCAACGAGTTCCCGCAGGATGTCTTCGCGCAGCTGGAGGCCGCCGTGGAGGCCGTCTTCAAGTCGTGGAACAACGAGCGCGCCATCATCTACCGCCAGCGCGAGAAGATTCCGGACGACATCGGCACCGCCGTCAATGTCCAGGCGATGGTCTTCGGGAACATGGGGGATGACTGCGGCACGGGCGTCGCCTTCACCCGCAACCCGTCCACGGGTGAGCGCCTGGTCTTCGGCGAGTACCTGATGAACGCCCAGGGCGAGGACGTGGTCGCCGGTGTGCGCACCCCGGTGCCGATCTCGGAGCTGGAGACCCAGAACAAGGCGATCTACGACCACTTTGAGGACGTGTGCCGCATCCTGGAGAACCACTACAAGGACATGATGGATATCGAGTTTACCATCGAGAAGGGTAAGCTCTGGATCCTGCAGTGCCGCTCCGGCAAGCGCACCGGCCCCGCCGCCGTGAAGATCGCCGTGGACATGGTGAACGAGCAGCGCATCACCCGTGAGGATGCCCTGGCGCGGGTCGCTCCCGACCTGCTGAACCAGTGCCTGCTGCCCATCATCAAGCCGGGCGCGAAGTACGACGTGCTGGCCAAGGGCCTGCCCGCCGGCCCCGGCGCGGCCACCGGTATCGCGGTGTTCGACGCCGAGACCGCCGCGCAGCTGGGCAAGGGCGGCGAGGGCAAGCGCGTGATTCTGGTGCGCGCCGACACCTCCCCGGACGACCTGAAGGGCATGCTCGCCGCGCAGGGGGTTCTCACCGAGCGCGGTGGTATGACCAGCCACGCGGCGCTCGTGGCGCGCGGCTTCGGTATTCCGACCGTCGCGGGCTGCTCCGAGATCCGTGTGGACGGTGAGAAGAAGCAGTTCACCATCGGGGACCGCGTGATCAAGGAGGGGGACCCGATCTCCCTGAACGGCACGCTGGGCGAGGTGATTGACGGCACCGTGGAGGTGCAGGACCCGGAACTGGCCGGCGAGTTCGGCACGTTCCTGGGCTGGGCGGACGATGTCCGCAAGGTCGGTGTGCGCGCCAACGCGGACAATCCCGCCGACACCCGGCTGGCGATCGATCTGGGCGCGGAGGGCATCGGCCTGTGCCGCACCGAGCACATGTTCTTCGAGGGGGAGCGCCGCCCGGTCGTGCAGCGCATGATCCTCGCCAAGAGCGAAGAGGAGCGGCAGGCGGCCCTGGACGAGCTGCTGGTCTTCCAGCGCGAGGACTTCAAGGGCATCTTTGAGGCGCTGGGCGGCCGGCCGGCCACCATCCGCCTGATCGACCCGCCGCTGCATGAGTTCCTGCCGTCGCTGGAGAGCCTGATTGAGGAGAACGCCACCGCCCGCGCCAACGGCAAGGCGGATGCGGAGAAGGAAGAGCTGCTCAACCAGGTCCGCGCCATGCACGAGATCAACCCGATGATGGGCCTGCGCGGCTGCCGCCTGTCCATCGTCTTCCCGGGTATCGTGGCGATGCAGACCCGCGCCATCCTGGAGGGGGCGGCGGCGGTGATCAAGGCGGGCGGCAAGGCCGTTCCCGAGATCATGATCCCGCTGGTCGGCCATGTGAACGAGCTTCGGGTGGTGCGCCAGTCGCTGGAGAAGACGGCGAAGGCGGTGGAGGAGGAGCAGGGTATTTCGATCCCCTACTCGTTCGGCACCATGATCGAGATCCCGCGCGCCGCGCTGACGGCGGACGAGATCGCGCCCGAGGCGTCGTTCTTCTCGTTCGGGACCAACGACCTGACGCAGATGACGTTCGGCTTCAGTCGGGACGACTCGGACAAGTTCCTGAAGCCGTACGTGGAGCAGAAGATCCTGCCGGGCGACCCGTTCGAGTCCATCGACCAGACCGGCGTCGGCCAGCTCATGGAGATCTGCGTGGAGAAGGCCAAGAAGGTCCGGCCCGACATCAAGCTGGGCATCTGCGGCGAGCACGGCGGCGAGCCGCGCTCCGTGGCGTTCTGCCACCAGATCGGCCTGAACTACGTCTCCTGCTCGCCCTACCGCGTGCCGATCGCGCGCCTTGCTGCCGCGCAGGCTGCCCTGGGCCGCGGCGTCAGCGACAAGTAAGTAGGGTTTCCAACGGTCAAACGGGAGGGGCCGGCATGCCACCAGGCATGCTGGCCCCTCCTATTTGCTTTCCGTGACGCTGGGGCGGCGTTGCGTGACCGGTTATGATAGTGCAGAGGAGGGGAAGCGACATGCGCCGTAGCACCGTCGTCTCCATTGAGGGAGAGGACTTCTATATCAACGGGCAGCCGACCTACGCGGGGCGCCAGTACCGGGGGCATCGCGTCGAGGGGCTGCTGATGAACGCCCGGATGGTCCAGGCGACGTTCGACGACCTGAATCCGGAGACGCGCGGGCTCTGGAACTACCCGGATGGCGCGCCGTTCGACGCGGACAGGAACACGGATGCCTTTGTGGCGCAGGTGCCCGCGTGGTGCGCCGATGGGCTGCTGGCCGTCACACTGAATCTGCAGGGTGGTTCCCCGCAGGGGTACTCGCGGGAGCAGCCGTGGGTGAACACCGCCATCCGCGAGGACGGCAGCCTGCGGCCGGACTATATGGCTCGCCTCGGGCGCGTGCTGGATGCCCTGGATGCGCAGGGGATGGTGGCGATTCTCGGCCTATTCTACTTTGGGCAGGACGAGCGGGTGCGGGACGAGGCGGCGGTCTGCCGCGCGGTGGACGCCGTGACCGACTGGCTGCTCGAAAACGGGTACGGGAACGTCCTGGTGGAGATCGCCAACGAGTGCGACATCGACACCAGCGGCAACGGCGGCAGCTATGCCTACCAACATTCCATTCTTACAGAAAAGCGTGGCGGGGAGCTAATCCATCGGGTGCAGGAGCGCTCCGGCAGGCGCCTGCTGGTCAGCACGAGTTTCCGGGGCGGCACTGTTCCCACGCCCAATGTCGCTGCAGCGGCCGACTTCCTGCTCATCCACGGCAACAGCGTCCCTACGCCGGACGCGCTACGGGAGCGCATCGACGCCGCGCGCGCTGTGCCGGGCTACCGGGGGCAGCCCGTGGTGGTGAACGAGGACGACCACTTCGACTTCGAGAAGGATGACAACCACCTCCTTGCGGCGGTTGAGAAGCGGGCGGGGTGGGGGTACTTCGATTATCGGATGGCGGGGGAGGGGTTTGAGCAGGGCTACCAGAGCGTGCCTACCGATTGGGGCACGAACTCGGAGCGCAAACGCGGCTTCTTCCGTCTGCTCCGGGAGGTGACGGGGGCGGGAGGGTAGCGGAAGCAAAAAGAAAACGGGGAGCGGCAAACTCGCCGCTCCCCATTTCTACGGGATCAGTTCGCGCCCGGAGGCGGGAGTTCGGGCATCCCCTTCGGTGCGGTCAGCACCTCCGGGTCGTCCTCCCCCGAGTCCGCGGACTCCACCTTGCGGAAGATGACGACTGACTTTTCGCCCTCGCCGTCTAGCTCCGCGCGGATGGTATCGCCCGCCGAGAAGCGGCCCAGCAGGACCTCCTCCGACAGCGGGTCCTCGATCAGGCGCTGTACGGCGCGGCGCAGCGGGCGTGCCCCGTACTGCGGGTCGTAGCCCTCGCCCGCCAGCTTCTCGATCACGGCCTCGGACAGCTCCAGCTCCATGCCCTGCTGCTGGACCTGCTTCTTCACGCCGCTCAGCATCAGGGTCACGATCTGGCGGATATTCGCCGCCGTCAGGCTGTGGAAGACGATCGCCTCGTCGATGCGGTTGAGGAACTCGGGCCGGAAGACGCGCTTGAGCTCGTCCTGGATCCGGTTCTTCATCGCCTCGTACGACTTGCCGTCTTCGTCCTGCTGCTTCTGCTGGCGCAGGCCGATGCCCTGCTCGCGGTTGATGATGTGCGCGCCGATGTTGCTGGTCATGATGATGACCGTGTTCTTGAAGTCCACGATCCGACCCTGCGAGTCGGTCAGGCGGCCGTCCTCCATCACCTGCAGGAGCAGGTTGAAGACCTCCGGGTGCGCCTTCTCGATCTCGTCCAGCAGGATCACCGAGTACGGCTGCCGCCGCACGGCCTCGGTGAGCTGGCCGCCCTCATCGTAACCGACATAGCCGGGGGGAGCCCCCACGAGCCGGGAGACGGCGAACCGCTCCATGTACTCGCTCATGTCGATGCGGATGAGGTTGTCCTCCTTCTCGAAGAGGAAGGACGCCAGCGCGCGCGCCAGTTCCGTCTTGCCGACGCCGGTCGGGCCGAGGAACAGGAACGAGCCCATCGGGCGCTTCGGGTCTTTCAGGCCCGAGCGGGCGCGGCGAATCGCCTTCGACACGGCGACAATCGCCTCGTGCTGCGAGATGATCCGCTTGTGCAGCTCCTCCTCCATCTTGAGGAGCTTCTGGGTCTCGGTCTCTACCAGGCGCGACACCGGAATGCCGGTCCAGGAGTAGACGATCTGCGCGATCTCATCCTCCCCGACGGTCATCGGGGCGTTGGCCCGCTCTTCGTCCCACTTGGCCTGCATCTCGTTGATGCGGTCCTTGAGGTACGCCGCCTGCTCCTCCAGGAACTTGATGCGGTCGTACTCGCCGCGCTGCGGCAGGGACTTGAGCTCCTTGTCCACCTTGACCTGCTCCTGCTTCGCCTCGCGGAGCGCCTGGGGCGCCATGGCGGAGCGCAGGCGCACCTTGGCGGCGGCCTCATCGATCAGGTCAATGGCCTTGTCGGGCAGGAAGCGGTCTGTGATATAGCGGTCGGAGAGCCGGGCCGCGGCGTCCAGCGCCTGGTCCGTGATCTGCACCTTATGGTGCTCCTCATAGCGGGAGCGCAGGCCGCGCAGAATCTCCACGGCCTCTTCCACGCTCGGCTCGCTGACCTTGACCATCTGGAAGCGGCGCGCCAGGGCGGCGTCCCGCTCGATGTACTTGCGGTACTCGTCCAGCGTCGTCGCACCGATGCACTGTAGCTCGCCGCGCGCCAGGGCGGGCTTCATGATGTTCGAGGCGTCGATGGCGCCCTCGGCCGCGCCCGCGCCGACCAGGGTGTGCAACTCGTCCACAAACAGGATGACCTCGCCGGACGCTTTGCGCACCTCGTCCATGACGCGCTTCATCCGCTCCTCGAACTCACCGCGGTACTTGGTGCCCGCGACCAGCCCGGCCAGGTCCAGCGCCACGATCCGCTTGTCCTTAAGCATCTCGGGCACGTCCTGGTGGATGATGCGCAGCGCCAGCCCCTCGGCGATGGCGGTCTTGCCGACGCCCGGCTCGCCGACCAGCACCGGGTTGTTCTTGGTGCGGCGGGAGAGGATCTGGACCACACGCTCGATCTCGGAGTTGCGGCCCACTACCGGGTCCAGCTTGTCCTGACGGGCCAGTTCGGTGTAGTCGCGGCCGAACTCGTCCAGGGTGGGGGTACGGGAGCGCTGCGGCTGGCGGGCATTGCCGCCGCCCGGTCCCTGCTGCGGCTCGGCGTCCTGCAGCGCCATCACCTCGCGGCGGGTGCGCTCCAGATCCACGCCCAGCTTGTTGAGGACGCGGCCGGCCAGGCCCTCGCCCTCGCGGATCAGGCCCAGGAGCAGATGCTCCGTGCCGATGTAGTTGTTGTTAAGCTGGCGCGCCTCGTCGTAAGCGAGGTCAATGACGCGCTTGGCTCGCGGCGTGAGCTGCATGTCCTGGCCGAGGCGCCCTTCGCCCCGTGCCACCTGCCGCTCAATCTCGCTGCGAATCCGACCCAGGCTGATGCCCAGCCGGTCCAGGATGCGCGCCGCCACGCTGTCGTTCTCACGCACCAGTCCGAGCAGCAAGTGCTCAGTGGAGACGTAATTTTCGCCCAGCCGTCCCGCCTCTTCCTGTGCGAAGAAGACGACCCGGCGGGCCCTTTCGGTAAATCGCTGCCACACGGGTGGAATGCACCTCCTCGTAGAACCCTCACCAGCCCGGTAACGAGCCGGTGCCGCCAATATCTGAAGTTCTCAACGGCGCTTATCGCCCTTGCCCTTACGCAGCGCCGCGCATGATCTCTGCCGCAAACCCAGAGACAGAAAGGGTCGGCGAACGCTACCGTTCTCCGACCGCGCCTTCCCCGCTAGATTCATTGTACCCCAGTTTCCCAGGGCTGCCGCCGACCGCGCGACCTGCCCGAACGGTCAGGTCCGCCGCGCCGGTTGCGGCCCACGGAGGTGATACACCCCCCGTTCGCCGAAGTTCCCGGCGCGACGCGGGCATGACTCACTTCCCCCGCGCCGCAAGGAGGCCACGCCAGGCGGACTTGCCAAAGAAGTAGCCTGTGCCGCCCAGAACGGCGAACACGAGCAGGGCGGGGATGGGACCGAGTGCGCGCTTCGTGGCTGCCGCGAGCAGGAGCGAGAGCAGCCCAAAGGCCAGCGCGGAAAGGGCGTCCAGGAACCAGGACCGCGGCGGCGGCTGTTGCGTGGGAGATGCCATGTCTTATTATACGCGGAACCGGCGGCGGTAGGCACCGCCGCCGGTTCCACAGATTCCGAAGCGCGCGCGGCGGCGATGTCAGGCCGGGCTGTCGGCGCGCAGGTCGAGGTAGGCCATCTCCTGCTCGGTCAGCGGCGTGTTCAGCGCGGCGACGTTCGCCTGCACCTCTTCCGGCGTCGCGGAGCCGATCAGGGCGAAGATGTTCAGCGGGTAGCTCAGGATATAGGCCACCGCCATCTGCGCGACGCTCAGGCCCTTCTTCGCCCCCAACTCCTTCACGCGGTCAAGGCGCTGGAAGTTGTCGTCACTCGCGTAGCACTCCACCGCCAGCTTGTCGAGACCGCCGGTGAACGTGTCCAGGTTGTCCCGGTCCATCCGGCCGGACAGGAAGCCGCCCGCGAGGCTGGACCAGGTGAAGAGCGGCATGTTCGTTTCGGCGTAGTAGCGGCGCGCCTCCTCCTGCTCCGGGCCGCTGATGGTGATACACCCATCCCACGGCTCCTTGAGTTGCCGTGCCAGGGAGAAGTTGGGGCTGCTGACCGCGAAGGGCTGCTGACCGCTCTTCTTCGCGTAATCGTTTGCCGCCCGGATGCGCTCGACGCTCCAGTTAGAGCCGCCAAACGCCTTGATCTTCCCCTCGCGCATCCACTGGTTGAGCGCATCCACGATCTTCTCGACCGGATAGTTGGGGTCGTCGCGGTGCAGGACGTACAGATCCACGTAGTCGGTCTGCATGCGCGCCAGCGTGTCGTGCAGGTCCGCCGCGATGTCGTACTCGGTCACGCGCTTGCGGTCGCCGCCATGGTGGGCGCCCTTCGCCAGGACCACGACCTTGTCGCGCAGACCGCGGCTGTTGATCCACTTGCCGAGGAAGCGGTCCTTACCGCCGCCTGCGTAGATGTGGGCGGTGTCGAAGGCGTTGATGCCCTGCTCGTACACGGCGTCCATCAGGGCGAAGCCTGCCGCCTCGTCCTCGTGCGGCACCTGGATGATGCCCTGGACGATCCGCGAGATCGGCTTCCCGACGCCCGGCACCTCGCCGTACTTCATCTGGTTGCTCATAGGTTGCTCTCGTTACTCCATCGGGTACTTCAGGCCGATCTGGCCACGCAGGGTGTCGAGCGTCTTCATCACCGCCAGGGTATCGTCCAGCGGCATGATGTCGGACTCGGTCTTGCCGGCGCGCAGGCACTCGGCCACATGCATCGCCTCGAACTGGAAGCCGCCGCCCTCGAACGGCTCCTCAATCTTCTCCGGGTCCTTGCCGTTGGCGTACACCGTCAATGCGCTCGGCTTCCACCACGGGCTGTGGATCTCGATGCGCCCGTCCGTGCCCAGCAGCGTTGCCTTCTGGACCGTGGAGACCTGGAGCGACGTGTGCAGCACACCGATCTCGCCACCGGGGAAGTGCAGCAGCATGCCGGTGTTCTCGTCCACGCCCGTTTCCCCCAGCGTCGCGAGGCCCGCCACGCTATCCGGCGCCCCGAAGAACATCATCGCCAGCGACACCGGGTACACGCCGACATCCATCAGCGCGCCGCCGCCAAGGTCCGGGTTATACAGGCGCCCCTGGGCGTTGACCCCTTCCAGCGTCGCGCCCGCGCCCATCTTGCCGCCCCGGAAGCCAAAGTCCGCCTCGATCAGGCGCGGTCGGCCGATGGCGCCGCTGCGGGCTAGCTCCCGCGCCCGCGCCATGATGGGGAAGCAGCGGGACCACATCCCCTCCATCAGGAACAGGTTCTTTTCGCGCGCCACGCGCACAACCTCTTCCGCCTCGCCGAGGTTGATGGTGAACGGCTTCTCGCACAGGACATTCTTGCCCGCGTTCAGCGCCAGCAGGGCGTGCTCGCGGTGGAAGTTGTGAGGCGTGGCGACGTAGATGACATCCACATCCGGGTCCGCGACCAGGGCTTCATAGGAGGCGTGTCGGTTTGCGATCCCGAACTCGTCCCCGAAAGCGTCGGCCTTCTCCTGGTCGCGCGAGCCGACGGCGGCGATCTGGTGGTCGGAGAGCGGACGGACATCCGAGCAGAAGCGCCGGGCGATGGCTCCGGCGCCAAGGATGCCCCACCGCAGGGGCGTGTAAGTGTTGGCCATGTTTGGGAAACCGTTTTCGTGGTTTGGGCAGGGCGTCATGGCCCGGCCACGGAAAGGATAGCACGGGGTTCAAATCGTTGTCAATGCGCTACGCAGGCGCAAAAGCACTTGAGCAGGCACCCCCGCAGGCTTGACACGTAGGCAGGCGCGCCCGTAGAATGGCCCCGAAATGGCCGCCGATTTTCCCTACCCGGACCTCCCGGACCCCCTCGCGCGCCTGCGCGGCGGGCTTGTCGTCTCCTGCCAGGCTCTGCCGGACGAACCGCTCCACGGGGCGGAGTTTATGGCGCGCATGGCCGTCGCAGCGAAGCAGGGGGGGGCAGTCGGCATCCGCGCGAACACCCCGCCCGACGTAGCGGCCATCAAAGGCGCCGTGCCGGACCTGCCGCTGATCGGTCTGTTTAAGGTCGTGGTGCCCGGCTTCGCGGACGTGTACATTACCCCCCGCCTGGAAGACGCGGCGGCGGTCGCCGCGGCGGGCGCGGACATCATCGCGCTGGACGCTACCGATCGCCCCCACCCGGAGGGGAGCGCCGCCGACCTGATACGCGCCGTGAAGCAAACTACCGGTCGTCTGGTGATGGCCGACATCTCCACCGAGGCGGAGGCCCTGGCGGCCGTGGATGCGGGCGCGGATGTCATTTCGACCACGCTTTCGGGTTATACGCCCTACTCGCCGCAGCACGACGGTCCGGACCTGGACCTGGTGCGCGCCCTCGCTGCCCGCGCCCTGCCGGTGCCGGTGGTGGCCGAGGGGCGTATCCATACACCGGAGCAGGCGCGGGCCGCCCTCGACGCTGGTGCCTTCGCCGTGGTGGTCGGCGGGGCGATTACCCGCCCGCAGCAGATCGCCGCGCGGTTCGCCGCGGCGCTGGGGCAGTGAGAACCACGGCATGAACCTACTGGGAATCGACATCGGCGGCACCAAGATCGCCGGAGGCGTGGTGAACGCCCACGACGGCACGGTCCTGCTGAGAGACCGCGTGGCGACCGGTGCCGCTGAGGGGGGCGCGGCGGTGCTGGAGCGCGCCCTCGGCCTTGCCCGCACGCTCCTGGACACCGCTCGCGCGCAGGGCATCGATGAGCCGACGGCAGTGGGCGTGGGTGCCGGGGGGCAGATTGACCCCGAGACGGGGGTGGTCGTGTCCGCTACGGACCTGCTGCCCGGGTGGGCCGGGACGCCGCTGCGGGATGCGTTCGAGGAGGGACTGGACCGCGACGCCTTTGTGGACAACGATGTGAACGCCCTGGCGGTGGGAGAGTGCCGCTTCGGGGCGGGCGCGGGCGTCCGCCACCTGCTCTTTCTGGCGCTCGGCACCGGGGTCGGCGGGGCCGTGGTGCTGGATGGCCGCCTGCATCACGGCGCGCGGGGCGTTGGCGGCGAACTGGGCCATCTGCTCCTGTTCCCCGATGGCGGTGACTACGTGACCCTGGAGGACTACGCCAGCGGCGCCGCGCTGGTGCGCCACTACCGCGCGCTCGGGGGCGAAGAGAACTGGGATGGTGTCGCCGTGGGGGCGGCCGCGAAGAGCGACCCGGGGAGCGTGGCTGCCCGCGCGGTGGCGCGTACCGGCGAGTGCCTGGGCATCGGGCTGGCGTCGCTGGCCAACATCTTCGACCCCGACCGCTTTGTGATCGGCGGCGGTCTGCTTGATCTGGGGGACCTGCTGCTCGAACCGGCCCGGCGCGTGCTTGCGGAGCGGGCGCTGCCGCTTGTGCGCGATACCCCGGTGGTACCCGCCGCACTGGGCGCGGATGCCGCCGTGATCGGCGCCGCCTGCCTTGCCCTATCGCCCCGTCCGGAGATGGAGTAGATTCGTTGCCTGAAGCCGCTGAGAACGTCGTCATCGCGCTGGTCCCGCTGGACGAGCGCCCTGTAAACACCCGCTACCCGCAGATGCTGGGGGCCATCGCCGGGGCGGAGGTGCTGCTGCCGCCGGCGGAGCATCGGGGGCGGCAGCGCGACCCGGCCGACCGGAACGCGGTGCAGGCGTGGCTGCGCGGTGAGGCGTCCGTTCGGACCAACGCTGTGATCGTGTCCACGGACTACCTTCTGTACGGCAACCTCATCAACGCCCGCATCTCGCGCGAGAGCGCGGCCGAGGTGATGCCCCGTCTGGGGGTGCTGGACGAACTGAGCCGCGCCGGCAAACTCATCTATGCCTTCTCCCTGATTACGCGCGTGTCGAACGCGGATGACTGCGTGGAGGAGCCGGATTACTGGTGTACCTTTGGCACCCGGTTCTACCGGTACTCCCAGCTTCTGCACCGGCGGGAGGCGGGCGCGCTCGAACCGGGCGATGCCGAAGCGCTGGAGGCGCTCCGCAACGAGGAGCTTCCGCCGCATCTGGTGAGCGACTGGCTGCAGCGCCGGCTGCGGAACCACACCCTCAACCTGGCGCTGCTCGACCTGCTGGACCGGCAGACACTGGAGTTCCTGCTGGTCACCTCCGACGACACCTCGCCGTGGGGCCTGCCGTCCCGCGAGAAGACGTGGCTGGAGAGCTGGGCACGCCTCCTACGCCGGGAGGGAGAGGCCCCACGCCTCCTGATCCACCCCGGCGCGGACGAGGTCGGCTCTGCACTCACGGCCCGCCTGATCTGCGCCCGGCGCGGGGACGTCCCGGCCCTGTACCCGCTCTACGCAGTGCCTGGCGGCGAAGAGATTACCGCACCCTACGAGGACCGGGCCGTTCGCATCACCGTGGAGGGGCAGATACGGGCCTGCGGCGGGCGCGTCGCGGCAACGCCCGAGGAGGCGGATATCATCCTGGGGGTCCTGCCGCCCTCGCCGCGGCGCACCGAGTTCCGTGCGGACTTTGCGGACGCTGAGCGGGCGGAACGGACCCCGTACTACGAGGCGTTCTTCCGCGCCCTCGCGCGGCTTCAGGAGGCCGGGAAGCCGATTGCCCTCGGGGATGTCACTTACCCGAACGGCTCCGACCCTCTGGCGATCGAGATGCTGCTAGCGCCCGGCAGTCCGCTGGAGCCGGCGAGCCTTGCCGCCTACGGCGCATGGAACACCGCGGGCAACACGCTGGGTGTTGTGGTGGCACAGGCGGTCCTGTCGCGCTATGCGGCAGGCGACCCGGCGCGGGAGCGGGCGCAAGCCCGGTTCCTGGCGCACCGCTTCCTGGAGGACTGGGGCTATCAGGCTATGGTCCGCCGGGAGGCGCGCGAGAAGGTTCTGGCTGCGTTTGGCCGCAAGGACCCGGACCCGGAGAGCGAGGAGCAGCAGGCATTCGCCCGTGCCGCCATCGAGGAGGGACTGACTGGCGCCCTCGCCACGCTCCAGGCGCGCGGCATCGGCGCGGGGCTGCATCTGGTCCCCGGCTCGGTGCGTCTCCCCTGGCGCCGCACATTCGAGGCCGACTTCGATCTGGCGGAGTGACGGCGCCGCCGCGGCTCTACATCCGGTACTGCTGGAAACCCTGACCCAGCACCTCGGCGGCGTCCGAAAGGACCACGAAGGCGCCGGGGTCTACGGAGTGGACCAGCGCCTTGAGCTGGGCCACCTCGCCCTGTGAGATGACCACCATCAGCACGGGGCGGTCCCGGCCCGTGAAGCCACCGGTCCCGGCGAGTACGGTAAGGCCCCGGTCCATCTCCTCGATCACAGCGCGGCGTACCGCCTCGACGCCCGCTTCTTCCCGGCAGATCACGAGCGCCAGTTTTGAGGTGGCCAGCCCGCCGCTCAGCACGACGTCGATAGCGCGCTTGGCGACAAACAGGCTGATCAGGCCGTACATCGCCTGCTCGGCCCCCAGCGTGAGGCCCGCCACCCCGATGATAATGCCGTCGCACAGCAGCAGGGCCGCGCCGACGCTCGCGCCGGTGAAGCGAGAAAGGAGGCGGGCGGCCAAACTCGTGCCGCCGACCGACCCACCCCCGCGGAAGATAAGGCCGAGGCCGACGCCAGTGGCGATACCACCATAGAGCGAGGCCAGCAGCGGGTCGGTGGTGAGCAGGGGGAGGCCGCGCGTCAGGAGGACGCACAGCGGCAGGAGGATGCCGCCCAGCAGCGTCTTCGCCCCGAAGCGCCCGCCCAGCAGCAGGACCCCCAGCAGGAACAGCGGGAGGTTGACGGCCGCCTGAGTGACCGCCGGCTCGATACCGTACCGGCTGTGGAGCAGGGTGGAAAGGCCGGTGAGCCCGCCGCTGACGATGCGGTTGCCGTTCAGCAGCAGGTTGAAGCTGCCCGCGGTTATCACGCAGCCGAGGATGACCAGGAAGTACTCCCACGCCGCGGCCAGGCGCGGGGGGAGCGGCGCGCTGCCGCGTCGGCGCGTCGCCGTGGCAAGCGGCAGCCGCGGGCGGGACTTCGGAGCGGCGTTGGCGGGCGGGCGTGTGGTCATCGGGTCCTCGCGTCGGAAAGCGGCTTCGCCTACCAGGTTATCACTCCGCGCCGCATCCGTCTATCGGCCGCCCTGCCTCACCGGGTCAGCCGCGGAAGGCGTAGACGTAGCCGTCGTCCGCGCCCACGAGGACCAGACCGTTGGTCACGAACGGGGAGCTCATCACCGGCCGGCCGACGACGTAGGACCAGAGCTCCTTGCCGTCCGCAAGGCTCAGGAGATACAGGCGGCCGTCCTCGGAGCCTACCACCACCTTGCCGTCGCAGACCACCGGGGAGCTATCCACCTTGCCGCGCGTGCGGTACAACCAGACGCCCTTGCCGGTGCGCCGGTCAATGCAGTGTACCTGCTTGTCGCGCCCGCCGATGATAACCCGGTCGGCGGTGACGGCGGGGGTGGAGAAGTAGGGGAAGCCGCGCTCCCGGTAGGTCCAGGTGATCTTCCCGGCGGCGGTGTCCACGCAGACCACGGCGTTGCCGTAGTGCCCGACATAGGCGTTGCGACCGTCTACCGTGGCGGACCCGGCGACGTACTCTCCGACGGGGATGGCGCGCACCCGCTTGCCCGTCGCAAAGTCGATAACGTGCAGCAGGCCGTCGCAGCCCCCGACCATGACCCGCCCTGCGCCGATGGCCGGAGTGCCGTTGACATAGTTGTCGGTTTCGTACGTCCACACCACCTTGCCGGTCTTTGCCTCGACACAGTGGACCCGGTTGTCGTAGCTGCCCACCACCACACGGACACCCTTACCGGAGACCGCGGCGGCATTCGCGCCGCCGAGTATCTTGTCCTCGGTGGCGTACTTCCAGCGTAGCGTGCCCGTGGCGGCGTCCAGCGCATACAGGTGGCTGTCCGCCGACCCGACGACCACCAGACCGTCCACCACCCGCGGCGTCGCCTCCACCTCGTCCTCCGTCTTGTAAGACCAGACCTTTCGGCCGTCCGCCAGAGCCAGAGCGTAGATGCTGCCGTCGCCGGAGCCGATGAAGACGCGCCCGCCCGCCACGACCGGCGAGGAGGTGATAGCCTCCCCCGTCTTGAAGCGCCACGCCAGCCGCAGGCGGTCCGCCAGGCGCCCCGGGGCCACGCGCAGGGGGCCGGTGCTCACCGGGAGGCCGCCTTTACGCCCGGGGACGGTGGCAGGGTCCACAGCGCCAGCGAATCAAGGTCCTTGACCAGAAGGCGCCCGCCGGGGGCGACCGCGGGGCTCGCCCAGACAGGGCTTTCGGCAACCGTGTGCCGCGCCGCCTCGGTCAGCGCGCCGTCCGCCCCCTTCTTGTAGACGATCAGGTCGGCGCCGGTGGTGAGGGTCAGCAGGTACCCGCCGACGTCCCACACCGAGGCGTTGTCGCCGAGGCGCCCTTCGCCGGACCACAGCACCTTGCCGGTGGCGGCGTCCAGGCAGAACATCTGCCCCCCGCGCCGCTCGGACATGCCGAAGAGCTTGCCGTCACTGAGCACGGGCGTACTCATGTAGAAGGTCGCCTCCGGCGTCTGCCAGACCTTCTCCGCGGTCCAGTCCGCGCCCGCCTTTCGGGCCCGCACGGCGAATGTCGGCTGGCGCATCCCGCCGAAGACAATCAGGTCGCCCGCCGCCACGGGCGTCACGGAGTTCTGGTCGAAGGCGGTGGTGAAGGGCACCTCCCACAACAGCTTGCCTGTGGCGGCGTCGATGCCCACGCACCGCTTCTGGGTCTGCGTTACCACCTGGCGCACGCCGCCCAGTGTCAGCACGAGGGGGGAGGCATAGGCTGGGCCGTCGCCGGTCCAGCGCCAGCGCGCCGCGCCGGTCTTCGCGTCGAACGCCGTCAGAGCGCCGTCACCGTTGCCGCCGACGTGCGCGATGACAAGCCCCTTCTCGATCACCGGCGACATCGCGGTCCCAAACGCGGGCGAAGTTTCCTTGTGCTCCTTCGCGAAGTCATGGCGCCAGACGACCTTGCCGGTGCGCGCGTCCAGGCACGAGAGCGTGCCGCCGATGCCGAACGTGTAGAGCCGGCCATCGGCGTAGAGCGGGGTGGACTTTGGACCCTTGCCGTGCCCCCGCGCCGCGGGGTTCATCTCGTAGGGCGCGGCGTAGCGATCCTGCCACTGCTCCTTGCCCGTCGTCAGGTCCAGGCGGCGGGTCACCTCGCTGTCGCCCTCGCGCGCGAAGACGTACACGGCGTCGCCTACGATCAGCGGGGACGAGTGCCCCACGCCGACCGGCACCTTCCACGCCCGCGCCGGCTTTGCCAGCCACCGCTCGGGCGCCGCTGCGGCGGGCCCGGACAGGCGCCCGTCGCGGGCCGGCCCGCGCCACTGTGGCCAGTCCTGCGCCCTCGCCGCTGCTGTCGCGGTCGCTCCCAGCAGGAGGGCCGTCACGATTCCCGGTATACGTCTTCTCACGGTGGTTATCACTTCCCGATACAGAACAGCTTACTATTGGTGCGCAGGAACAGGTTCCCATGCGCCACGGCGATGCTGGAGCGCAGGTCGTCTCCGTCCTCGGCCATCCGGTTCTCGGCGAGCAGGTCGCCCTTCGCCGCGTCGTATACGAAGACCACGCCGTCCAGATTGAGCAGATAGATCTTGCCATCGGCGCCCGTGGGGGAGCCCCAGCACATCTGGCGCCCGGGAATTTGCGCCGTCCAGAGCACCGCGCCCGTCTTCGGCTCCACACAGGAGAGGGCCCGGCGGACGTCGCTCAGCACGTAGAACTTTCCCTCATAGAACAGCGGCGTTGGCACGTCGCTGGAGACGGCGCTGCGGTCCTCGCTCTTCCAGGCCAGGGCCGCTTTCGTTTCGCCCACGCCGGGCTTCGTGGCGTACACCGGCGCGCGTTTGGGCGCGCAGACCAGGACGATGCCGTCCCCCGCCACCGGCGACGGCACGAGGCGCCACGACCCCTGCCGGTGGTCCTCGTTCCAGGTGCCCCACCGCCAGAGTTCCTTGCCCGTTTCCGGGTCGTGCCCCGTAACCACATCGCCCCCCGCGATTAGCAGCTCCTTGCGCCCGCCGTGCTCGTGCGGGATAGGGGTGGTGAACGCCTCCCGGGACTCCATGACGGCGGGCGAGGGGCGTTCCTGCCGCCAGAACTCCTTTCCAGTAGCGGGATCAAGCGCCAGCAGGAACGACGGCGCGTCCGCCTTCCCGCGCCCGCCGATAGGCCGGTCGCGCTGGAGGATCTGGAGATAGAGCTTTCCATTATAGAGTTGCGGACTGCTGGAGAAGGTCCACTGGAACGCGAAGTCGCCGTAGTCCTGCTGGAGGTTGCGCTGCCAGAGCTTCTTGCCGTCCAGGTCGAAGGCCGCCAGGTCGCCGTTGCCGTAGAAGAAGACCACACGCTTGCCGTCGGTCACAGGCGACGGCGAGGCGTAGTTGCTGCGCTCGTCCCGCCGTATCTTGTTGCCCTCGCCCCCGGACATGTAGCCGGTGCCGACCGCATGCCGCCACCGCTCCTTGCCGGTAGCGCGGTCCAGGCAAATGGCTA
Organism: uncultured Armatimonadota bacterium; assembly: GCA_937902745.1. GTDB lineage: Bacteria > Armatimonadota > Armatimonadia > Armatimonadales > Armatimonadaceae > CALEKU01. The sequence continues at coordinate 21,017 of CALEKU010000160.1, forward strand.
CCAGCGTCTCCGCCTTCAGGTCGGTGCTGGAGACGAACACGCGGTCACCATAGATGGCGGGTGTGGCGGCCGAGGGGCCGGGCATGTCGGCGGCCCACTTCACCCCTTCGGTGGGGGAGAACTTCACCGGCAGGTTCTTCGCCCCTGGCGCGGAGCCGTTGAACTGCGGTCCGCGCCAGTTGGGCCAGTCCTGCGCCCGGGCCGCTGGGAGCGCGCCTGCCCCGGAGAGCAGCAGCGCGGCGACGGCGATGGTCAGAGTCGTTTTCACCCGGTCCGTTCTGTGGCTCATGGTACTCCTCGTACTTCTCCGTTGTTGCCGCCGTCACCCGTATCTCCTGCCGGTGCCGTGGACTGAAGTCCCGGCTTCTGTGATTCAAGCCCGCCTCCGC
>CALEKU010000161.1 GCA_937902745.1 uncultured Armatimonadota bacterium
CTGCAGGGATACGTAGCGAAAAATACGTAGTGCTACGGAGGCGCGGGCGTGGGCCGCGGCAGTATCCTCGGCAATATTTACTGAACCCGGTGCCCTTGACAGGGCAGGGCTTCGAAATAACTCGCCTACCCGACGAACGCTCCTCGGGCGGCGCGCAGTAAGGAGGCTGCAAGTTTGAGTAACGTGAACGCGGCAGTAGGCCCCGACGCATCGGCCCTCTTGGCGGGCCGACGCAGGCCCGCCCGTGGGATGAGGCCGCGCTGGCAGCGCGGACGGTAGCCCTTCCTGAGGAGATCGACCTCGGCCGCGTGGATCAGGTGTTCGGACTGCTGGACATGCTGGCCTGCGACGGCGGGGCGGCGCTGATCCTGGACATGCGTCCTACGCAGTTCATCGACTCGCAGGGATTGGTGCGGCTGTTGCAACTGGGGCGACTGTGCCGGGAGGCGGGTCAGGCGATGGTGGTGATCACCAGTGCCGAACTTGAGCGGCGGTTTCGGCGGTTCCGGGTGGACCAGTTCCTGACGCTCGCGCGCGATGAGCACGAGGCGCGGCGCGCTCTGGCATCGCCGGTGGCACTGGCGGCGCTCTGAACCCGGGCGCGCTCCGCAGAGAGAGGGGCGCGCCCGGGAACCCTACTCCGGGAGATCGTGAGGCACGGAATCTGCCGCTTCCAGCGCTGCACTGAGGAGGGCGCGTGCGGCATCCTGGTCTGGTGCGCGCGCGAAGAATCGCTCCAGTCGGGCTTTCTGGATGAGGCGGTCCACCCGCGGACCGGGCACCAGCGCCAGAAGTCCCCCGACATCCCGGCACAACTGCTGCAGACGCAGCAGGTAGTCCAGGCCGGACGAATCCATAAACGTCACCGCGGTCGTGTCCAGCAGGACGCGGCCGCCTGCGGCGTACGCGGCGTGCATCAGTGGCTCGAACAGGGCGTCACTGTTGGAGAGATCAACCTCGTCTTCGTCCAGCACCCAGACCAGGATGTCCGGCGGCGTCGGAGGCGGCAGCGGCACGCCCTCGCCGGGGGCGGAGTTGCCACGTCCTTCCATGGTTGCAAATCCCCTTTGTTTGGATCTTCAACCCTTGTCCGTCCTCCTGCACCCGTGCGTGCGACTGCCGTCTGTCCGGTGCTATCTGCCTGCCCGGTTTAACTGCTTGCTTCCTTGTGTTCGACCTGGCGCCCGGTTCTCCTCCTCCGGCGCCATCTCCTACGGCTCTTTTTTCTCGACGACGACAAACTCCAGAAGAAGCGTCTCGGCCGTCCAGGGCGCGGCGACGGCCCCGCTCGGGAGTGTTCCCTCCGCGACACGCTCCCGGAGGGGAGCCTCTTGCTCGTTCAGGGCATCCGCCAGCAAGCCGCGCAGGTACGGCGGGTACACGTCGATCCCGAGGAGGGTATTGACCTGGTACTGATTGCGGAATTCGATGCGGAACCCGGCGCGGTTGCCCGGCAGCGTGCGGAGTTGTGAGCCCTCCAGAAGCGCCTTGAGCGGCGCGTAGTGAGCCGCCGCCGCCCGCACCACTCGTCTCCAGAGTTCCTCGTACGCCCCTGCGTCCTCTGCTCCTTCCCTGGCATCATCGCCGCCATACCCGCCGCTCCGCTGCACGTCGTCGTAACTCCCCCCAGCCGCCACCGCGCTTCCCTTTGGTCTGTCGCTTCCGGCCGTATTAGCCCGGCAGACACGGCCGAGCTGCGCCATTATGTCTTTTGCCCTCTGTACTGTCAAGATGTAGAAGCACGGGCTCTGCCCCGGCGACTCTGCCGCGTTTGCCGGCGTGTGGGGTGGGGCGTGGTATAGTCAAGGCATGGCGGCAAACCACCAGCGGCCCATAAAGCTCCCTGTCCTTGTGCTTCTGCTTCAGGTCGTCCTGCTCGTGTGCGGGACGGTCCCGGGGCGGTGCTGCGCCCCGGAGAGCGTGGCGCTGGCGGGGGCTTCGTGCGAGGGCGCCGAGGCCGCTCTGTCCTTTGCCGCGCTTACCCTGGTTCGCGGTGTGGCGCACGCCCCGGCCGCCAAGGCCGCCGTGGATGCCACGCCGCAGGGCACGCTCCGGATCTCCCCGGCGGCGCGGCGGGCCGTTACGCCTCCGGGTCAGCCGTTCCGCGTCGCGCCGGCATGTACCCGCGCCGCCGCGCCGCCCCGCGCCCCGCCCTACGTCCCTTCTTCCTGAACACGACCGACCTTTGTCACAGCCCGGTGTTCCCGAAGAGGACACCGGGCTTTTTCACATCTCCGCCCTGCGGAGAGATTAGGAGTCCGTTTACGCCATGTCTCATCAGAGCCTTTCTGAAATGCCCGTCCGTGGCTTCCCGCGGGAAGCCGTCGCCTCGTTGTCCGCTGCGGATGTGCTCAGCGCCCTCGGCCCCGATGGAGACAGCACCGAGGTGACCTGCTGCTGCGTGCTGTTCAACGCGGAGACCGGGGAGAATGAGGCCTTCGCGGTGGTGGACCGCGCCGACATCGGCGGTCGGGAGGTGACCACTGCGAACGGCTGGTGCGTGTTCCTGCTGCCGCCGGACGCTCCCCTGAGCGTTTACCTGCGAGGGCGCCGTCCGGGCGATGTGCTCGGCGACGTGCCGGGCGCCGGGGACCTGTTTCCGGATCTGCCGAACGGCCTGTTCCTGTGCTACCGGGTGGTCTCGATCGAACACGGACCCGCTGCCACCGCCGGGGCGGGGCGATGACGCCGCTCCGGCTGCCAGAGCGGCTGCTGGAGAGGCTTCGTGCGGGCGCGCCAGCGTGGAATCGCTGGCGCGCCCGGCGTCCCGGGGTTCGCCTGGAACTGGGCGGGCTCGATCTTTCCGGACTGTGCCTGGCGGGCGCCGACCTGAGCGGCGCCCGCCTGGGCGACACCAATCTGCGGGGCGTTGACCTGCGGGGCGCGCGGCTCGCGTGGGCGTGCCTGGAAGGGGCCTTCGGGCGGGAGGCGGACCTGAGCGGAGCCGATCTGACCGGTGCCAACCTGCGCGGTGCGTTCCTCCACCGGGCGGTCCTGCGCGGCGCTCTTCTGGAGCGCGCGGACGCCGGTAAGGCGGACCTGCGCGAGGCGGATCTATCGCAGGCCGACCTGACGCGCACCCACCTGTACATGGCCGACCTGACCGGGGCCGACCTCGGCGGCGCCCGGCTGATCGGGACCTGTCTTCGATGCGCCCGACTGCGCGGGTGCCGTGCGCCGGGGGCGATGATCTCGGGCGTGGACCGCGAGGGCGCCGACTGTGATCCGGTGGACGACCTCGCGCCGTCACTGGTCGCGCGGCACGAAGAGGAGGAGTAGACGAAGGAGCGGGCACGTGACAACCGCCGGGAAACCTATCGCATTGTGGCCGAACAACCATAATAATGTGTATGCGAGTTCCCTCCCACCCGGGGGCGGTTCTGCCCCCCGTGCCCGATCCGAACCAGACAGGCAGCAGCCATCACACGTCAACGACACGCGTTTCTTCCTCTCGCCGTGGCTTCCACGGGGCCGCGGGGGTAGCCTGGAAGAGCGCCTGGCACCGGTTCCGGTCAGAGCGCCGTGAGCGCGAGCGGCAGGTAGCGGCACACTATGCAGCGCGCCTGTGTCACGAGTGCGGTTTCCCCAGGGCCACGGGTGAGCATGCCGCCGACTGCCGCCGCGAGTTCCGCCCGGCCCAGGTGATACCTATGGGGCAGAGAGCGGAGGAGGCGGGCATCGGCGGCATCGACGAAACTCGTTTCTGACGCGACGGGCGCGCCTGGAGGGGGATGTTAGAATAGAAGGAGCCCATGAAGCTCTACCCCCAGAATCTGCGTGACCGACTACACGCCCTGATCATCAAACGCCGCTCCTATGGCATGATCACCCGCGAGGCCCGCGACCCGTCTGGCATTATGCGCGTTCTCCCCGAGCCTCACATCGGTCGTCTGGGCCGCCTGTGGGCGAAGCGGTCGGGCCTATCCGAGAAGCAGTTGGCTACCGGGCTGCCCGCCGCTTCCCAGAGAACCCTCCTGACCGCCTGGTTGGTCCCGATACTCCCGATCTTCCTGAGCGGCGTGATTGGCCTGCCGTTGGTATTCGAGGAGGGTGTTCCTGCCGCCGCCTATTACATCCCGTGGTTGGTGGGTTCTGGCATGTTGAGCTACCTGAGCGCCGTGCCGTGGGCTGCCGCGACGTTCCGTCAGCTCTACCGTCCCCCCCTGCGCGACACTGAGATTGAGGCGCTTCTGGAGTACTCCGAAACGGACCTGGAGCGGGCGTACCTGACGCTGGTGCGGGACGCTATCCGCCAGGAGGTGCCGCGTCAGACCGAAGAGGACGTGCGCGCGGCGATCCAGGCATTGGGCGAGGCCATCGACCGGCTGCCCACGGTGACACTGCCGTCGATCGATACCGCGCCGTTGCGCGCCGAGGCCGAGGCACTGATCGCGCAGGCGCGCCGCTCGGGCACCGACCGCGTCATTGCCGAGTCACTGGAGCGCAGGGCCGATGCCTTGCTGCGCCGTGCCGAGGCGCATGATCGCTCGCTCCTGAGCGTCCAGCGTACCGACGCACTGCGCTCGGAGATCGAGGCACAGATCGAAGCGTTGCGCGCCGGGCTGGCAGCCTTCAGTGCGGGAATGCCGGTGACCGAGGACATGGCGCACCTTTCGGAGTCCGCGCGTCGCGTCGCTGCGGAGGCGACCAGCGCCGCGGATGCCCGTGCCGAACTGGACGCGCTGGTGCTGCACGCAGGCGTCCGATAAGTGCGGCACGTATGGGGCCGGGGCGGGGGGCCACGCTATGCGCTGAGTTGCGCTCGCAGAAAGGCGAGAGTGCGCTCCCACGCCAGGCGGGCCGCTTCCGCGTTGTAGGCATCCGGCCGGTCCTCTTCGAAGAACCAGTGGCCCACCCCCGGGTAGACATGGAAGGTGACCGTCCTTCCGGCGGCGCGTATCTGCGCCTCCAGGGCGCGCGCCGCGTCCACAGGGTCCCAGGCATCGTTTTCGGCAAAGTGCCCCAGATAGGCTGCGCGGGCGACGGTGAAGTCCGCCTCGCCGAGTCCGTAGAAGAGTACCGCCGCGGCGACGTCTTCCGGGCGCTCGGCCGAAAGCTGCACCGCCCAGGCCGCGCCCAGCGAGCAGCCCAGGACCGCGATGCCACCGGCACCGGTGTGGTTTGCACGGCGGCGCACCACGGGCAGGTCGCGCAGAGTGTCCAGGGCCGCCCGCGCCGTCTCTTCTGCGACGGTGAAGTCGATCTGCTCCCGGAGCGCTGCGGCCTCGTTGAGGGATGAGGCCACCGCCCCGCCGTACAGGTCCGGCGCCAGGGCGACGAAGCCCTCGCGCGCGAGCCGGTCGCACAACTCCGTGAAGAAGCCGTTCAGACCCCACCAGGCGTGCAGCACCAGCACGCCCGGCGCCCCGGAGCCATCGTCCTGCGCCGGCGTGGCCAGATACCCGCTTTCCGTTTTTACACCCGGTTGAAACGTCATCGTGCCCCCTCCTGCTTGTGTAAACTTGTGTTTGGTATTGTGGGAGACGGTTCGTTGACGGCGCGCTTCTTTCCTCCTCGGGGCACGGGGCACACTTCCTGCATCAGGAGCGCAACAGTATGCACCGGTATGGGAACACGGCAGGTGTTGGGGCGGCGGCATGTCCGGCCGGTGGCAGGCGCGTGCCTGCACGGATTCTGTTTGCTCTGGACCCGGATGCGCCGGAGGGGCCACTGTATGCCCCGCTGCCGCGCAGTCTGCCCGCGCGCTTTTCCGGGTCCATCCGTCAGGCATACGCTGCCACCCTGGGCGCGGCGCTGGCCGCCCCGCCTGGCAAAGAGCTGGATGCTGTGCCGTCGTGCCCGTATGCGAACGGCCCTGCCCTGCCGGGCGGTTCTGCGGCGATGGGGGCGGATGCCGCTCTATGTGCCGCGTGGATGGTAGGGGCGTCTCTGGCGCTGGAACTTCTGGCCGGACGTGCTGCCGTCGTGGAAGAGCCCGCGACCCCGGGAGAGGCGGAGCCGGTTTCGAGGGGGGAGCGGCCCGCCGCCGTGCCTGCGGTCCAGCGCGTTCTGCGCCTCGTGCCGGGGAGGCGCCCTCTCGGCGCCTCCGGCGAAGACCGGGCGGCGCTTGCCCAGGAGATCGTGGCGATGCGCCAGGTGTGGGAGGGGAGCGAGGGCAGCGTGCCGTTTCTCGTTCTCACACCGCAAGCCGCAGCGGTGCCATCGCAGTCATCCGGCATCGGTATTGCCCGGGAGGGCCGTCCCGTGGGACTGCTCCGACGCGCGGCCTGAGCCGTTGGCTCAGGATGAGAGGTCGGAACCTGACGTCCCGACCGGGACCTGCTCCGCCGTACTCCAGAACACGCTCCCGGCGGGCGCGGCGTCGTCCCCGGCGGTGATGTCCTGTTCCAGGACCACCGTGGTCCCGCTGGGGCCGGTCAGCAGCCACACCCGGTCCACTGTTTGCAGCGTTACGAACCATCCGTAGCCCATCGTGCCCGCGGTGGTATAGCCCTTTTCCAGCGTTGCCCGGTGCAGCGTCCCCAGCGTCATTCCACCGCCGGTGTCTTCCACCCGCACCTGCAGCGTCCGGCCCGGCCGTGCGCACAAACGCCCCTCGCCCCCGCCGGCGTGGACTACCGCATTCATGGCGATCTCCCCGACACCGCTGATGAGGTCCTGCCAGCGGTCTGTCGGGAAGCCCTCCTCGCGCGCCACCTCCTCCACCGCCTGCCGCAGCGCGCGGAGCGAGGTCGCGTCTCGCAGGGGCATGGGGGGCGCCCTCTGCTCTAGCGGTTCGGGCAACTCCTCTGGGCGCTCGCACAGGCGCAGCCGTCCTTCGGTGACGTTGAACAGCACCTCGCGCAGGAACGTGCGCTGCCACTGGTTGGCCTGGCGCACCTGCGCCAGCAGCCGCTCGCGCTCCTCCTCTGCTTGGGCGCGCGCGGTGACGTCCGCCACCACCAGCGTGAAGCCGCGCACCCGGCCTGCCCCGTCAAATATGGGCGTTACTGCGATGCTCGCCCGGTACGGCTCGCCATCCTTGCGTGCCAGCCAGCCCTCCGCCTCGCGGTAGCCGCCTTCGCCCAGTGCCGCCCCGAGGATGCGCTCTGGGTGCCCCTCCGAGCGCTCCTCCGGACGGAACAGCACCGAGTAGTGCTGTCCCTCCACCTCGTCCGCATCCCAGCCCTGGATATGGCGCCCACCGGCGTTCCAGGAGGTGATGCGCCCCTGGGGATCGAGCATTGCGATCACATAGTCACGGATGCCGTCCAGCAGCAGGTGCAGGCGCTGTTCCGCCTCACGCGCCGCGTCGGCGCTCTCCTGGGCGCGGCGCCGCTCCTCCTCAATACGTGCTATCGTCGGGCCGCGCCGGTCGCACAGCACGCTGAGCAGAATGCCCAGGAACGCGAACCCGAAGAGTTGGGAGCCGGTAGGGGTGCCGTTGGGACGGGACGCCTCGGGGAGAAACTGGAGGAAAAGACCGGGGGCGATGGGCAGGGCGGTGGCGAGCAGCCCCGGTCCCAGACCGCCCATGTACGCTGCGAGCAGTACCACCACCAGGGGGATCAGGAGCAGCGAACTCACCGGGAGGTAGGGCGAGAGTACCAGGCACAGGAGCATCCCGGCCAGCGAGGCCCATACGGCGGTTCCCCAGGCGCGGCCCGCAGAGAGTGCCCGATTGGGCGTGTGCTCTGGCGCCGGAGTACGCGTCCGGTCACCGCCCTCCTCTCGGTCACCACCCGCACCTACAGGGGTGCCGCGTCGCCTGGCCCTGTTCGTTTCCATGGTGTGACCTGTCTCCGGCAGACCGCCCCCGGCGGGGCGCTGCTAGCTTGGTTTATAAACCGAGTTTATAAACTGGGTATGGGAAAAGTTTACCGTAAACACGGAAAAATTTGAGACGCAAGTTTCACTACACGTCACAGATGTCACACCTGGCAGAGGCCAAAAGACGGCAATGCCCTCACGGTACACCGGGCGGATGCTCGGAAGCATCCGGGGAATCCCCTAATTTTTCGTTTCTCACTATTTTTGCGTCTCACCCTTGACTAACATATTAGACAAGGAGTATTCTGTCTAATATGTTAGACAGGATGGGAGGCCGGATCGACGTGACGACGCCAGGAAAGCGGGGTAGTGGGGGCATCACTCCGGCGGAGCGGGACATCCTGCACTTTGTGCTTGAGCACCAGCCCGTCACCGCCCGGCAGGTGGCCGACCACATGGCGGAAGTCCGTGGCACCGCGCGCACCACGGTGCTGACCCACCTGGAGCGGCTGCGCCGCCGCCGCGTGCTGGAGCGCGCCGCGGGCGAAGACGGGGTAAACGTCTACCGCGCCGCCCGGCCGCCCGCAGAACTGTTGACCGGACTGGTGCGCGACTTCGTGGATCGCATCCTCGGCGGGACGGCCTCGCCGCTGGTTGCCTACCTCACCCAGCGCGCCGACCTCACCGACGACGAGATCGCTGCCCTGGAGGCCGTGATCGCACGCAACGAAGCCAGAGCAAAGACCGACGACGAGAGCAAGGGAGGAGGGGAAACGCCGTGAACCCGCTTTGGACACTGTGGAGCGACGGGACGGTGAATGAGTCAGCCCGTGCCGTGGCCGACGCCCTGCTGCGGGCGAGCCTGGAGGGCGGCGCGCTGGCGCTGGTCGTGTTCCTGCTCACCCGGCTGCTGCGCCGCCGGGCGCCGCTCGTGTGCGTAGGGCTATGGCGCCTCGTGCTGGCCCGCTTCGCCCTCGGACTGTTCGGTGTCGGCGTGGCCATCGGCCCCGCCGCCCCGGGGGCGGGCGCTGCGTCGAGCGGGCGCGCGGTTGGCGCGCCGGACCCGGTAGCACTGGCGATCTGCGGGGCGCTGCTGGTGGGCGCGCTGTTCGGCGCGGAGCGTCTGGTGCGCGCGGCGTGGCGCCTTTGGCGTCTGCTGCGCGGAGCCGAGGAGGCGTCCCCGGAGTGGCGCCGGGCCTGGGAGCGAGCGTGCGCCCGCCGCGGCGTCGCGTTCGGTGCGGCCCCGCGTCTTCTTGCCTCGCCGCACATCGACCTGCCGCTTGCCGCCGCCGCCTCGCCCTTGTCCGCGGCCGTCGTGGTAGTGCCGGCCGCGGATGGCGACGGTCTGGGTGAACTCTCCGACGCCGACCGGGAGCGCGTGCTGGCGCACGAGTGGGCGCACATCCGCCACGGCGACCCGTGGGCAGGCTGGCTCACCGCGGCGCTGGAACCGGTGTTCTTCTTCCACCCGCTGTTCTGGCTGGCCCGGGCGGAGATGCATCTGGCGCAGGAGGTCGCGGCGGATCGCGCGGCCCTCGCGGCAGCCGATGCGGGGGC
>CALEKU010000162.1 GCA_937902745.1 uncultured Armatimonadota bacterium
AGCCCGCGCAGGCGGGCTTGAATCACAGAAGCCGGGACTTCAGTCCACGGCGGCACGAACCCGGCAACAACACGGGATGAGAGAGCCTATGCCTGAATTTAAGTACGCCGACGAAACCGAAGTGCGCGCCGCGCAGCTCATGACCCAGGACCTGGCCAATCACTTTGGCAATGTCCACGGCGGCCAAGTGCTGCACCTGGTCGACAACATCGCCTACGTCTGCGCGGCGCGCTACTGCGGCGGGGTCGCCGTCACTGCCGCCGTGGACCGCGTGGACTTCCACGAGCCGATCCACGTCGGCGAACTCCTCCATGTCGTCGCGCGAATCGTCTATGTCGGCAAGTCCTCGATGGAGGTGGAGATCACCCTGCACGCCGAGGACATCACCACGGGCGCCACACGCCACACCAACACCTGTCACTTCACCATGGTCGCCCTGAAGGACAACCAGCCCATGACCGTGCCGCGCCTGGTCTGCCGCACCCGCGAGGACAAGGCCCGCTATATCCAGGCCAAGATGCGCCGGGAGCGCGGCATCCGCTACCGCGAGGAGCGCGACCGCTTCCTCCAGCAGTTCGAAGACCTGGACGACGCCGCGCTGGACGCATTGATCGGGGAGGCGGGCCGATGAAAGCGACCTACCGCCTCGACGACCGCACCCTCACCCTGGAGGCCGAGGCGCTCCCGGACGGGCGCCTGCGCGTGACGCTCCCGAATGGCGAGGAGCGCGCCGTCACTGCCCGGCGCCTGCCCGACGACCGCATCGAGGTCCGGGATGGCGACAGGGTGTTCGTCGTGCCGCTCACGCGCGCGGGCAGCGGGCGGGGCAACGCGGTGACGGTGGGCTGGGAGGGCGCGGCCTACGCCTTCACCGCCGAAGCGCCGGGAAGGCGCGCGGCGGACGGCGCAGGGAGCGGCGCCCGCTCCGGGACACTGACCGCCCCGATGGTAGGCGTGGTTGCAGAGGTACTGGCGGCCAAGGGGGACCGCGTAGCGGCGCACCAGAACCTCGTGGTGGTCGAGGCCATGAAGGTGTTGGCGCGCGTCGAGGCGCCGTTTGCCGGCGTCGTGCGCGCGGTTCACGTTCGCCCGGGCGACCGCGTGGAACACGGGCAGGCGCTGGCGGAAGTGGAGCCAGAAACCGGCGCCGCACAATAAGGTCGGGCCGACGACGTTTACCTGATGTAGAATCAGGGTATGAAGGCCCGGGTTTCCCCTGTGGCGGCAAGCGCGGCTGCCGCCCTCCTCCTCGTCACCGTTTCACCGTTATCGCCTGTTCTCTCCCTCGCCCGCGCCGAGGAGAGCAAGGCGACGCAGCAGTCTGGAAACTCCCCTCTGTCGCTGGAAGAGCTCTTCCCGCGCAAGAACTTCCTGGGTAAGTCCGCGCGCGGCGCGAAGTGGTCCCATAATGACCGCTACGTTGCGTACCTGTGGAATCCCTACGAAGACCGGGGGTACGACCTTTTCGTCTACGACACAAAGTCGGGCAAGTCCCGCCGCCTGACCAGTCTGACAACGTTCCTCCCGTTCGACCGGGACATTCCCGCCATTCGCGACCGCTACGCCAAAGAGAAGGCTGAGCGCGCCCGCCTCAACTCCCTCTCCAAGTCGGAGCGCTTCCGGCAGGAAGAGGAGATGGAGAAGAAGCGTGAGGAGGAGCGTGCCAAGGCCAAGGAGCCTATCAAGGAGTACGCCGGGATCAGCGAGTTCAGCTGGGCGAACACAAAGGACGAACTGCTCTTCACCTACCGGGGCGATATCTACCGCCTTGACCTGAGCGATCTGGACAAGGAGAAAGAGAAGACGCCCGCCCCCCTGCGCCTTACCCGCACTCGCGAAGGGGAGAACGACATCCGGTACACGCCCGACGACTCCGGCTTCACCTTTGCGCGCAACAACAACGTCTACCGCGTGCGCTTCGACAGCCCGATCGTGGAGCAGCTAAACCCGGAGTTGCCGCGGGGGATGCAGATGCAGGGCTACGTCCTGTCGCCCGACGGCACGAAGCTCGTCATCTTCTCCGGGCGCCGCTCCGGCCAGCCGCGGCAGATCTCCTACCTCACTTTCCGGGAGCGCTTCGCCGAGGCGAAGACCACTGCGCGCGAGGTGGGCGACGATCCCGTGAAGACTGAGAGCTACGTCTTCGCCTACGACCTGAGCGACGAAGACCCGCTGAAGAAGCCCAACGCCGACGGCAAGCCGTGGGAGGTGTTCAAGCGCCCCGAGGGCGAGGCGGGCGACTTCTCCTTCCACGAGGAGCCGTTCTCGCCGGACGGACAGAAGTTCGTCTTCGCCGCCTGGAAGCGCGATGCCAAGGAGCTGACCGTTCATGTGGCCGACTTCGCGACCCGGAAGCGCACGGTCGTCTACAAGGGCACGTCGGACGGTGAGCACCGCTCCCCGTCCATGGCGAACCCGTTCTTCTCGCCGGACGGCTCCCACATTGCGGTAATGCTGGAGCAGAGTGGCTTCCGCCATGCGCATCTGATCGACCCGGCGATGGAAACGGCAACACAGGTGACCCGCGGCGACTTCGAAGTCTACCCGGTCCGGTTCACAAAGGACGGCAAGAGCCTCATTGTCCGCTCCAGCAAGGAGGACCCGTCGCGGATGGACCTGTACCGCGCGTCGGTACCGGACGGTGCCCTCACCCGTCTGACGAAGCAGGCCGGCACCTACAGCGGCGTCGAGTTGTCGCACGATGGTGAGAAGGCGGCCGTGCAGTTCGCCTCCTGGTCCAGCCTGCCGGAGATGTACATCCTGGCCGGTGGCAAAGAGACCAAGGTCACCGATTCGCACGCCCCGGAGGCCGTGGAGCGGCTTACGCGCCTGCGCCCGCAGCGCTTCTCGTTCAAAAACCGCCACGGCCATACGGTGCAGGGAGTGGTCACCCTGCCGCCGGGCTGGAAGAAGACGGAGCAGCGCCCGCTGCTGATTTACGTCTATGGTGGCCCGCTCGGCACCGGCAAGCAGGTGCAGGACGGCTCATTCGGCGGCGACTACCGGTTCAATACCTACGCCTCGGAGACGCTGGGCTACATCACCGCGGTGATCGACCCGCGCGGTTCGTCCGGCTACGGCGCGGTGTTCGGCAAGGCGAACTACGAGGCCCCGGGCGTCGCCCAGGTCGAGGATCTGACGGACGGCGTGAAGTACCTGATCCAGGAGTACAACGTCGACCCGAAGAAGGTGGGGGTGCGCGGCTGGTCGTTCGGCGGCTTCCAGACGCAGATGTGTCTGTACACGGCGCCGGACGTCTTCACCCTCGGCATCGCCGGGGCGGGCCCGACTGAGTGGCAGAACTACAACAACTGGTACGTTGGCGGCGTCATTGGCGCCAACAAGAAGGCCGAGGATCTGGACAAGTACAGCCTGACCAAAGTCGCCAAGAACCTGAAGTCGCCCCTCATGCTCCTGCATGGCATGGAGGACACCAACGTCCTGGTCCAGGACACAATCAAGGTCTACCGCGAACTCCTGAAGGAGGGCAAGGGCCCGCTGGTGGAACTGGTGCTGGACCCGACCGGCGGCCACGGCCTCGGCGGAGACATCAACGCCCACGAGCGCTACCGCATCTACGCGGGCTTCCTGGAGCGCCACTGGGGCAAGTACGCCCCGTCCGCCAACACCGCGGCCACCACGGCCACCACGACCACGCAGCAGCAGGCCAAGAAGAACTGACGCCATGACTCTGCCGTCGAATGAATTCGCGGCTACTGGTTGAGAAGCCCGCCTCCGCGGGCTCCGTCGGGCGAGGGGCGGCTACGGGTAAGACGTAACCGCTATCGTGTACCGGAGCCCGCGGAGGCGGGCTTCTCAACCAGTAGCCGCGAATTCATTCGACGGCAGTCAGGCATAGCGAGTACCCCATGAACAACGAAGTTCGCATCGTCGAGGTCGGGCCGCGGGACGGGCTCCAGAACGAGCCAGGCGTCGTTCCCACCCCCGAGAAGATAGCCTTCATCGCGGCCCTGGCCGCCGCGGGCTGCCGCGAGATCGAGGTGGCGTCGTTCGTGCGGCCGGACCGGGTGCCGCAGATGGCCGACGCCGCTCAGGTGCTGGCGGGCCTCCCCGACCTGCCCGGTGTACGTGCTATTGTGCTGACGCCCAACGAGAAGGGGCTGGAGCGGGCGCTGGCAGCGGGCGCGAAGGCCGTCGCCGTGTTCACCGCCGCCTCCGAAACGTTCAACCAGAAGAACATCGGCCGGAGCATTTCGGAGTCGCTGGCGGAGTTCGCCCGCATGGTCCCTGCGGCGCGAGCGGCGGGCTGCGACTGGGTGCGCGGCTATGTCTCCACCGCCGTTGTCTGCCCATACGAGGGAAAGATTCCGCCGGAGCGGGTCGTGCCCGTGGCGGAGGCGCTGCTCGGCATGGGGGTGGATGAGGTGAGTATCGGAGACACGCTGGGGCACGCGGAGCCGGACGACATCGCGCACCTGACCGAGGCGCTGCTGCCTGTCCTGCCGCTCCCGCGGTTCGCCTACCACCTGCACGACACGCGCGGCACGGCGCTGGCGAACGTCGCCCGGGCGCTGGAGTTCGGCGTCCGGACGTTCGATGCGTCCGCGACCGGCCTGGGCGGCTGCCCGTTCGCGCCGGGCGCAGCGGGCAACGTCGCCACCGAGCGCCTGGTCACGATGCTGCACGAGAAGGGCTATGCGACCGGCATCGACCCCGCGCAGGTCGCCGAAGCGGGCCGCCGCGTCCGCCTCGCCTCCCGCCCCGGTACGGCCGCCGGTGACGACTGACGACCGCTGGCAGGCGTGGCGGGCGCGCCTGCGCCGCCTGCGCCGCCTGCGCCGCCTGCTTACGGGGGCGGGCGCCTGCCTCTGCGCCCTCACGGTGGCCGGGTTCGCGGCGCCGCTGGGATGGGCGTTCGACCAGGCGAGTCAGTTCCCGGGGCAGTATGCCCTGTTCCTGGGCCTTCTGGCGGCACTGTTCACCTGGAAGCGTCGCTTCGCCCACGGCGCGCTATTCGCGGCGTTCGCCCTGCTCAACCTCGTCCCACTCCGCCCCTACCTGCGGCCTGTGCATCCAGCCCCACCGCCAGACACCGCCCCCCGCCTCCGCGGTCGCGGTCCACACGGCAGTGCCGTTCCTGCCCTGGGGGGCGCGGCGACGGAACGCGCAGATGGAGGCGGTGGCGGCACGCGTCGCCGCAGAGGTTCCCGGACCAGTCGTGCTGGTCGGCGACCTGAACACGGCCCCCTGGTCGCGCGCCGTACGGGACTTCCTTCAGACCTCAGGGATGCAGGACAGTTCGCTGAGCCTGGGCCTGACGCCCACCTGGCCCGCCTACCTCCCCCCGCCGCTGCGCATCCCCCTGGACCAGTGCTATACGGGCAACGGATGCCGCGCCGTGCGCAAGGAGACCGGCCCCTTCATCGGGTCGGACCACCTGCCGCTGCTGGTCGAAGTATGCCCGGAGCGAACGACCGACCAGCCAGTCAGCCCGCCGGCGCCGGGTCAATGAGGGTCTGCGCCTCCCGCCAGAACATAAGCAGTTCGTGGCGGCTGTCGATGTCGCCTACCATGCCGTAGGAGGCGTCCAGGTACTTCTGCAGGCGGTCCAGCCACGTCCGCGCCTCCTCCGCCTGCCCCAGACGCTGGTGCGCCATCGCCAGAAAGACCCAGTTGAACGGGTCCTTCCGCAGACTATCGGCCTCGGTCAGCGCCGTGATCGCCTCCCCGTACTGCCCCGCCCGATACTGCACCGCGCCGAGCGTGTTGAGGTACGTTGCGCGCTCTTCTGGCCGTGCCTGCTCCACCGCGCGCGCCGAAAGGCGCGAAACCACCCCGTAATCCTCCAGCCCGTCCGGCGCCAGAGCGCACATCCAGGCGAAGTTATTCGCTTCGAGCGGGCCCAGCCTCTCCGGGTCGATGCGCCGCACCCAGGCGGCGCAGTGACGACGGTAGCCGCGCACGTCTCCCTTCAAAGCCAGCAGCGACGCCTGATCCATCGGCAGGTCGCGGAAAAGCCCGGCGAAGTCGCGGGCCGCCGCCACCTGGTCCCCCGTGCGCAGCAGCGCCTCGGCGCGCATCCGCAGAATCAGCACGTTCTCGCGGCGCTTCAGGAAGGTGTCCGCGGCCTCCACCGCTGCGCTCCAGTGCCCCTCCTTCGCCAGACCCGCCAGCTTGTCACGCAGGTCGCGCACCTCTTTCGCGTCCCGGCGGAACTGCGCCAACTCTTCCTGGGTGGGCGCGTCCGTCTCCATGCGCGGCTTCGGCAGGACGCGCTGCAGCACCCCGGAGAGCAGGAAGCCTCCCAGGAGCACCAGGATGACACTGGCCAGGATCTGAATGCGGCGACGGCTCGCAGGGTCCGCGTGCAACACGGTCGCGCCCTCCACGTTCTCAGCGAATGGTTTACCGGGAGGTTAGTCGGCGGAGCGACGCTTCCGGGTGGTTACAGTCTACACGCAGTTGGGGCGCACCCATCAGGAAAAATCAAACAGCCCCGCCGCCCCCATGCCGAGCGCCGCGCACATGGTCACCACGCCCCGCCGGACCTCCGGGCGGCGACGGGCCTCGTACATCAGGGTGACCGCCTGCCGCGCGCCGGTCGCGCCGAGCGGGTGCCCCAGCGCCACCGCGCCGCCATTGACGTTCACCCGGTCCAGCGGCAGCGGGTACACCCGGTTCGCCGCCAGCACCTGCGCGGCGAACGCCTCGTTAAACTCGATCAGGCCGATGTCGCCCAGCGTCAGGCCATGGCGCTCCAGCAGGCGCGGCAGGGCGTACGCGGGCGCCACCCCAAAGTCCTCAGGCGCCACCGCCGCCGTCGCGTATCCGGCGAACCGCGCCAGAGGACGCAGCCCCCGCTTTTCCGCCTGCTCCCGCGTCATCAGGAGCACCGCGGCAGCGCCGTCGCTCCGGGGCGATGCGTTCCCCGCCGTGATAACGCCGTCCTCACGGAAGGCGAGCCGCAGCCCTGCCAGCGCCTCCGCGCTCGTCTCCCGGCGCGGTCCCTCGTCCTTTACAAACAGGGTGCCGTCCGGCAGGGGAACGGGCACGATCTCCTCGTCAAATCGGCCCGCATCCTGCGCCGCGATGGCGCGCGCGTGACTCTCCAGCGCCAGGGCGTCCGACGCCTCGCGCGAAACATCGAACTTCCGCGCGAGCTGCTCCACCGAAAGGCCCATACTCAGGAAGGTGTCGGGCCGGTTCTCCTGCAGCCAGGGGTTCGGGCGGAACGTCTCCGGGTCCATGAACGGCACGAGCGTCATGCTCTCCGTCCCCCCGGCCACCACCACCTCCACCTGCCCCGTGGCGATCTTGGCGGCGGCGGTCGCGATCGCCTCCAAACCCGAGGCGCAGAAGCGGTTCAGGGTCAGGCCCGGCACGCCCGCCGGGAGCCCGGCGCGCAGCGCGGCCACCCGGGCGACATTGAAGCCCTGCTCCCGCTCCGGGCTGGCGCATCCCAGGATCACATCCTCCACATCCCCGTCCGCAACGCCCGGCGCCCGCTCCAGCGCGGCCCGGATGGCGATCGCGGCCAGGTCGTCCGGCCGCACCTCGCGCAGCGCCCCCTTCGGCGAGCGCGCGATGGGGGTCCGCGCCCCCGAAACGATGACTACTTCTCGGTTCATATTCTCGCTCCGCAAAAGGAAGAGAAGCTGCCGTGGCCGCATTTGCGCCGTGGACTGAAGTCCCGGCTTCTGTGATTCAAGCCCGCCTACGCGAGCGAAGCTCCGCTTCGTCGGTGCGGGCTCCGGCATTCGATGCTGTTACGGCTTAGCCGTAGCCGCCCCTCGCCCCAAGCAGCCCGCGTAGGCGGGCTTGAATCACAGAAGCCGGGACTTCAGTCCACGGCGACCACAGGCCGCACAAAACGCCCGACGGCACAACACACGCGACGGCGACAGCCTACTCCATGGTGACCCGGACGGCCTCCACCACCTGCTCGACGCTCGGCAGGGCGGCGTACTCCAGGATCGGGTTATAGCCGATGTACGTATCCTGGCGCGCCACGAGCTGCGGGGCGGAGTACAGCAGGCTGAAGCGGTCCGGGCGGCCCGTCATCTCGGCGACGATGGTCGCGCCGACGCCCGTGGTGCGCGAATCCTCGTGCACCACGACCAGCCGGCCCGTGTGCCGCACCGATCCCTCTATCGTCTCGTAGTCCACCGGCGCCAGGGTCCGCAGGTCGATGACCTCCACGGAGATGCCCTCGTCCTGCACCCGGTCGGCGGCAGCCTCCGCCAGTTCCATGCAGTTGCCCCAGGTCACCAGGGTAACGTCCGTGCCCGGCCTACGGATGGCCGCCTTGCCGATAGGCACCGCTTCCAGGTCAGGCAGCACCGGCGAGCGCTTGCGGAAGATGTGCTTGGGCAGCAGGAACAGCGTCGGGTCGTTGCCGCGCAGCGCCGACCAGAGCAGCCCCGCGGCGTCCTCGCTGGTGCTAGGCACCACCACGTTCAGCCCATGGATGTGCGCCCAGATCCCGTCGTTGCTCTCCGAGTGCCAGATGCTCCCGCCCGGCAGGTACGCCCCGTAGGGAGCCATGATGACCATCGGGCAGGACCACTCCCCACCCGAGCGCCAGCGCAGTGTCCCCACCTGGGTCATAAGCTGGTTGAGCGCGGGCGGCAGGAAGTCCGCGAACTGCACCTCAAACACCGGCCTCCAGCCCGTAGCGGCCAGCCCCACCGCCGCGCCGATGATCGTCGCCTCAGCCAGCGGGGCGTTCGCCACCCGGCCCGGGAACTGCTGCGAGAGCCCCTTGGTCAGCCCGAAGACGCCGCCCTTCGGGTCCTCGATATCCTCCCCAAAGAGGACCACTCGCTCGTCCTGCTGGAGCGCCTGCCGCAGCACCTGGTTCACCGCGGCGACCATCGTGGTCGGCTCGGCGAAGCGCACCGGGGGCGCCGCCAGCGAGACCGTCGGCCCGTGCAGGTGCGCCATCGGGTCCGGCGCCGGGTCCGGCGCGGCCTCCGCCAGCCGGTACTCCCGGTCCACATCGCGCGCGATTTCCGCCTGCTCCTCCTCCCACTCCGCCGCGGTCATCTCGCCCGCCTCGATCAGGCGCCGCGCCAGCAGTTCGATGGGATCGCGGGCGGCATCGCAGGCCAGATCCTCGGCCGTGCGGTAGAGCCGCTGGTCGTCGCTGCTGGTGTGGGAGCAGAGCCGGTCGAACTCGCACCACAGCACCGTCGGGCCGTCGCCCCGGCGCGCCTTCGCCACCGCCTCCGCCCCCGCGGCGAACAGGCGGTACGGGTCGCGAGCATCCACGCGCACCATCGGCGCCTCCGGCAGCGCCCCGATACGGTACGGGAAAAACTTGCGGGTCGGCGTGCTGATGCCGTACCGATTATCCTCGATCACGAAGATGACCGGCAGGCTCTCCTGTAGCGCGAACGCCACCGCCTCGTAGAACTCGCCCTCGCGTGTGGCGGCGTCCCCGATGGTGGTCAGCGCTACCTGGTCGGTCCCCGCCATCCTGAAGCCCCAGGCCGCCCCGGCCGCGGGCAGACACTGGGAGCCGGTCGGGGTCGCGACCGAGAAGATGTTGTGCGCCCGGTCGCTGTAGTGGCCGGGCATCTGGCGGCCGGCGCTGCTGCTATCGCGCTTGGCCAGGTAGGCCAGCGCCAGTTCGTAGTTGGAAACGCCGCGAGCCAGCACCAGAGCGCGGTCGCGGTAGTAGGGGAAGAGGTAGTCATCGGGCCGCAGCGCCCACGCCAGAGCCGCGAGCGGTTCGTGCCCCGTACCGGAGACCTGAAACCATCCCTTGCCCTGTCGCAAAAGGATGCCCTCGCGCCGGTCGCCTTCGCGGGAGAGTGCCATGAGGTGCAGAAGGGTCCGCGGGTCGGGCGGCGCGCCCGCAGCGGCGGAGTTTCCCGCCTGCGGTACGCCCGTGAGTGCGGGCTTCGCTTCTGTCAGAGCCAGCGTCATTGCTTACTCCTTGTCCGGGCCGCGAGAGTGAGACGGCGGCAGGACACGGCTCCCGCGTGAGAGCCCGGTGCGCCGCCCGCGGCCATAGTATTATACCGGATTTGCCCGCGCCGGATTCCCGGCCGGCCGCGCCGCAGCCGCCCACACTCCCGCGCCGGACGATAACCCGGAAAGGAGCTATCCGAAAATGTTTTCTGCACACCCCCTCCCGGTGTATACTGTTATCAAACAAAACAAACAAATGTTTGACCACCGAGGATAGGAGACGAACACCGCGATGGGTAAGCGTGGCCCGCAGCCCGGGACCAAGTACAGCAGAGGAAAGACCCGCTTCAGCGGCAGCATCGGCATTCGCAGCGACGGCCAGCTCGTCGCCGCGCAGCGCTTCAACGACCACCTCGAAGGGGTGATGAGCTATATTGATCAGAACATCTACCCCACCTATGGGCCGCGCGCCGTGCCCCAGCGCAAGGTCGCCCGCCTGCGCGCCGCCACCGAGGATGTCCAGCACGCCGTCCTGGAGGGCATTCTGCGCTACAGCCTGGAGAGCCACGGCCCGCCCCAGCGCCCCTTCTACGTCGTGGGCCGCACCGGCGACGGCGATGATGAGGCGGAAGAAGCGGAGCCCCCCTTCGCCGAGGAAGACGAAGGCGAGGAGGCAGACGACGAGGCGGAATCGGAAGAGGACCTGCCGTGACGGCAGCTACGCGAAGGCGAGAGCAGCGGGCGCGGCGGCAGGCCGAACTGTCTCCACCGGGGGCAGCACCGCCGCCCTGCAGGCGCCCTTCAGCGCGGCCACGCAGTCCGCATCCAGCGCGGTGCCCGCGTCCCGCTCCAGCACCCGGAACGCCTTTTCCGGCGTAAGCGCCCGCCGGTATGGCCGGTCCGTCGTCAGCGCGTCGTACATATCCGCCACCACCAGCAGGCGCATCTCCCGGTCCATCCGCTCCCCGGTCAGGCCGCGGAAGTAGCCACTCCCGTCCAGCTTCTCGTGGTGCGCAGCGGCGATCGCGCTCACGCGCTCAAAGCCCGGGAGCCCCTGCAAAATCTGCTCGGTGCCCTGCGGGTGCCTCTGGACGATACGGAACTCAGCCGTGCTCAGCGGGCCGGGCTTGTCCAGCAGATCGGCGGGGATGCCCACCTTCCCCAGGTCGTGCAGCAGCGCAGCCCGGCGCAGGTCGGCCCGGCGCTCGCCCCGTATATCGAAGGCATCCGCCAGCGCCAGGGCGTACCCGCACACCCGGGTTGAGTGGGCGGCAGTGAAGGACGATTTGTCGTCCACGATCATGGCGAACACGTCGCACACAGCGTCGATGTCCGCTTCGGCAGCCTGCACCCTGGTCGCCTCCGGCGAGAGCGCGCTCAGCGCCTCCTGGGGCCGCGCGCACACCTCCCCCCAGAACTCGCCCTCCGCCAGAAACGCCCCGGCAGCGCGCACCAGTTCCCGGTCGAAGTCGGCGCGCGTCTGCGCCACCTCCAGCGCTCCCCGCGCCGTGTACGCCCACCCGAACCGCTCCAGGAACCGCGCCAACTCCACGATGCGCGTCAGCACGGGCGCAGCGGCGGCGTCCTCCCCCGGATAATGAACCGCCAGAAGCGCCTGCGCGGTCTCCTCGCCCAGTCCCAGCGCCCGGATAATATGCGCCCCGCGCTCTCCCCGATCCGCCCCCTCCTGCGGCGGCGCCGACCGGGGCCGCGTTGCGACGGCAGCGGCTGGGCCGGGCAGCGTGCCCGCCAGCACCCGATGCGCCGAGGCAACCACCCGCGACCAGGAGGCCGGCGGCGGTGGTGCCGCCACCGCGGCTTGTCCGGCATCCCAAGGGCGCCCGGCGTCCTTCAGAAGCAGGGCGTAGTGCAGCGCGACCAGCTGCGCGTCCGCCAGCCCGATCTCGCGCCCGAGTCGCATCCCGACCGCAGCACACCGGAGCGCATGGCCCGGCGCCTGACCGCCTGCCAGATCCAGCGCGCGGCTCAGCGCGGACAGGACCTGGCTCAGCGACGGGCGTCCCGGCCGCGAAGCGGGCGGGGCGCCGTCGGGCGCGACGGGTGCGGGCTTTTCCTTCATCTGCTGCGGTGTCTCCTTAGAAAATCCCGGCGCCCGCGCCTGCTCGCTCAGCCACGCGAAATATACCGGTTCATCTACCGGTATCCTGTACAGGAAGTGTGCCAGAGTTGCGGGCCGCCAAAAAATACGAGGAGAGAGAAAAGAAAGCCCCACAAACGACGGCGCGGCGGCAGGCATTTGCCTGCCGCCGCGCCGCTCCGGAGGGATTCCTCCTTCAGGGACCGGGGGTACACCGGTTTAGAGGCGCGCCCGTACCGCCCGTAGAGCCGTCAGGAGCGCCCGCCTCCGGAGGCGGGCGTCATGAGCCTGGAAACGCTCATTGGGTACCTGCCTCCTTTCTCATGGGATGACTCTGTATCGCGCCGGGTTGCCCGCCCGATAAACTGGACAAAAAAGAAAAAACGTGCTAACATTTTGACACCTTTCAAACTGTTGACACGTTTTCCGACCCTCAACGCAATATGGGCCGCGACAAGACCGGTAAAGACAGCAAAGACAGCGGGAAGACCCGGAAGAAGGACGCGGACGAGGCGGCGGCCGTCGCGGCGGCTGCGGCGCGGCGCGACGCCCTGGAGGCCGCCGCGGAGCGCTACAAGGCCCTGGGCGACCCGACGCGCCTGGCGGTGGTCCTCTTCCTGAAAGAGCGTGCCGCGACGGTGGCCACGGTGGCCGCCGCCGAGCGCAAAGGCACGGAGGACGGCGCCGCTACCCGCCCCGCGCAGGGTGAGGACGAGGAAGCGGACACCCCACCCGGCACGGCGACGGTCGGCGAGATCGGGCGCCACGTCTTCGGCTCCGAGCGCTCCGCCTCCACGCTCTCGCATCACCTCAAGGAGCTGCGGCGCGTGGGGCTGGTCCGGGTCAAGCGGCGCGGCAAGCACCTCTTCTGCCGCGTGGAGACCGGCGCGCTGGAGGCGCTCTCTTCGCGCCTCGACGGCCTCCCCCGGGGTTGCAGCGGGGAAGCGGATTGCGACAACAACGACGTGTGAGCGAATAAAACGGCAAGGGCGCACAGATTCCGTGCGGGACACTATCTTCCATGCTGACGGCAGCCGAGAGTACGACGGGCGTGACGGAAAAAGGTAGCGGCAACGAAGCGGCGGCGCCACCGCCCGCGCCCGCGGGGCGGCTTTCGACCCGCCGCCGCTTCGACGCCGGCCTAGACGCCGTGCGCGACGACCTGATCCGCATGGGTGAGACCGCCGCACGCATGGTCACCGACGCCGTGACCGCCCTGACGACGGCCGATCTGGACCTGGCTCGCGCGGTGATCGAGCGCGACGGCAGCGTGAACGCGCTGGACGCCGAGGTGGAGGAGCGGGTGCTCACCCTGCTCGCCACGCAGCAGCCCCTGGCTATCGACCTGCGCTTCCTGGCGATGGCGCTCAAAATCGTCAGCGATCTGGAACGCATCTGCGACCACGCCGTAAACATCGCCCGGACGGCACTGCGCCTCACCGCCGCGGGTGTGGCGTATGCACCGCTCATTGACCTGCCGCGCCTGAGCGAGGCGGCCGTGCGACTTGTGCGCGCGTCCGTCACCGCCTTCGCTCATCGGGATGCCGAAGCCGCCCGCGCCGCCCTGTCCCTGGATGACGAACTCGATGTCCTCTACAAGGAGGCCCAGCGTGACCTGCGCGCCCTCCTCCCCGAGGACCCGCAGCGCGTGGTCCTGGTCTCGCACCTCCTGTTCGTGACGCACTACCTGGAGCGCATCGGCGACCACGCCGCGAATCTGGCGGAGCGCCTGGAGTTCATCGAAACCGGCACCCCGCTCCCAACGCGTGGCGACGCCTGACTCGGCACTGCGGATTACCCGCCCGGCGGGCTATAATGAAGAGAGCTTATGCCCTCTTCAACCGAACAGCCCGAGATTCTCTGCATCAACACCGGCGGCGTGGGTGACCTGCACGGACTGCGGATGCGGCGCCTCGCGGGCTATCTAGACCGCCCGGTCGTCTTCTATGACCTGGACCGCAACGCCAAGAAGCAGGCCTTCCGCGACCTGCGGGAGGTAATCCGCTCCCGCCGCTGGCGCCTGATCTACCAGGAGAGCACCGGCATCGCCGGCGGCCTCAACCTGCTCCTCGCGCCGCGCGATGTGCCGTTCATCTTCTCATCAGGCGACCCCATCTCCGGCTTCTTCCGCGCCACCAAAGGCCCGCTCTATGGAAAAGTCTTCGAGGCTTATGAGCGCGCCCTGTTCCGAGCCTGCGCCGGCTTCATCGGCTGGACCCCCTACCTCGCCGGGCGCGCCCTGGAGATGGGCGCCCGCCGGGCCGTGACAATCGAGGGGGCCGTGGATATGGACGTCTTCCGCCCGCTGCCCCCGGACGAGCGCCGCGCCATCCGCGCCGGACTG
This sequence comes from uncultured Armatimonadota bacterium, assembly GCA_937902745.1. Lineage (GTDB taxonomy): Bacteria > Armatimonadota > Armatimonadia > Armatimonadales > Armatimonadaceae > CALEKU01. Next base: position 14,319 of record CALEKU010000162.1, read on the forward strand.
GGCATACCGCCCGATAAGATCGTCTGCGGCCTCGTCGGTAGCATCAAGTGGGTGCCGCGCCAGTCCTACTGCTACGGACTGGAGCTTGTGGAGGCCGCGCGCCGCATCACCCGGCCGGACATGGTCTTCCTGATCGTGGGCGACGGCGACGGCAGGGCCCTGCTGGAGCAGCGGTTGACCGGCGAAGCGAAGCAGCGCGTGATCTTCACCGGGCGACTCCCCGAGGCAGAAGTCGCGCGGGCGATGAACGCCATGGACCTCGGCTTCATCACGCAAACGCTCGACTGCCTGGGCAGCTACCGCCTCACCACCAAGCTGCCCGAGTACCTGGGCTGCGGCACACCCGTCGCCATGAGCCCCATTCCCGGCTACTTCGACTACGCCGAAACGGCCGGTTGGGCACTCCCGCCCCTGCACCCGGCCTCCTCTGCGTTTCACGACCAGCTCGCCGCCTGGCTGAACGGCCTGACGCGCGAGGAGATCGAGGAGAAGGCGCGCCATGGGCGCGCCGTGGCGCAGGAGCGCTTCACCTACAACGTGGTCGGCCCGCGCTTCGCCTCCTTCGTTGAGAACCTTCTGACCTCCGGAATCGGCGCCGCGCCTGCTGCCGCGGCGGCAAGAACCGTGGGCGCGGCGGGGGGCGCCGGGTAGGCTGCCTCCATGCCTGTCCTCGCCTTCCCCGATCCCCGTCACGCCACGCGGGAGGGTATCGTCGCAATCGGGGGCGACCTGCACCCCGATACGCTGCGCCTCGCCTACCGGCAGGGCATCTTCCCCTGGCCCCACGAGGGCATGCCCCTGCTCTGGTTCTCCCCACCGCGCCGCGCCATCCTCGACTTCGCCGACCTGCACATCCCCGAGCGTCTGGCGCGCGAGCGGCGCAAGTCCCGCCTCACCTTCACCATTGACCTTGCCTTCGAGCGCGTCATCCGGCACTGCCGCAGCGCGCCGCGGCCGGGCCAGGACGGCACCTGGATCACGGAAGAGATGACCCACGCCTACGAAACATTCCACCAACAGGGCATGGCCCACAGTGTGGAAGCGTGGGACGAAAACGGCGAACTCGCGGGCGGCCTGTACGGTGTGGACGCAGGCGGCGTTTTCGCGGGCGAAAGCATGTTCTACCTGCGCCCCAACGCCTCGAAGCTCTCGCTGCTGTTCCTGATCGACCACCTCAAAGCCCGCGGCGCAGACTGGATCGACATCCAGATGATGACGCCGCACTTCCAGGCACTCGGCGCAAAAGAGATCTCCCGGGCCGACTTCCTGAAGCGGCTGAAGGCAACACAGGCGAGGAATCTCGTCCTGTTTGACTCGCTGCCCTCCTCACCCGAAGCGCCTTCCTCGTCCGAACCAGCACCGGCCCCCTAGGCACACCTCGGCCTAACGGGAAGACGCGCGCGACCGAACGGCGGCCCGGCACAGCAGCAATGGCAGCAGGCACAGGAGCGCCAGGGCGCCGGCCGAAGGCTCCGGGACCGTCGCGGACGTCACGGCCAGCGACACGTTCACGCTCCCCTCGTTGTTGCCGTAGTCCGTGTCATTGAACGCCAGATACAGGCGCCCGGTACTGCCCGCGATTAGGTCGAAGGACGACCCGAGGAAGAAGGTCCGCGCCTCCACGTCCTCCGGGGTGGCGCCCCCTGCGTGGTACTGGTACGGGCCACTGTCGCTGATCTGCCCGAGGAGCGAGGACACCCACCACGGCCCGGCGGTGCGCCCGATCTGCCCGTTAGCGTCGGTGATCGGGTCGTTGCCCGAGATCACCCAGGTGCCCGTCGCGGTTCCGGTGATCCGGTCCCCCGCCACCACGTCCAGGCCGGTGTCTACGAGAGTGGGCGTGAAGGTCAGGCCGGGGCCGGCGGGCGAGGCCGAGATGCTGTTCGTGTCGGCGTTGACGGAGCCGGTGAAGGTCTGCGCCTTCGCGGCGGGGGAGACGGTCAGGGCCAGGGCGAGAAGGGCGGCGAGAAGTGCGGGGACGCGCACACGGCGGAGGGACGGGCGGAACATGGCGATGCCTCCAGAGGGACGCCTGCCAATGTCGGCAGACGGTGATTACCTTCAGCCCGGGAGGGTGCATTTTCCGTGCCCTTGCGCCCGTCCTTCAACCTCGCGCGTGGCCGAAAGGGGCCGGAAACCTGTCCTCCAAGCGCCAAGCCCGGCCCCTGGCTTCCCTCCCGACCCCGGCACTCCAGCGGGAGGCGAACCGGCGAAGCCTGTCACCGCCGCCGTGGTGACTCAGGCCGTGGTCGTCCTCGTGAACAGCGGGGGGCATGAGTCCAATTTCATGGTGGCGTAGTAGAAGCCGCCCGGCCTGCTCGTCTTCACCAGGAAGCCCGGAGGGAATTCCCTCCGGGCTTTTTCATGGCTTCGGCGATTCGGGCGGCGTAAGAGGGCAGTAGGCGTGAAATTCCCACAAAATCTGATTTGCCTTCCAAGCCCCGGAAGGTTTGGCCCTCTGAATTGCTTCGGTGTCGTTTCACACGAAGGCCGGTGGCGTGATGCCTGGAGGGTGTCCCGGTCAAAAATTCCCGAACCAGGGGAGCGAACTCCCTATTTGAATTGCGACTGTGTCGTTACACAACTTCGGACTCCCTCCCCGTGACAGAGGGTGTGCCGCGGACCCTGTGCCAGGGTCACTGGGGGAAGTGCCGCCCCGCTTCGTAGGCATAAAAAGCAAAGGCCGGCCTGTCATAGCAGGCTGGCGGTGAGGAAAGAAAGAGGAAACAAAATGCTTGAGTCGTTCGTTCGCTGGCTCCACCAACAGGCCCCCGCCTGGGTGTCCATCTACGTCAACATCGCCACGTCATTCGTGACGAACCTGATCGCCATCGCGGCCATCTATTACCAATCCCGCCAGAAGTAAGGCTGGCAACTACCTGCCGCGGGGGTGTTCGCAGTACCCCCGCGGCACTACTACTTTACCTTACCCGCCGGGTCTCTGGCGGGTTCCTACCGGGCGTCTGCGTGCGCTCGTACTTCCCGCCGCCGGAGTGGACCGTCACGCCTGCCCCATCTCCCCGCCGCGATAGGTGGTATTTTTCGCTTCCGGCGCTTATCACGCCTGATCCCCGCGGCGGCGCCCCTCGTGTGATAATAGCCTGTGAACCGAGCAGTCCCCTTACTCGCCGTTGCCGCCGCCTTCGTGGCCTTCTGTGCCAGCCCCGCCCGCGCCAGCGTCGACCCGGCGTCCCAGATGCTGCTGGGCAACCCCTCCGGGGCGAGTGCGGCTGACCGCAGCAACTTCCTCGTGGTGCACCCCGTACTCCTGCTGCAACAGCTCCCATTCCCGCCGATTGCGTTCCACGATCTCGCGGGTCAGGTCGCCGAAGGTTGATTTTCGGTCCACCCTCCACGCCAACCAGTTCGTCGAGCCGGGGCTCAAGAGCCAGCTGAGACATAGGAGCATCACGGCGAGGAGTGCGGGCACGATCGCCAGCAGCCACCAGCCGGAGTAGTAGTGCCGGACGGCCCCCCAGACGGCGGCGCAAAGGCAGGCGATCCCCACGCCCCCGAGGATGTAGGAGGGGCCGTCCCCGCGTACCCACCGCGACCACGTCACCAGGGCCAGGCTCACGCCCGTTTCCGACCGGATTTCCTCCTGCAACCAGCTCATGTAGCTGATCCCAAGAAGGCGGGAAACCACCGCGCCGGCGTGGACCGACGTCACGTCGGGCTGCTCGCCGTCGGCGAGGCGTATGCGCATCAACTTGACGGCCCAAATCGTCAGGTAGTGCAGCGCGCGCTCCTCGCTCCCCTCGCTCCGGCCGTAGAGCCAGGCCTTCCTCCAGGGGTCGATGTAATCGCGGTCCAATTGGCAGAGGTATTGGGGCCACTCGTCGGGCCACCACCACATTCGCCGCAACACGCCTCGCTGGTGTCGCCGGCGAGGCCCTACCAGATCGGACCTGTTCGTGGGGCGGGGGACAAAGCGGCGGACGCGCTCCTGGAAGGCGAATAACTTCTCCCTCCTCTCGGAATCGGAGTCCTGAACGTCCCACCCGATCTTCCCACTCGAACTTAGCCCGGCCTCCTCGGCGGCTTCGAGAAGCAACCTCGTGAAGGTGACGTAGTCCAGCGGCGGCGGCGGGATTTCACAGCCTTCGTCTGCATCGCCTGCACCGCCTTCCCATGGCCGCGGCGGATCCAGGTTCCATTCCAGGCGCATCCCCTGCTGCTGCAGGAACCACCGGGCATCTTCGTCCGTGATCACAGGTGCTCCTTCGTCCCTAACGTTCGGTTTCTAACGTGCGATAACGGCTTGTTATCGCACGTTAGAACCGTTGCTGCGGAAGCGGCCAGTTCTGGTATGGGATGATGTCGTTGATGATCACATCGTGAACCCGTTGACGAAGATATTTGAGCGATTCCATGAAACGGTCTGCGTCCTTCAGTCGGCGTTGCTCTGCCTCCCAAGCCCGCTCTACGCCCCCGGGGTTACAGTCGTAGGTTGCCAAACCTGGTTGTGACGTAGAGAACGCCCTTTCGCAGATGCTGGTTACCAAGCCCTCTATGCATTCCTTGAAATATGCCCCCTGTGGCAAGCAAGCGACGAATTTGATCAGGTCTTCAGCCTTCTCGTGTTCTACCGGCCCAATATCATCAGGTGAATGACGAGGGTCCCAAAGACAGGCGTACTTCCCGATCTCGTTAGCGCGATTCCTCTCAGAAACCTCGGAATAGTCAGGGATGTCATCCAGGAACCTCATGCGCTTGAAGATAGGCCGGAACTGAGGCGTGAGGATAGCGGGGTCCTTGTACTGGCGAAAGAGTCGCAGAATTTCCGCCTCGATAAACCTGGTGGGGTTGTGGGTGTCCATTAGGTGACAGTTCGGACACAGCGGCAGCAGGTTCATCGGGTCGTTATTCTCTGTGTCCTCATCAATGTGGTGACAGTGAAGTCCCCTGCCCCGTAGCCCGTTGCCCGAGCGGCCGCATACGGAACAGCAGTTGTCGTACTCATCCAGCACCAGGCGGCGCTCTTTGGAATTGTCCGGGCGGTCCTTAGCCATTCGTGTCTCCTCCAAACAGGCCCAGCGATGCGGCGAGGGATTTGGCGATCAGGTGGCGCGAGTAGTCAGCCAGGCGCTCCTGAAGGCAGCGGCGGCGCTGCGCCCCCATGCCTCCCCCTTCGCCTGAGCCGGCATCGGCGAAGGTTCCTACCGAGCGACTGTGTACGCGGAGCCACCCTGCCAATAATACCCGTATGGACACCGCGAATCCGCCCGCCGCGCCGCTGCCGGAGCTGACCACCGCCGCTGGCGCACTGCCGCCGAACGCATCGGCCGCCCCGCGCTGGTGGCCGGGCTGACGGTCTGTACGCTGCTGTTGGGGGTCCTCATCTTCGACCTGCTGCCCCTCGTCTGCTCCCCGCGGGTGGGGCGCTGGATCGTCCGCGTCGCGCTCGCCTCGGCGGTGCTGACCGTGCTCAGTGGCGCGGTCGGACTCGCCACACGCACCCGCCCCGGCCTGATCGCCGCCGGCATAGCAGCCCTCGCAGTTCTTGCAATAATTGCCATGCGGTTCTTGCCGTAATCGCCATTGACGCGGTCTGAATCAGCAATGCGCTAGACGTATAACCATCGTACGGCGAGGTCACCAAAACTCACCAGCGGACTATCATTGAGGTTTCGGACGAAGCCCGCGCCAAGCAGAAAGCGGTTGCGGTGGTCCGGCGTATTAAGGAAGTAGTAAGCGTCAATGTCCTCACCCCCCTTGAATCCAGAGCCGGAATCAGCCCCGGAAGCAGTTCCCCCTCCCTGCAAACGCCCCATGACGGACGAGGAGTTTCTTCGGTTCCTGGGCTACGAGTCGGAAGAGGAGCTGGAGGCCGATATGGAGGAGGCGGCGCGCCAGGGCCGGGAGGAGTGGGAGGCGGAGCAGGCTCTCGCGGAGTGGGTCAGCAGCGCGATACAGGACATCCCCGCCGAGCGCGTGGCCGACATGCTGGGCGCCCTGGCGGTGACGCCGGAGCAGCAGAGCCAGGACAGGACGGCCCCGGCCGACGGCGACGCTGACGAGGAGGCGCCTGACGCGAACGAGGACGTGACCGGCGCTGAAGACGAAGCAAACGCAGCAGCATGAGCACCACCCTGACCATCACGCTGCCCGCGGACCTGGCCGCGCGCCTCTTTGCCACGCTGCCGCCCGAGGAACTGAACGCCTTCGCGGTGGTCGCCCTCGCTGGCGCGCTCGACCAGGAGGCGCAGGAGACGGAAGGGCTGGCGCGGGACGCGGCGGGCCTCGAACACGTGCGCCCTCTGGTCGAGTATCCCGACCGCGCCGCCTACCTCGCCAACGCCCACGCCAAAGCTGAGGAACACAGAGGCGACCCGGACCTCCTTACTCGTACCGCAGGGCTTCGATGGGGCGCAGGCGCGACGCTTTGAGCGCCGGGTAGAAGCCGAAGAACACCCCGACCACGGCCGAGAAGCCGAACGCCAGCACGACCGTCGCCGGCTCGACGACCACCTTCCAGCCGTTCGCCGCGCCGACCAGGCCCGACCCGGCCACGCCGAAGGCGACGCCCAGCAGGCCGCCCGCCACGGACAGGAACAGCGCCTCCAGCAGGAACTGGAGCAGGATGTCGCGCCGCTTCGCCCCGATGGCCTTGCGCACGCCGATCTCGCGGGTGCGCTCGGTGACCGATACCAGCATGATGTTCATGATGCCGATGCCGCCCACCACCAGGGAAACGACGGCCAGGTAGGTGATGAGCGACGAAAACGTGTCCTGCTGCGCGTTCTGCGCCTCGGCGATGTCGGCCTGGTTAAAGACGCTGAACGCGGCGGAGCCGTCGGTCGCGGCGGGCAGACGCCGGCGCAGGACCGCCTCCACCTCGCGCTGCGCCCGCGCCATCCCCTCGAACGAGCGCGCCTGCACGCTGATGCTGCCCACACTGTCCATGCCAAAGAGCCGCTTCATCGCCGTGGTCACGGGGACGTACACGGCGTCGTCCGGGTTCATGAAGCCCTGGCCGCCCTTCGCCTTGAGGACGCCCACGACCTCGAAGTTCTGCCCGCCGACGCGGATCGTCTTGCCAACCGGCGACTGCCGGTCGAACAGTTCCCGCGCGGTCTCGCTGCCGAGCACGGCGACCCGCCGCTGCGCCTCCACATCCTGAGGGGTGAGGTAGCGCCCGACCTGGACCGGGTGGTTGCTGATGAGCGGGTAGTCCGGCCCGGTGCCGTTCACGGTCACGCTGTCGTTCTTGTTGCCGAACTTGACCTGGAGCGACTGGTTCACCTGGGGCGACACACGGGCCACCGAGGGGCTGCCCTTCAGGATCGCATCGGCGTCCGCCAGGGTCAGCGTGCCCGCCGACCCGGCGCCGAAGCTGACCCCGCCGCGCCGCTGTGCACCGGACCGCACGGTCAAAACGTTGGTCCCGAGACGCTGGATGCTCTCGGCCACGGCGGCGCGCGACCCGGAGCCGATGGCGACGGCCACGATCACCGCGCCGACGCCGATGATGATGCCGAGCATGGTGAGCGCGGCCCGCATCTTGTTCGCCGCCAGCCCCCGCAGCGCCATCGCGACGCCGACCAGGACCGAGCCCAGCGGGGACGGCGGGGCGCCGTCCGCCACCGGCGCCGGGGGGGCAGCCCCCCCGCGCGCGTTTTCCATCAGATAGACCGCCATGGTGTGCTCCCTCCCTTTCTCACGCTCAGCGCCGCCCGCCACCGCCACCGCCACCGCCGCCGGGCCGGGGGCCACCACTGCCACCCGGCGGGGGACCGCCCGGGCCGCCGCCGAACGGGCTGCTCGCGCCGCGCCGCGCGCCGCCGCTGCCGGACCGGGCATCGCCCGACGCCACGGTCTGCGTCACGACCATCTCACCCGGCTCCAGGCCGGTGAGCACCTCGACGCCATTGTCGCCCTCCAGCCCGACCGTCACCGGCCGCCGCTCCACGGACACGCCCACCAGCACATCCGGGCGGGGCGGGGCATCCGAGCCCGGGTCCGCGGGGGCGGGCTTGCCGCCGGTCGCCACCTCCACGTAGGTGCCGCCGTCGTCCATGCGTACCGCCTCGGCGGGCACGGTGACCGCGTTCTCCTTCTGGTCGATCAGGAACAACGCGGTGGCGTTCATGTTCGGCTTCAGGAGCCGGAACGCTTCCGCTGTGTTGTCGATCTCGACCCGCACGGCGACGGTGGTGATGTTCTGCTCCACCTGCGCCTGCGGCTCGATGCGCGCCACCTTCCCGGTGAACGGCACGCGCGGGTAGGCGTCCACGGTCACCTCGACCGGCTGCCCCTCGGAGACGCTGGCGATATCTGTCTCGTCCACCGTGACCTTGACGTACATCTTGGACGTGTCGCCGATCTGGACGATGCTGGTGCCGGTCGAGGTCATCGACTGGCCGGACGTGATGATGGTGCCCTGCTCCACGTACTTCTGGAGGACGACGCCGTCGGACGGGGCGCGGACCGTGGTCTGCTCCAGCGTCGTCTGCGCGTTCTGCAGCGCCGCCTCGGCGCGGGCGATGCTGGACCGGGCGGCGACGATGTCCTGCTGCTTGATGTCGTTGTTGGCCAGACTTGCCTGCGCCTGCCGCAGGCCGTCCTTCTGCTGCGCCAGCTGCGCCTCGGCCTGCCGGACCGCGGCCTGCGCCTCGGCCACCGCGTTCTTCCTGCTCTGCACGTCCGCCGACTGCGCGCGGGCGCTCTTCAGCCCGGCCTGGGCCTGCGCCACCTGGGCGTCCGCCGCCGCACGGGCGGCGGTCTGCTGCGCCCCCAGGGAGCGCACCCGCTCCCGCGCCGAGGCGACGCTCGCCGTGCTGACCGCGTAGCTCTCCTGCGCCTGGTCCACGACCTGCTGCGCCACGAACCCCTTTGCCAGCAGCGTCTTCTGCCGGCTCAGGTTCGCCTCCGCGGTCTTCAGCGCGGCCTCCGCCTGGTCCAGCGCGGCCTGCGCGGCGACGCGCTCCTGCTGCTGGCTTGCATCCAATTGGCGGCGCTGCTGCACCGCGCCCTCGTAAGCCGACTGCGCCTGCGCAATGACGGCGCTGGTCTTCGCCGGCTGCGCCTGCGCCTCCTGCTGCGCCGTCTTCAGGCGCGCCCGCGCCGCCGACAGGGCGGCCTCCGCGGCGCGCACCTGCGACTGCGCCGTCTGGACGCCGATCTCGCCCTGGCGCACCTGGAGCCCGTAGGCGGAGACGCTCTGGCGCTCCTTCGCGCGGGCCGCCTCGATATCCGCCTGCGCCTGGTTCACGGTGAGCCGGGTGTCGGCGGGGTCGATCCGGGCCAGGACCTGCCCCTGCTTCACGGCGTCCCCCGCCTCGACCAGCAGCGCGTCCACGCGCCCGCCCGCCTTGGACTTGATGTCCACCACGGTCCAGGGCTGCAGGGTGCCGCTGGCAGAAACGGTCTTGCGCACCGCCCCGGCCTCGACCCGCACGACCTGGTACTGTGTCCCCTCGTCCGCGGACGATCGGGCCCGGGTGACAGCCAGGAACCCGCCGGTAACGGTGGCCACGACCGCCGCGGCAACGGCGGCCAGGCGCCGCACCGACACCAGCCGCGCGAACGACGCCGGCGCCTTCCCGGTTATGGGTGTTGTGGTCATGTTTGGCCTCCTTTTTCGCTCTATTCTCCATGCTACCGAGCGTTTATAAAGGAGTTATAAAGAGGGCAAAAGGGGGGATCCGGGGTTACGGGCGGGGCAGGGTGACGGTGACCACGGTCCCGCGACCGGGGGCGCTTTCGATACGAATCGTCCCCCCGTGGGCCTCGACGATGGTCTTGCTGATCGCCAGCCCGAGGCCGGTGCCGCCCCCGGAGCGGGCGCGGGAGCCGTCGGCGCGGTAGAAGCGCTCGAAAACGTGCGGCAGGTGTTCCGGCGCGATGCCCTCGCCCGTGTCGGCCACGGTGACGACCACCTCTGCTGCCGCGGCACCGGTGCCGCCGTCGGCGGGCCGGGCCGTGACCGTGATCGCGCCGTCCGGCGGGGTGTGGCGGGCGGCGTTGCCGATCAGGTTGGTGAACAGGCGCACTAGGTGGTCGGCATCGCCGACCACCTCCAGCGTCTCCCCCTCCGGGAGGTCGAGCCGGACGGGAGCGGTGGCGCTGCCCTCCTTTGCCGCGCCAGCGACGGACTCGGCGGCGTCCTCCAGGATCGCGCCCAGGGGCAGCGGCTGCGCCTCCATCGGGAGCCGCCCGGCGTCCGAGCCGGCCAGGAACAGGAGGTCCTGCACGATCCGGCGCATCCGCCCCGCCGACTGACGGACCGATTCCAGCGCCTGCCGGTACTCGTCCCCCGTCCGCTCCGCCGAGAGCGCCCAGCTCGCGTCGCCCAGGATCACGGTCAGCGGCGTGCGCAGCTCGTGCGAGGCGTCCGCGGTGAAGCGCCGCTGCTGCTCGAACGACGCCTCCAGGCGGGCCAGCATCCCGTTGAACGTCGCCGCCAGCTCGGAGAACTCGTCCCCGCCCTGCAACGCGGGAAGCCGCTCCGACAGGTTCCGCGCCTCGATGTGTCCCGCCGCTCTCGTCAGGTCGCGCACCGGGCGCAGGGCGCGCGCCGTAAGGTACGCGCCCCCGCCCCCCGCCGCCAGCAGCGCCAGCGGCACCAGGGTCCACACGGCCCGCGCCAGCCGCTCCTGCACCCGGTCGATCTCCGCCAGGGGGCGCCCTATCTGGAGCACGCCCTCCACACGCCCTTCGCGGCGCAGCGGCGTGGAGAAGACCCGGATCGGCTCGCCGTCCCAGACTACAGTGGAGTAGCCGGTCTCGCCCGCGACGGCCCGCACGAACGCAGCCCGGTCCCAGGCGGCGTCGCTCCGACCGGAGAAGTACATCCGCTCCTGCAGGTCGAGCACCTTGAACCAGTACGCGGGCCGGCTCTCGACGTCCACGCCGCCGGCGCCCTCGCCCGCCGTGGCGGGCCGGATGTCCTCCAGGGGCGGCCGCGGCGGCCGGTTTGCCGCCGCATCGCCCGTCCGGTCGCGGCGGCGCGGCGGTGCGTTCTCCGGCGGGGGCCAGTCGCGCACGAACCGGTCCGCGCGGCGGGCCAGGTCGCGGTCCACCAGGTCGGTGATGCCCGCCCGCGCCGTGTAAAGCAGAACGCCCCCCAGCACCACCAGGATGAGGCCGAGCGCGAGCACACTGCCGAGCGTCAGGCGCGCGCGCACCGAGCCGGGGAGCAGCGGGCTGCCCCTCACCTCACGCGTCCTCCCCGGCGTCGTCCGGGCGGCGCAGCCGGTACCCGACGCCGTGGACCGTCTGGATCAGCTTGACGTCGTGCCCCTCGTCGATCTTCTTGCGCAGCAGCCCGATGTAAACGTTCACGGCGTTGGAGTGCCCCTCCTCATCCATCCACACCCGCTCCTGCACCGCGTCGCGCGTGAGGATGCGCCCTTCGTTGGCCGCCAGCGCCTCCAGCAGCGCGTACTCGCGCGGGGTCAGGGTGACGCGCTTCCCCGCCCGCCGCACCTCCTGCGTGTCGGTGTCGATCTCCAGGTCGGCGACACGGATCACCCGCGCCTTATGAATCTTGTCGCGGCGCAGCAGGGCGCGGACCCGCGCCAGCAGTTCGGGAAACTCGAACGGCTTGGGCAGGTAGTCGTCGGCGCCCATCTCCAGCCCCTTCACCCGGTCACTCAGGGCGTCGCGGGCGGTGAGCATGAGGATCGGGGTCGTGTCCCGGCGGGCGCGCAGCCGCTGGCAGATGGTCCAGCCGTCCACGCCCGGGAGCATCAGGTCCAGCAGGATCAGGGAGTAGGTGTTCGCGAGCGCCCGCTCCAGGCCGACCGAGCCGTCGGCGGCCCAGTCCACAGAGTAGTGCGCCCCTTCCAGACCGCGCCGGATCATCGCGGCGATCGGCGCCTCGTCTTCCACCAGCAGGATTCTCACGTCGCGCTTCTCCCGAGGTAATAGTACCTCTCCCCCGCCCCCCCGAACGGCAGCGGCGGCCGGGGGCCGCGCCGCTCTTTGCGCCCGCGCCCCCGGCCTTTCTTACCCTCCGCACTACCGCCGCACGAAGCGGTAGTAGCGCTGCCCGTCGCGCGTCACGGTCTCGCGCTCGTAGCGGCGGCCGTCGCGGTAGAAGTGGTCCTGCGAGAAGATGCCGGAGCGAGCCCGCGCCAGGGCATCCTGGCTCTTGCGATCCTGCTCATAGCGGTGCAGGGAGTACAGCGCCCCGGCGGCCCCGGCGAAGGCGATGGTCGGGTCGCGCTGGATCAGCCCGAAGGCCAGCGCGCCCCCGGCGCCGATGGCCAGGTTGCGCCAGTCGTTCTTCGTTTTCTGCCGCCGTTCCGCCTCCTCGCGGTCGGCGCGCCGATCCATGCCCGGGCGGCCGTTGTCGACCCTACCGAGGGCGCCGCCCTTGCTCAGGTCCCGCGGGACCGACGGGCGCGGCGCCACGGGGCGGTAGCTGCCGTTCTTCCGCTCCGCCCCGCCCCGCGGGACCTGAGCAAGGGCGGCGCCGGGGATAAAGCCGGCCAGGGCAATCGCGGCCAGGGCCGCGGCAGTGGTGGTCTTCGTGGTGCGTGTCATTCTTTCCGTTCCTCTTCTTCCCGGCTGCGGCTGCGTGCAGCAGCGTATGGTCTCAGGATAGCGGAGGGTTATAAAGAAGTTGTAAAGACCGGTAGACGCGGCGAAAAAGTCACCCGGTGCGCCTTCAGGCTCGTTTCAGGTTGGGTGCATAAAATGGGGAAATCCCAGAGGCGGCGGGGCGGCGAGAAGCGTGCCGCCCCGCCGTCCCCGCCCGTAAGGAGAAAGTTATGTCGCGCAAGAACCCAACGCCCGCGCGCCGGCGCGCCCGGTCGCCCCGGCGCGCGTTCCGCGCCGCCGACGCCCTCGTCTTCTGCCTCGGCGCCGTCGCCTTCGGGGCGACCTACCTGACGGGCTGCGGCGGCGGGGGAGGAGGCAGCGATCTCGTTTCGGGTACGAACACCGGGGGCGCTTCGGGCGCCACCCCCACCCCGAGCGCGAGCGCCACGCCGTCCCCGGCCGCGTCGTCCTCGCCCGGCGTCATCGTCGTGCCGACGCCGTCCCCCTCGCCCACCTGGACCACCGCGCCCACGCCAACGCCAACGCCGACTGCCACTCCGACGCCTATCCGTACGCCGCCCCCTATCTACAATCCGACCCCGACACCCACCCCCACGCCGACCCCGACCCCGACGCCTCCACCGGACGACGGCGCGAAGCTGACCGACACGCTCGCGCAGATCGTGGCGGACGGGGAGGCGATCACCGGCGTCGCCCTTCGCAGCGCCGACGATGCCTGGGTCGTCCTCCACGGCGAAAACAGGTGGAAGGCACGGGACATACCGCAGTCCCTCCGGGACGAACTGACCCGCCTGGTCTCCGTGGGCGAGACGCTGAAGGCCGTGGCGCTCGGGCCGGGCGACGCCTGGGTCGTGCTCTACGGCAACCACGGGGCGACCACGAGCGGCATCCCGACCGCGATGTACGACTACCTGGTGGAGGTCCAGGCGACCGGGGCGCCCCTTACCTCGGTCGCGCTGGGACCGTCCGGAGCCTGGATCTTCACCTTCGGGCAGAACGGCTACTACGCGAAGAGCATTCCAACGGCGATGGCGACCCGGCTGAACCAGATCGCCGCCGCCGGGGGCACGATCGGGCGCGTCGCCCTCGGCCCGTCGTCCTCCTGGGCGGTCGTGGCCGGTTCGAACAGCTACGACACCGTGAACACCCCCGCCGCGCTGACGACCGCCCTGACGACCATTCAGGACGGCGGGTACGCGGTGTCCTCGGTTGCGCTCGGCGCATCCGGCAGCTACGCCGTGACCTACGGGCGCGGCGCCTGGTTCGCCAGCAGCACCCGCGCCCGGTAACCCGCAAAAAAAGGCCGCCGACTTCCTCAAGAAGCGGCGGCCTCTTCCTTCGAGAGGAGCGGCGCGTGCGTGCGCCGTCACTTTTTCCGCGCGGGCAGCGTAAGCAGGACGGATGTGCCGACGCCGGGGACGCTGCGGAGCGTGATCATGCCGCGGTGCGCCTCCACGATCGCCCGGGCGATGGCGAGGCCCAGGCCCGCGCCGCCGCCGCGGGCGGCGCGCGACCGGGTCCGCGAGGCGTCGGCGCGGTAAAAGCGACGGAACAGATGGGGAAGCTCCTCCGTGGGGACACCGGTGCCGTTGTCGGTCACGGACAGGGCGACCAGGCGGCCGCCGCTCGCGGCGCGGGCGGTGAGGGTGATGCGCCCCGTGTCCTCGGCGGTGTGGCGCACCGCGTTGTCGATCAGGTTCGACAGGACACGCCCGAGGTGGTGGCGATCCGCCAGCACGCACAGGGCCGGGTCGGGAACATCCAGCGAGATAACCCGGCCGCCGCGCACCGGCTCGAACAGCTCCGCCGCCTGCCGGAGCAGGTCCCCCACGGGCACGGGCCGCAGGTCCAGGGCGAGCGCCGAGTGGGCGTCGTCGCGCTCGGCGCGGGCGAGCAGCAGCAGGTCCGCCACAATCCGCTCGCCCCGCTCGGTGGCGGCGTCGATGCGCTCCAGGGCGCGGTGGGCCGACGCACGCCCCGCCTCGCCCTCCCCCGCCTCCAGGCCCAGGTCCGCCGCCGCCCGTATGATGGCGAGCGGGGTGCGCAGCTCGTGCGAGGCGTCCGCCACGAAGCGCTTCTCCTGCGCCAGCGCCTCCTCAATGGGCCGGAGGGCGCGGGACGTCAGCAGGGCGCCGCCGCCCGCCGTGGCGAGCAGGGCAAGCGGCAGCAGCGCGAGCAGGGTTCGGTCCACCGCATCCAGGCCGCGCTCAATGTCGGTCAGGCGAAACGGCATCTGCACCACGTCCCGGCGGGCCGAATCGGCGTGCCGACGCGGCAGGGGAGCGGAGAGTATGCGCAGCGATTCGTCGCCCGTGCGCACCGTCGAGTAGACCGCCTCGCCCAACCGCGCCCGCTCCAGGGCCGCCTCATCCCAGGGCGCGTAGGGCGGCGGTGGCGGCGGGGCGCTGCCCTCTTCTTCCACGCGGAACGTGCGTGGGAAGTACGGATCGTTGGGACGGATGCGGGGCCGCCGCGGAGGCTCTGGCGGCGGCGCTCCGAACAAAGGAACCCGCGCTGGCTGCCCCCGTCCCTGCCCGCCCGGCACGGGAACGGGCAGCCGCTGCGAAGCGGCGAAGAAGTCGGCGCGGGTCGCCAGTTCGCGGTCCACGCTGGCCAGAAGGTAGGCCCGCACCGTGACCCGCACCGCGCCCCCCAGGATCAGCAGTACGGCGCCGACCACCCCCACGCCCCAGAGCATGAGGACGACCCGCACCGGCAGGCGACGCCCCGGCGCGCGGAGCCTCAACCGCGGTACCCTTCGGGCGCGCGCAGAGTGTAGCCCAGGCCGCGGACCGTGTGGATCAGGCGGCACTCCCGGTCCGCGCCGAGCTTCTTGCGCAACTGGGAAACGTAGACCTCGACCGTGTTGGAGCCCGCCGCCGTGCCGTCATCGCCCCAGGACTGCCCCCAGACCTGCCCGAGAATGCGCTCCTGGGAGAGGATACGCCCCTCGTGCGCGGCCAGGGCTTCGAGCAGGGTGTACTCGCGCGCCGTCAGGGGGACCTCGCGCCCGCCGCGCGTCACGCACCGGGCCGTGGTGTCTATCTCCAGGTCCGCAACCCGAATGATCCGCGCCTTGTGTACCTGCTCGCGCCGCAGGAGCGCCCGCGCCCGGGCGCGCAGCTCCTTCAGGGCGAAGGGCTTGGGGAGGTAATCGTCCGCGCCCAGTTCCAGCCCCTTCACGCGGTCGTCCACGGAGTCGAGCGCCGTGAGCATGAGGATGGGGGTCGTGTCCCGGCGCCGGCGGATCGCCCGGCAGACCTCCCACCCGTCGCCGTCGGGGAGCAGGATGTCGAGCAGAATCAGGGAGAAGCCCCCCTCCCGCGCCCGCTCCGCCCCAGCGCGCCCGGTGGTCTCCCAGACTACTGAGAAGCGGTCGTTCTCCAGCCCCTCCCGGACGGTCGCCCCGAGCAGCTCCTCGTCCTCTATCAGCAGCACGCGTGCCATGCCCTCAGGCTATCAAGAGAACCTGAAGAGGACCTGAAGAAGCGCGGCCGACCGTGCCGGCGTTTACACCCGGCTCAGGCACAGAATGGTGGAGTCGGCGGGGGGCAGGTCCACCGGCAGCTTGCCCCGCGGCACGCGTGTGACCCGCTTCGCCCACAGGTCGCGCGCCTCGTAGTCCGCGCCCGGGTCCAGCCCGAGCCGCGCCAGGTCCAGCGCCCCGGTCCGCGCCTCCGAAGGGTGGTGGTTGAAGAGCGCCACGTAGCAGCGGCCGGACGCCCGATCGTGCCGTACGAAGACGTCCGCGGCCTTCGACCCGGTGTCGCCCTCCACCGGCCGGAACGGAACGCCCGCGCGGGCCAGCGCGTTGACCTCCGCGTTCGTCAGCAGCGCGACGGCGCGCTCCCGCGCCGCCTCCTGCGTCAGGTCGTCCCCGTGCAGCAGGACCGTGCCGCTGATGACCGACGCGTTCAGCCGGCTGCGCCCCTCGGCCTCGCTCACCGTCCGCTGTCCGCGCTCCTGGTACAGCACCGTATGGTCCGGGTCGTTGTAGTGGTACAGTCCCCCCTGCGCCCACCAGCCATAGGTCAGGGAGTTGAGCATATATTCCGTCGCGCCCACGCCCCCGGCAGCGTCACAAGAGATGCGCCGGCTGTGGCCGTAGCCCCCGGGGAAGAGCGGGGCGATCGAGAGGCTGATAAAGAAAGGACGCCCCACCCGGGCCGGGGTCAGCGCGGCGAGCACGCGCCGCATGCCGATGTGGTACGCCGCGGTGCCGGTCGGGACCTTCGCGTCGAAGTGCTTCCCCTCGCGCGCGCCGTGGCTGAGAAAATCCAGCTTGACAAAGTCGAAGCCCCAGGCCACAAAGCGCCGCAGCATCTCGTCCGTCCGCAGCAGCGCCCCCGGGTGCGTCGGGTCGATGGAGCGGCCGCCGTCCAGCTCCGGCAGCAGCGCGCCCTCAGAGTCCCGAAGCAGAATCTCGTCGTAGGAGTAGCGCCCGTCCGTGCCCTCCACCGGACGGCTCAGGTCGCCCCCCCAGCAGACGAACGGACTCCAGTAGATGCCCGCCTTCTGCCCGTTGGCGCGGACATGCCGCACCGCCTCCACGATCTGCGCCTCGGTCAGGTTGTCCCAGTAGGAATCCAGATTGAGGTACACATCGCCGCGGGCGTCGGCGAAGCCGCGCGGCTGGAGAGTGTCACGGAAGAAGTCCGACGCGGCCAGATAGTCCGTCTGCGCGACCTTCTCCTTGTGCGCCGCCCAGCTATTCCAGCCAAACGGGACACCGCCCGGCTCCTTCCAGGCCAGCGGCGGTTGAAGACGCCCGTTTGCACGGCCGAAGACCTCCAGCCCGTCGCGCCAGTCGGGGAAGTAGCCGACGAACACCAGGGGCGAGGCGACGACCTTGCCGGAGACCCGGCCGTGCGGTTGGGAGTCCCGGGTCTGTGCGCTCGTGGCGCCGCCGTATACCCGCAGCCGCTCCAGGCGCCCCGGGCCGTGCCCGCCCATCGCGATGCCGGTCTTCCACAGGTCGTGCGTCACCGAGCCGACCACGAACCCGCGGCGGCTCGCGTTGTCGAACGCCGCGGTGACCCCGTAGCTCTCCGCCACCGCACCGGAGTCGTAGCGCACCCAGGCGTCGTTGTCATACGGCACAAACAGGGTGCGCAGCGGCGCATCGTCCGCGCCGCTGCCCAGGTGCAGGCCGCCCCCGCCGCTGCCGTCGTCCACGACGATCGGCGCGACGTGGTTCGTCGCGACCGGCGCGGCGCTGACCACTTCGAGCCGCACCAGGAAGTAGGGCAGGTCCGGATAGAGCCGGAACCGCTGGCGCAGCTCCGGCTTTCCCGACGCGCCCACATGACGCACCGTAACCTGCGTCCCCGCCCCAAACGCGTCCCGAACCGGAACGACGTCGGCCGCCCCGCACTCATGGCGCGGGTAGTCCCCCGCTTTCAACTCCGTCCCGTCCGCGAGCCGCACCGCGCAGGACGCCCCGCGCATCCGCGCGGCGGAGGCGCCGCCAGCCGGCCAGCGCGCCTCCCAGAGCCCGGTCTTCAGGTCCCAGTCCAGGCGCAGGCGACGCGTCACCGCATACGTCTCCCCTCCAGATGCCAGGCGCCGCACCTGCACCCCGGCGCTCCCCCCGCCGCGCGCCTGCCGCGCTGC
>CALEKU010000163.1 GCA_937902745.1 uncultured Armatimonadota bacterium
TCCCCACCGTCTCCGTCGCCAGCGTCTCGGCGAAGTCGCGCAGCACCAGGTCCGCGTCCGGGTCCGCCCCGTTGTCCTCACCGCTCTCCGACGCGCCGTCGCTGGCCCCATCCTCGCGCCGCCCCGCCTCCTTACAGCTCCAATGCCCGCACCTGTCCGCTGCGGACATCCGCGCGGGTGTCGAGTTCCAGGAGCGCGATGGCGTCCTCGATGCGCTGGCGGACTTGCGAACCGGTCTGTTGATAGCCCATGAGCCGGGCAGTGGCCTCCACCGCCTCCTCATGGGTAACGCCGATGGCGTCCTTCAGGAGCGCCACCATAATCTCCACGACCTCCTCCACCGCGATCTGCTCCACCGGGCGCGGTTCGTCGCCGGGGCGAGGGATTCGGGCGGGGGGCGTCCCCATTCCGGCAGGCCAGAGGAAGTCCCCGCGCTTCTCGATACGTCCGCTACGCATGAGGGCGAGCGCTGTCTGCTCGACGATGCTCTTGATGCGCGGCCCGGTGCGCGTCAGGCCCGCCGCCTCCGTCATCCGCTGCGCCGCGACCGGCAGGGGCAGTGGGCCCTCCTGCTGGACAATGTAGGCCAGCGCGGCTTCGCGCTCCGATACCTCTGCGTCGCCGGTGCCGTAGAGCGCGTTCTGACCGCCCGGGAGGCGAACGCTCACCGGCGAGAAGTAGGTCACGCCGGGCGGCAGCCCGCGTCCCGGGGCATCCGGGGCGGCGGCATTCCCGGCTGCGTCCAGCGCGGGCGCGGCACCGTCGGTTGCCTTGCCCTCCTCAGGCGGATGCACGGGTAGTGTGACGGGCGCCGGGGCATCTAGCTCCTCGCCGCGGGCCGCGCGGTCCAGGGCGTCCATCAGTCGCGCCATCTCCTGCTCGGGGTCGCGCACCCAGTCGCAGGACCACATCCGGTAGAGACGCCCCCGCCACCCCATGCCGGCCAGTACCGCCGGGCGCAGCCGTTCGCGAGCGCGCGCCGTCTCCGCCCCGGCGTACATCGGGCCGTCGCACTGGATGCCAAGCAGGAAGCGCTCCGGGTCCTTCGGGTCGGGAATGGCCAGGTCCACGCGGTATTCGAACATCCCGACTTGCTGTACGGTGGGGATACCGCGCCGGGCGAGCGCCGTCTCCACAGCCTTCTCGAAGATGCCCCGCTCGGGGACTACCGACGTACTGCTCTGGTCGAGCGCGCCGGTGAGGGCGTATTGCAGGAACTCGCGGAGTCGGGTGGGGCCGGTTTTATCGGTCCGGGTGAGGTCAATGTCACCCGGCAGGATGGAGCTGACAACCGTCATCTTCTCGCGGGCACGGGAAACGGCGACGTTCAGTCGGCGCTCGCCGCCGTCGCGGTTCAACGGGCCAAAGTTCATCCGCATCCCGCCGTTCGCGTCGCGCGCATACCCGACCGACAGGAACACGACGTCGCGCTCGTCGCCCTGGACGGTTTCGATGTTCTTGACGAACAGCGTTTCCGTCTCCTCGTCCGCCGACAGCACGGCGGCCAGCGACGGGTCTACCGCCGTCCGCTTCTCGATCTCCTCCAGCACGGCCCGCTGCTGCGCCTCGGAGAAGGTGATAACCCCCACCGATAAGGAGGGCTCACGGAGCCGCTGGTCAATCACCAGGTCCACCACGCGCGCCGCCTCGACCGGGTTCGTCCGGGACTGTTTGTCGCCCCCGTAGTAGACGCCGTCGGGGACGTGGACGAACGAAACCGCGGTGCCGGGCCGCGCCGCCGGGAAGGTCTTGAGCGGCGGGGTGTCATAGAACCAGCGGCGCGAGAAGGCGATCAGCGATTCGTGCCGCGACCGGTAGTGCCACAGCAGCCAGTGCTCCGCAAAACTCGCCTCGTACATCTGGCCTGAACCGGGGATATGCGGCTGCGTGATCGCGTCCGCGGCGTTCAGGATGCTGTCATAGCCGGTGCCGCTGACGCCGGTCACCTGCGCCGCGAAGTCCTCTTCGTCCTCCTCGTCCCCGCTCTGGTCCCCCTGCAGGCTCTGAAAGAACGATGTTGGGGGCAACTGGCGTGTGTCGCCCGCGATGATGACCTGCTTGGCGCGCAGGATGGCCCCGAGGGCGTCCTCCACAAAGACCTGGGACGCCTCGTCGAAGATCACCACATCGAACTGGAGGGCGTCGGCGTCCAGGTACAGGCTCACCGAAAGCGGCGACATCATCAGACACGGCTTGTAGTCGAACAGGATGTGGGAGATGCTCGCCAGAATACGTCGAATCGGCGGTAGCCGCCGCTGTCGGGCCAGGAGGTCGCGCAGGATGCGCATTTCGCCCACATTAACGTGCGGGTTCTTCCGCCGCGCCGCGACCTTCTCCAACACCCGTCCCGGCGCGTCCGTGATCTCGCTCTCATCCAGCGCCTGGAAGCGGCGGACGACCCGCTCGTGATCCTCGCCGCGGAAGCGGCGCAGGGGCTCGGAGGCGTCGGTGATGGCGTCCAGCCAGAGCCGGTAGAACCGCTTGCGGAAGGCCGGGACCACCTGATCGCCCGGTAACTGCCGGTGCGTCACCACGTCGTAGAACGACAGAAGGCCCGCCCGCTCGCACTGACGCCGCAGGTACTGGAGGTCGATCCACCGCTCCAGGTCGGCGATGCGCGTGGCGCGCTCCTCCAGCCACTCCCCCCACGCGCCGAACGACGCCTGCGCGTCCGGCAGGACTTCTGGGGCGAACAGGGTTTCGAGCGTCGCGAGGACGGGCAGGAGGCGTCCGCGCGCTTCGGCCAGCGAGGTCCGCTGTGCGGCGACGTTCGCAAGAGCGGCAGAGGCGAACGAGCCTGCGCCGTTTCCCCCGGTATTATCCGCACAGGCGAGGCGCAGGAAGCCGTCGGGCGGGGCGTCCTTGCCAAAGAGAGCACGGGTGGCGGAGGCCCATCCCAACGCGGCAAGGAGCACTTCCCAGTCAGTGTCCAGGCCCGCGAAGAAGTGGGCATAGCGGGAGCGCATCCGCTCCTCCTCCGCCATGATGGCCGCGCCTTCTTCCTGGAGCCGCCGCGCTTCTGTCGTGGCGGCGGCAAGCGCGGCGGACGGAACGTCCTCGTCGCTCGGTCGCTCGTGGCGCAGGGCGAGAACGGCGGCGCGGGCCTCCTGGTGATCGGCGAGCCGGGAACGGATATCGCTGAGCCAGTCGCGCAGCGCGCTGAGCGGGGCATGGGGGAGGGGCGCGTCTGTGAACGGCAGGTCTCCCAGGGCGGGGAGCCACGCCTCCAGCGCCGTCGTCCGGTCCTGAAAATCGTTGAGACTCTGGCGCAGCGTCTCCGCCTGATCGCGCAGCGCATCCACTGCCGGGCCGGAGGCGACGATCCGATCCACGAGTACCGCGGGCACGCGCCCGCCGGGGAACGCGCGCGTCACCGCCTCGGCCTGGGAGAGCGCGGTCGTCAGGCGCTGCCAGTCGGTATCTACCCCCCGGTAGTGAAATGCGCCGAACGCGCCCGCGAGTGCCGCGCGGTTCTCCTCGATCCAGCGTGCCCCCTCGGTTACGCTCTGAGCCAGGCGGAGATCGGCAAGGAGGTCGCGTTCGGCGGGCGGTATGCCCGCCTTGAGGTGGAGACGAACGAGCTTGCGATCCCGGTAGAAGCCGGGCTTGAGAAAGCGCAGCGGCCCGGCGTAGTCGGCGCCGAACCGGGCGACGAGAGCGGGCAGGTCCAGCCCGAGGACGCCTTCCTCGTACACCGAGAGCAGCTCCGCGCGACGCGCTCGGTACTGCTCGTGACGCTCCCCGGCCTCCTTCGCGCGGGCCGTCAGCTCTGCGAGGGCGCCGGGAACGAACCAGCCGGGCTCGGGGCGCGGGTCCGTTGTCGCGAGGTCCGCGACACGCAGGGCATACTGCGCCGCCGCCAGCGTGTCGGTATCGTCCAGGTCGCACAAACGAGCCGTTGCCGCCCGGGCGCGGCTCAGGCGCTCCGCGCCGGACAGGGCGCGGTCCAGTTGCGCGTCCCACTCTGGCTGACGACGAGCCGCCGCGTCGCGCCACGCCGATGTGCCAAGTGCGCGGGCAAGTACGGCCTCGTGGCGTCCGCCCAGTCGCTCACTCAGATCGGTTAGCTCGGAGGCGTCGCGGGCGAGCAGGGCGTCGGTGTAGACGGCAAGCAGAGCGCGCCGGGCGTCGAGAAAGGCGCGATACCGGTCGCGGGCCTGACGAGCCTCGTCGCGAAGAGCGTCCAGCGACGAATCCGTCAGCCAGGCGCGCGGGGGGCGGGGCGTGGTCGTGAGCGCGTCCGCGATCGGGAGGAGACGGTCCACGCCGGAAAGGCCCGTGTCGGGCGGCTCGGGCAGCCCGCATTCGCGGGCGAGGGCATTGCTTCGGCGCTTCAGCAGATCGGTGATTTCGAGCAGATCGTTCAGCGTCGTGCGGACGGTGGTCTGGAGATCGAGCGAGAAGCGGTCGGCGCGGATGCTCCGCCATGGGTGCGTGTCCACCTCGTGAAAGATGTCGGCGAACGCCGCCAGAGCGTCGGCCAGACGCTCGGCGTCGGCGTAGTCGGCGGCGGACACCTCCTCGGGGCGCAGGAAGACAAACGGCAGATCGGGCGCGCTCGCGACGGTCTCAGCGGCGACGATGCCGTTGGCGTCGTACACGGAAAGTCCCAGCGGCTCACGGACCCGGTGCAACTCCTGCACATAGGCGTTCAAGGCGTGGCGCTGGGTGTTGAGAGCCACATATTTCCCGCCGACATCGCTGCTGCGTCGGTGGTTCCTGGTCGAGGCGACCGCATTGTACGCCGCGCGCAGCTGCTCAACGATGTCCTTCTTGTTCGCCTTGTGGGAGTGCGCCTCCAGGCACAGGTCACCCAGTCCCTTCTTTTCCAGTCGGTCCTCGACCTGGTCAAGGGCGGACTGCTTCTGCGACACAAACAGGACGCGCTTGCCGTCGGCGATCAGTTCGGCGATGATGTTCGCGATGGTCTGGGTCTTGCCGGTGCCGGGTGGCCCCTGCAACACGTAACTCTGGCCGCGCTTGGCGGCAAGGATGGCCCGCTGCTGGCTGGGGTCCGCGTCCAGTACCGAGTGCAGTGGCTCCTTCGCCTCCGACAGCACCGGGTCCAGGCTCTCCGGGTCGGGAACGGCAACGGTCGGCAGACGGTCGAGTGCCGTGCGGTCCCCGGCGATAGCAGCGATAACCGGGTGCCAGCAGGCGCGCTGCATCTGCGCCTCCAGGTCCCGGTACATCACGAACTTGAGGAAGTGGAACGCTCCGAGATAAGCGTCGCGGCGGACGGTCCAACCGGTTCGCCCGGCGATTGCCTTCTCCACCTCGTCCAGATAGGCGAGTGGGTCCAGGGCGTCCTCGTCCGGGAACGGCGGCAAGTTTACAGAAACGTCGGGCAGCGCGAGACGGTAGGCCAGTGTCGGGTTGAGAACAATCTCGTCCTCAGTCTTCTTGAGGGTGAAGTGCGGCAGACTCGATACCCGCTCCACGGCGACCGGTACCAGGAATATCGGTGAGCGCAGGACGCCGCTCCGGGTCGGCTCCGGGTCCGGCCACTCCAGCATGCCGAAGGCGACAAAAAGAACGTTGACGCCCTGTTCCCGCTGTGCGGACGCCCCCTTAAGGCGCAGGGTGTTCACGACCTTCAGCGCCTGGTCCGGAAGGGGGAGATGCCCGGTCGGTAGAGCAGGGGGCGGAGTCACGGTGGCGCCGCTCTCCTCGTCCCTGTCGTGCTTATCGGGGCGGGGGACCAGCACCAACTTCTTTCGGGGAGCCGTGAGTCGGTCGTAGATCTCCGGTAGCGACCATCCGCGCAGGTCCACGACGTTGCGGGCCGAGGGGGAGCGGGTAAGCAGCGGGTTGCGTCGTGACAGGTCGATAAGACGGTCACGCCACTTCCCTATGTTGACGCGGACGGCTTCGGCTACGACGGCGGACTGCCCGGGCATGAATAAGGTGGTCTCCAAAAGTAATCACGACTGCCCGCCCGGCCTCTGCCGGGGGAGCAGCGCCCAGATGAAGTGGTTCTGGAGCCGGTGAGCCTTATAGTTGTACGTCCACCGTACGAAGACCTACCCTACTCCGGGAACGCGACCGGGTACGCACAGATAGGTATCGGTCATGGCGCGGTATCATACCACCATGATTTTCGCTCGGTTTAGTCGCTGTCAGCCAACTCCACAAGGACGGTGGAAACTTTGACGCGTATCAAGATCTGCGGCATCACCAACGACGAGGATGCTCGGGCGGCGTGTGCATACGGGGCGGACGCTCTGGGGTTCATCTTCGTGCCCGAGTCGCCCCGCTTTATCGGGAGCGACCGCGGCGCGGCCCGGCGCCTGATGCACGATGTCCCGCCGCTTGTGTGGCGCGTCGGCGTCTTCGACACGCCCCCCTCCGACTTCTCCGGCCCCCCGGAACTCCACGCCATCCAGTACTACCACGGCCCGCCCACCGTGCAGGGCGGCGCGTTTGCACCCTATCGCCACACGCCCGTCCCCATCAAGGCGTTCCGCATCCGCGACGAGGAGAGCGTGAAGGCGATCGTGACGGACACGGACCCGAAGGAACTGCTCCTGCTGGATGCCTACGCGCCAAACGCCCTGGGGGGGACCGGGCACACCTTCAACTGGGAACTGGCAAAACAGGTCAAGCACCTCGGTCTGCCCGTGGTGCTGGCGGGAGGATTGACGCCCGAGAACGTGGCGGAGGCAGTAGCCGCCGTTCGGCCCTACATGGTGGACGTTTCCAGCGGTGTGGAGGCCGAGCCGGGGCGCAAGGATCACGACAAGCTGCGCCGGTTCATCCGGGCCGTCCGCGAAGCAGACCTTGCCCTGGGAACCTGACCCCGCGCGGAATCGGTAAGCCTGAGCAGCGACAGCGGCCGCAGCAGTGGTACGGCGTTTCTTCATCGCCGCGGCGCCCGGGGCGGGCGCGCGGAGGAGGCTCGCTCGCACATGAGAACGTTCGCACAAAGGTATCGGGCGGCGATAAAGGGACGGCCAGGGCCGGAACCGCCTCGCGCGCAACGTGCGGGGGGAGTTCCGCGCTGGCTGGTGGTGCTGACGACCTATGCGGTCGTGCTGGTGGGTGGCGCCGGGCTCACCATCTGGCGGTTCCTGGAGGACGGTGACAGCCGCACGCCGCGCACGGTGCGCGTGCGCCTGCTGCCCACCGCCGAGTGGGGGATAGGGCGTCGGTCCGGCGTCAAAATTCGGGTGCCGTTGCCCCCCGGAGTCGGACATAACGCCTCGGCTCAGGCGGGGGGAAGCTCCGCCCCGATCTCGATTGCCCAGTGGATGCCACCGGTCCCGGGCGGTGGCCGCCCGTTCCGCGGCGCTTCCGGACGCTCCCCATTCGGGCCGTTCGGGCGCGAGTTTGCTATTCACTTCCCCGCGGCAAGCGGCGGGGAGGAGCAGGCCGCACGCTTCTATCTGGAGATGAGGAGCGCGCCGCGGGCGCGCCGAAGTGGGGGAATCGCCACCGGGGCGCAGGCAATGACCTACACACGCCTGATCACCCGCATGCAGGACGGAAGGCCGGTGACTACCCCTGTCACGGTGACGCTGCACGCCTCCGGACTCCCGGCGCATGTGACCGCGGCGATCGCGGGGTTGAATCAGAGCGCGGCGCGCGGGAACTCCCGGGGCGCCACGGCGTCGCCTCCGTGGTACCGCGCGATTCACCTCACCGACGGCGCCCGGGTTAGCGAGCCGACGCTGGCGCGTCTGCACATCGAGGGGGAGGGGCTGCGCCTCGGGCCGCTGGAACTGGTGCGGACCGCCCCGGTCCTCGTTACGCCGGAATGAACGAACCATGCATTTAAGCCTGACCCTGCTCCCTGAACGGTACGCGATCTGCCGATTCGCCCCCGACGCCGGGACGCCCGATTGGGCGGTCGGCTCCTTCGTATCCGTCACGCGCACCGGGAAGGAACTCTCCGTCGTCTGTCCGGCAGCTAGCGTCCCGCCGTCGGTCGCTGCCTGCACGGACACTGGGTGGCACGTCTTCGAGGTCGCCGGTCCGCTCGACTTCTCGCAGGTCGGCATTCTCGCCTCGCTCTGCACGCCGCTCGCGGAGGCGAACGTGCCCCTGTTCGCCGTCTCGACGTTCGACACAGACTATCTCCTGGTGCAGGAGACCAGCCTGGAGGCGGCCGTGGATGCTCTGACCGCCGCCGGCCATCAGGTACACAACCCGCCGCGTCTTTAGCGCGCTCGGGCGGGGGCGCGATACGGTTTCGAGAGCCGCGGGAGCGGCCGACCCGCTATGAACCACCCGACATCCCCCCGCCTCTCCGAACTTCGCGTTCGCCCCTACGACGGCAGCTCCGGCGCCGACCTGGCGCGCATGGTGGCGCTCCTGCAAACAGCCTGGCACCCGGCGCGGGCGCCCTCCGCACACTACCACCCCGGCGACCTGTTCTGGCGGCTCCGCGAACCGTCCTACGAGAAGATGCTCTGGCTCTGGGAAGAGGCGAGCGGTGGCGGCGACCTCCTGGGCTTCGCGGAGTGGGAGCCGGGCACGGCTACGCTGGAGGTGCAGGTCGGGGCCGGCGACGGCGTAGGCCTGCGCGCGCACATGCTCGCCTGGGCCGAGGAGCAGGTCCCCGGCGCGGCGGTGACCACGTACGCGGCCGAGCACGACCGCGACGCGGAGGCCGTGCTGACCGCGCGCGGCTATACGCGCAAGGAGGCTGAGTGGGTGAACGGCCACCTGCGCCGCCTCGACGCGGAAGGTCCCATCGAGGCGCCCGTACTCCCGGAGGGCTATGTGGTGCGGCACCTGCGGTCCGGTCCCGCCGAGGTGGACGCCCGCATCCGCGGCCACCGGGCGGGCTGGGAATCGACGAAGATGACCGAAGAACTCTATGGCCGCCTGCAGCGGACGCCGGGATACCGGCCCGAACTCGATATTGTGGTGGAGGGGCCGGGCGACGGGGCGTTCGCGGCGACGGCGAACTGCTGGCTCGACGAGCAGAGCGGCGCGGGCCTGTTCGAGCCGGTGTCTACCGACCCGGCCCACCGCCGGAAGGGACTGGCCCGCGCGCTCGTGCTCTTCGGCCTCGCCCAACTCCGGGCGCTCGGCGCGACAACCGCCTGGGTAGCGTCCGTGGCGCAGAACCCGGCCGCGACGGCGCTCTATGAGAGCTGCGGCATGCCGGTCGCACGGAGAGACCTGGCCTGGATAAAGCCGGGCGCGTGACGACGGCAGCGAAGGAGAAACACATGACGGAAGAACGGATGGTCAAGGTCAGCAAGTACCTGTCCAAGCACCTGCGGCACGCCCCGGAGCGGATCGGCCTGACACTGGAAGAGGGCGGCTGGGTGTCGGTGGACGCCCTGCTGGCGGCCTGCGCCGCGAACCGGATGTCCGTCAGCCGCGCCGAACTGGATGAGGTGGTCGCGCGGAACGACAAGAAGCGGTTCTCGTTCGACGAGACCGGCACCCGCATTCGGGCGAACCAGGGCCACAGCGTGGAGGTAGACCTGGGTCTGGTCCCCGTGGCGCCGCCGGACGTCCTGTACCACGGCACGGGCCATCAGACCGCAGACGTGGTCTGGGCGGAGGGGCTGAAGAAGATGAACCGCCACCATGTCCACCTCTCAAAGGACGTGGAAACGGCGCGCAGGGTCGGCGCGCGGCACGGTCGCCCGGTGATCTTCGCTGTGGCCGCGAAGGCGATGTCCGAGGCCGGGCATGCGTTCTACGTCTCCGACAACGGCGTCTGGCTCGTGGACGAGGTGCCGCCGCAGTTCCTGTCGCCGGGGGATTAGTCAGGTTCAGACTGCCGCCGTGGAAGCCCCCGCCGCCTTCACCACTCATGGCCGGGGCATCACGCCAAATCTGCTGTATAACGGAAAAAGTATCCCCGCCCGGAGGTCTCCCTGCATCCTGTCCAGGCAAACGAAGGGCAGGCTGTCCTGGCATTGCTTGAGGAAGCGCTTAAGAACCGTTCCGACCGGCCGGACGAGTACGACGTTTACAAGGAAACGCGCTGTTTCCCGTGATTAGGAAGCCTGTGTGATGGCAACTTTTACCTCCACCGCCGATGCCCTGGGGCACTTCGGCGCCTTCGGTGGGCGCTTCGTGCCCGAAACGCTGATCCCCGCGCTGGATGAACTGGCGGAGCAGTACGAGGCCGCGAAAAAGGACCCGGCGTTCCAGGCCGAGTTCGAGTCGCTGCTGGGTGAGTACGTGGGACGGCCCACGCCGCTGACGTTCGCGGACAAGATGACGGCGGAACTGGGCGGGGCCCGCATCTACCTGAAGCGGGAAGACCTCTGCCACACCGGCGCGCACAAGATCAACAACACCATCGGGCAGATACTCCTCGCCCGGCGCATGGGCAAGCCCCGCATCATCGCGGAAACGGGCGCGGGCCAGCATGGGGTCGCGACCGCGACCGTCTGCGCCAAGTTCGGCTTCTCCTGTGTGGTCTACATGGGGGCTGAGGACGTGAAGCGGCAGGCGCTGAACGTCTTCCGGATGCGGCTTCTGGGTGCAGAGGTGCGCGCGGTGGAGAGCGGCACCCGGACCCTGAAGGACGCTACTAACGAGGCGCTGCGTGACTGGGTGACCAACGTCCGCGACACGCACTACATCATCGGGTCGGTGGTGGGGCCGCACCCCTTCCCGACTCTGGTGCGCGACTTCCAGAGCGTGATCGGACGCGAAGCGCGGGAGCAGATCCTGGCCAAGGAGGGCAAACTGC
This sequence comes from uncultured Armatimonadota bacterium, assembly GCA_937902745.1. Classification (GTDB taxonomy): domain Bacteria; phylum Armatimonadota; class Armatimonadia; order Armatimonadales; family Armatimonadaceae; genus CALEKU01. The sequence continues at coordinate 10,667 of CALEKU010000163.1, forward strand.
CCGACGCCGTTCTCGCTTGCGTCGGTGGCGGCTCGAACGCTATGGGCATCTTCTACCCCTTCGGGCAGGACGAGTCGGTGCGCCTGATCGGCATCGAGGCGGCGGGCGAGGGGGTTACCACCGGGCGACACGCCGCGACGCTGACAGCGGGGCGGCCCGGCGTTCTCCACGGCTCGCAGACGTACCTGTTGCAGGACGAGCACGGGCAGATTGCGGAGGCGCACAGCGTCTCGGCGGGGCTGGACTATCCCGGGGTCGGCCCGGAGCACGCGTACTTCAAGGACCGCGGGCGCGCGGAGTACGTGAGCGTGACCGACGCCGAGGCGCTGGATGCGTTCGGCTGGGTGGCGCGCACCGAGGGCATCATCCCGGCGCTGGAGACCGCGCACGCCTTTGCGTACGTGCGCAAACTAGCCCCGACGCTGGGCAAGGACAAGGTGCTGGTGGTGAACCTCTCCGGCCGCGGCGATAAGGACGTGGACGCCGTGAGCAAGCGCCTGGCGATGCTGGATGCGGCGGAAGGGTAGGCGGCTCTTATGCCCATCGTGCGGCCGGACGGGGTAGAGGTGCTGGTGCATCTGGTCTGGCCTGTGAGCGCCCCGGAGACGGTGGCGCTCACCGAGGAGGCCATTGAGCGGTGCGTGCCGTATGTGACACGCTACGCCGAGACGTTCAACGTGCGCGTGCTGGCGGTAGGCGGGGTGGCGGACCACCTGCACCTGCTGGTCGATCTGGCCCCTGCACTCTCCCTGGAGAAGACGGTGCGTGACCTGATGGTCCCGAGCGAACGCTTCCTGCGCGATGTCCTGGGCTTCGGCGGCTTCGCCTGGGATGTCCATGGGTGGCGCGCGACCGGCGTATCCCCGGCGGATCGCGAGCGGGTCGCGGCATATGTCACGGAGCAGGCGGCGCGGCACGCGTCCGGCGACCTGGACCCGCTTCTGGAAGGATTGAAGCAGACCGACGGAGAAGGGGAAAAGGGCGGCGACGACCTCCCCGACTGGCTGCGCGGTGTCCTCAACCGCGAGGACGAATAGGGAGACACCACCATGCGAATCCGGTTCTGGCTTTTCATGCTCCTGGCGATTACGCACTTCGCGGCGTACCTGTGCCTGGATGCATGGCTATACCTTAATTTCCCGGGCGATCGCGGTTCTGCGCTTCTGTGGAACTTCGCGCGACTCCTGGGCGCTCCGCTGACGCACCCCGTGGCCGACCTGGAATTCGGCGTTAACCTCGCACCGGTGTACAACAGCCTGCTCTGGGGCTTCGGCCTGGAGCGTGGCGCGGCGCTGTGGCGTGCGCGGCACCGCTCTGTGGTGGTGACGGAAGAGGAGGAGGACGAGTCGTATGCAGGAAGGGGACCGAGCGCGCGGGGCTAACGGGCGCGTTTACTGCGAATGAAGCGTTTTGACGAGACATTTTCTGCGCTGCGCGCGAAGAACGAGAAGGCTCTTGTGGCGTTCGTGACGGCCGGGGACCCCTGGCCGCAGCGCACCCATGAGATAATGGCCGCCGTGGCGCGCGGCGGCGCAGATGTGATCGAAGTGGGTATCCCCTTCTCGGACCCCCTGGCAGACGGCCCGACGATCCAGGCGTCCTCGCACCGAGCACTGGAGGCGGGCATGACCCCTCCGATGGTACTGGACGCTGTGCGGAAGTTTCGCGCCGGGAACGACACCACGCCCGTCGTACTGATGGGAGCGTGGAACCCCATCCTACAGTACGGCGTCCAGAGGTTCGTGCGTGATGCGGCGGACGCGGGCGTGGACGGGACCATCGTGACAGACCTCACGCCGGAGGAGGCGGGCGAGTGGAAGCGTGTCTGCGATGCCGGGGGGCTGGCGACGGTCTTTCTCCTGGCTCCCACCTCGACTGTGGCGCGGATGGCGCTGGTGGGAAAGATGGCATCCGGGTTCCTCTACTGCGTCTCCCGGACGGGCGTCACCGGCGCGCGCGAGGAGATCCCCGACGACCTGCCGCCACTGATTGATGCCATTCGGCAGCGGGCGGAGGGAACGCCCGTGTGCGTCGGCTTCGGCATCTCGCGGCCCGAGCATGTGCGCGCCGTCGCAGCATTCGCGGACGGGGCGGTGGTCGGCAGCGCACTTGTTGACCTGCTGCACCGGGAGCGCGACAATCCGGATCTGCCGGACACCGCCGCACAATTTATCGCGACACTGAAAGCAGGGACCCGAGCGTGACCGCCGCCGAGTTTGCCAAGTACATCGACCACACCCTTCTCAAGCCCGACTCCACACGGCGGGACGCCCGCCGTCTATGCGAGGAGGCGCGGGACGCCGGGTTTGCGTCCGCCTGCCTGCTGCCCGCCTGGGTCGCGGATGCGACCGAGGTGCTGGAGGGGAGCGGCGTCGCCGTCTGCACCGTAATCGGCTTCCCGCACGGCAACGCCCCGGCGCAGGCCAAGCAGACCGAGGCGGCCACGGCGATGGCCGACGGCGCCACTGAGTTGGACATGGTCATCAACATCTCCGCGCTCAAGTCCGGGTCGGACCTGCTGGTCTTCGAGGATGTCGAGACGGTGGTGGAGACGGCCCACCTGGGCGGGGCGATCGTTAAGGTGATTCTGGAGTGCGCTCTGCTGACCGACGAGGAGAAGCGGCGCGCGGCCCGGATGTGCGTGGAGGCGGGCGCGGACTTCGTGAAGACGTCTACCGGCTTCGCCGTGACCGCGGCGGGCAAGCCCAATGGCGCCACCGTCGAAGACGTTCGCCTGCTCCGCGCGGCGGTGGGCGAAGAGGCCGCGGTGAAGGCCGCCGGCGGCATCCGAACGGTGGAGGACGCGCTTGCTTTGATCGAGGCGGGGGCCAATCGCCTCGGTACCAGTGCGGGACTCGCGCTGCTGAAGGCGTTCCAGGAGGGCGACTTCGCCGCCCGCACCGAAGGTTACTGATCGCGATTTTTGCCGTGGTCCGGTTCCGCCGTGGACTGAAGTCCCGGCTTCTGTGATTCAAGCCCGCCTCCGCGAGCGAA
>CALEKU010000164.1 GCA_937902745.1 uncultured Armatimonadota bacterium
CGCGCCGAAGGCGCGAACAAGCCGGTCCGGCTCAACGCCTCCCCCCTGACGGGCCCGACGCACTTCGTGGACGCCGCCGCAAAGCCGGACCGGGCGCTCCGCTACTTCGTCCGTCCGGTGCGCGGCGGCAAGGAGGCCGCGGACGCCCGGGGCGCTACCGGGTACACTCTGCCCGCTGCCGCCGCGGCGCGCCCCTATCTTGCCGTGCCGCTCCAGACACCCGCGGGATACACGCCCAACGACGCCTCGGTCGGCGATCTGGACGGCGACGGCGAGTATGACATCGTGTTGCATCAGGCGGGCCGCGGGCACGACAACTCGCACGACGGCGAAACGGACCCACCGATTCTCCAGGGCTACAAACTGGACGGCACGCTTCTGTGGACGATTAACCTGGGGAAGAACATCCGCGAGGGCGCCCACTACACGCAGTTTATGGTCTACGACCTGGACGGCGACGGCCGCGCCGAGGTCGTGTGCAAGACCGCGGACGGCACGACGGATGGCGCGGGTGTTGTGATCGGGGATGCGAAGGCGGACTGGCGCAATAAGGCCGGGCGCATCCTGGCCGGGCCGGAGTTCCTCACCGTGTTCGACGGTCGGACCGGTCGGGCGCTCGCCACCACGAAGTACATCCCCGGGCGACACCCGGATAAGGACGACCCGACCAGCGACGAACTGAAGGCGATCTGGGGCGACGGCTACGGCAACCGGGGGGACCGCTTCCTAGCCTGTGTCGCCTACCTGGACGGCGAGCGGCCCAGCGTGGTCATGTGTCGCGGGTACTACACCCGCACCGTGCTGGCGGCGTGGGACTGGCGCGGCGGCAAGCTGACCCACCGGTGGACGTTCGACAGCGCGGAGCCGGGGAATCAGGGCTATGCGGGCCAGGGGAACCATAGCCTGAGCGTCGCCGACGTGGATGGCGACGGCAAGGACGAGATCGTTTACGGGGCGATGACGGTGGACGATAACGGCAAGGGCTTATACACCACCGGCCTCGGCCACGGCGATGCCCTGCACGTCTCCGACCTCGACCCGTCCCGCCCTGGCCTGGAGGTGTTCGACATCCAGGAGCGGTTCGACGACGCGGGGGCGAACTTCCGCGACGCCCGCACGGGCGAGGTGCTGTGGAAGAAGGCATCGGTCCAGGCGGCGACCTCCGGCGGCGACAAGGGCGAGGGGCCAGGTCGGGGCCTGGCGCTCGACATCGACCCGCGGTACCCGGGCTTCGAGTGCTGGGTGGCGGGCGCGGGCCTGTCCGGCCAACTCTGGGACTGCAAAGGCAACAAGATCGCCGACCGCACCCCGAGCGTCAACATGGGCGTTTACTGGGACGGCGACCTGCTCAGCGAGATTTTGAACGGCACTACGATTGATAAGTGGGACTGGCAGAACACCCGCTCCGTCCCGCTGCTCCAGGCAAAGGAGTTCGGCTGCGCCTCGAACAACGGCACCAAGGCCAACCCCTGCCTCTCCGCCGACATCCTCGGCGACTGGCGCGAAGAGGTCATCTGGCGCTCCGAGGACAATCAGGAGCTGCGCATCTTCACCACCACGATCCCGACGAAGCACCGCTTCTACACGTTCATGCACGACCCCGTGTACCGGCTCAGCATCGCATGGCAGAACGTGGCCTACAACCAGCCGCCGCACGTCGGCTTCTACCTCGGCGAAGGTATGCCCGCCGACCCGCAGCGCCCCGCCGTGACAGTGGTGCCCGCCCCGCCCGTGAGCGTTGCCGGCGGTAAGTAACCCTATCTCCTCCGGACCCGCGCCTTCACCGCGCGGGTCCGCTGCTTCTCCCCCTCCGCCGCTGAGCCAAGCGCGAACCGTCGGTGCTGACGATTGACCTCTGAGGTTCGCGGGGGGCGTTCTCTGAAACTTGCCTTCCTCGTGCAGCGACTCCGGTGTTACAATGGAAGTGGTGGGGCTTCTCGTAG
>CALEKU010000165.1 GCA_937902745.1 uncultured Armatimonadota bacterium
TGTACGCACAGCAATGTGTTCAGCTAAGCGGTACCCATCGACCGAGGGCTTGATAACTAATACCGACTTCTCTCTGCTGGTACGAGATCGAGTCGCTTTCGAATGCTTGCGAACCTACTGCTTCCTTCCTTGAAGTTCTATTAAATGTAACGCTTTCTGGTGCCTTTGGCGCAGTGGTCCCACCCGTTCCCATCCCGAACACGGTCGTGAAACGCTGCTGCGGCGACAATACTTGGCAGGTAACTGCCCGGGAAGATAGCACGGTGCCAGAATCCCTGAGAAGCCCCGGTCATAAACTTTATAGTTATGGCCGGGGCTTTCGTTTTCCAGGCTCCTGCCCTACCCCGAACCTCCTCCCTCAGTCCGCCCGCTTCCTTTCCCGCTCCATCGTCGCCATCCGGTGCCACAGGCACAGGAAGACGCCGATGATAACACCCGTCGAGTCGATCACCACGTCCTCCACCTTCGCACCACGCGACGGGGAGAAGCTCTGATGGTACTCGTCGCTGGCCGCGTACAGGACGCCTATCAATAAAGGTAACCAGACGTGCCGGTTGCGGAAGCGTGGGTCGTCCTGGCGGATGGCGCGATACGCCAGCGCTGCCAGAATCGCGTACTCCGTGACATGCGCCATCTTGCGCAGGTTGTAGTCGATGAGTCCGATCTGGGCGGGAGTCAGGTACTGGGCCGCCGAGGGGACGATGCGCAGAAGCAGACTTCGCACCACCGGTTTGGTGCGCTCGGAAGAGGCGACATCGGTGGACATGCAGAAGATGAGCGTCATCCACGCCAGGAGCGGCGCGACATAGCGCAGGAATCGGCGAAAACGGTCGGGGGAAAGGGGAGTTGCGTTCACGGTTGATTATACGTCGTGTCCTCCTAAGTGGTCAGGCAAACGTCTGTATGATATAATTTATAGTCAGTTAGTGGTAAATAAGAGGAGATATTCACGATGAACGCAGACACCTTGACCAACCGGGAGATGGCGGCGGTGATGTTCAACATCGCCACTATTCTGCGTGCCGGCGGCAACGAGAACCCCTTCCGGACAGCCGCGTATGAGCGGGCCGGGCGCGCCCTGATGGGCCTGGGAACCGAAGCGCGGCACATCCTGGAGTACGATCCCCAGGTGCCCTTTCGCCGCCGTCAGCACATCGGCAAGAAGCTCCAGGCGAAGATTCGTGAGATGGCGGCGACGGGGCGTCTGGAGCAGTATGCGGAGCTGGTGCGTCAGGAACTGCCGCCCTATGCGGCGGATCTGATGCGTGTGCCGGGGGTGGGGCCGGTGACCGCGCGGCGTATCTATGAGACGCTGGGAGTGACCACGGCGGAGGGGCTGGTCCGGGCGGCGCGTGATGGCAGCCTGCGGGCGGTGCCGGGCTTCGGACCACGGCGGATCCAGGGGGTGATCGCGGCCGGGCGCGCTCTCCTGAGGAGCGGTGCCGGAGAGCGTGTGGTACAGCTGACTCTTCCCTGCTAAGTGCCCTCTGCGAACGGTCCGTAGAGGGCGCTTTTCGTTATTGTTTGCGGTCGAGCCTGCGTGGTAGAATTGGCTATGCTCGTAGGCATCCCCCGTGAGATTAAAGAAGACGAAAACCGCGTCGGTCTGCTCCCTGCCGGCGTGGAGGCTCTGACGACGGCAGGGCATCAGGTACTGGTAGAGACCCAGGCGGGAGCGGGTATCGGCTTCTCCGACGCGGACTATCGGGAGGCGGGCGCAGAGATCGCCACCTCGCCCGATGAGGTCTATGCCCGGGCGGAGATGGTGGTCAAGGTCAAGGAGCCGCTGGCGGAGGAGTACCCCCGTCTGCGCCCCAGCCAGGTCCTCTTTACCTACTTCCACTTCGCGGCGTCGGAATCGCTGACGCGCGCCTGCCTCGAAAGCGGCTCCGTGTGCATCGCATACGAGACGGTGGAGCTTTCGGACGGCTCCCTGCCGCTGCTGGCGCCTATGAGTGAAGTGGCCGGGCGCATGGCGGTGCAGGAGGGCGCGAAGTACCTGGAGAAGGCGATGGGCGGCCGCGGCATCCTGCTCGGCGGCGTGCCCGGGGTTGCACCGGCGAACGTGGTCATCCTGGGCGGGGGCGCTGTGGGTACCGAGGCGGCCAAGATCGCCTCTGGCATGGGGGCGAACGTCACTATCTTCGACGTTTCTCTGCCGCGTCTGCGCTACCTCGACGATGTGATGCCCAAGAACGTGTCGACCCTCTACTCGACCCGGGCTGCGATCCGCGAGGCTGCCAAGCAGGCGGACCTCCTGGTGGGCGCGGTGCTGCTCAAGGGGGCCAAGGCGCCGGTGCTGGTGCCGCGCTCCGTGGTGAGCCAGATGAAGCCGGGTTCCGTGGTGGTGGATGTGGCGGTGGACCAGGGTGGCTGCATCGAAACGACGCGCCCGACGACGCACAAGAACCCCACGTACTTTGTGGACGGTGTTCTCCACTACGGGGTCGCCAATATGCCGGGCGCCGTGCCCTACACCTCCTCGTTCGCGCTGACCAATGCGACACTGCCCTACGTTCTGGCGCTGGCAAACAAGGGGTGGAAGCGCGCGCTTTCGGAAGATGCCGCCCTGCGGCGCGGCCTGAATATGGCCGATGGAAAGGTGACGCTCCCGCCGCTGGCGGAGCAGTTCGCAGTTCCGTACTACGAGGCTGACGGCTTCCTGCGCTAAGGGGCGCGGGGCGAAGAAAGTGACGATGAGGATGCGACGCAACCGGATTTCGGGTGAACTGCCCCGAGGCTTTCGGGCCTTCACCTTGATCGAACTGCTCGTGGTCATCGCCATCATCGCGGTGCTCACCGCGATTATCTTCCCCGTGTTTGCTTCGGCGCGCGCCAAGGCGCGCGCCGCAACCTGTCAGAGCAACCTGCGCCAGATCGGGGTCGCGATCCGGATGTACGCGGACGATTACGATGGCACATTCCCGTATGCCAAGGACTCGTCCGATGCCTACGTGCCGGAAATCTGGGCATCGCGCCCCGCCTGCCAGGCGAAACTGCTCGTCATGCCTTTCCTGCACCCGAACTCGGTGCTGGTCTCCGAGGGGCAGACCTATCCGCCGGGAACCACGCCCCCGGATCTGACCCCCGGGGCGCTCGACCCGTACATCAAGAGCAATAATCTCTGGCAATGCACCAGTGACAACGGCTTCGATGTGCTGGACAACAACTACTCCTGCGGCGGCGAACCCTGCCCCATGGACGCCCGGCCGACCATGTTCGAGCGCTACGGCTCCTCTTATCTGTACCGGACCGAGATCGGCTTTCGGCAGATCAACCTCGACTCCGTCACGGCGATCGGCTTCGACGGAACCGAGGTCGGGGTCGCCGGGATCAATGTCCTGTTCGACGGAAACGGCTCCTGGCACGGCAGTCCGTTCTCGCTGGGGCGCAGCGGCCTGCGCTACATCACGCTCTTCGCGGACGGGCACGCGAAGCTGCTGACGCACCAGCAGTACCAGGAGGCGTGGGCGGTCAGTATGACCGGATCGGCCGGGGATCAGGACCCGTGTCTTTAGCGGACACGGTCCGCCACACGCCCGGACCCGTTCGACTGCGTGCCCGCTGGGTAGTGCCCGTGGACATGCCGCCGATCGAGAACGGCGAGGTCGTGATCGAGGACGGCGAGATTGTGCAGGTCGGCAAGCAGGTCGGCCGTGAGCCCGGAGTAGACCTCGGGCTCTCCGCCATCCTCCCCGGCTTTGTCAATGTCCACGCCCATGTGGAGTACACCCTCCTGCGCGGCATCCTGGAAGATATGCCCTTCTTCCCCTGGGTGCGCTCCCTCACTGCGCTGAAGACGCGCCTGTCGTGGGACGACTGGGTAGCGTCGGCCACGCTGGGCGCGGCGGAGATGCTGGCCGCAGGCATCACGACCATCGGCGACGCCGCCGATGCGGGCGCGGCGCTTACTGCCCTGATGGTGACCGGACAGCGCGGAGTGGTCTTCCGCGAGGTCTTCGGCATCGACCGGGAAACCGTCAATGAGAGCGTCGTCTCGCTGCTGCGGACCAAGGTCACCGCGATGCGGGACCAGATCGAGCGGGACCGGGTGGACGAGCGCCTCGCTGTGGGTATCTCACCGCACGCGCCGTACACAGTCAACCGGGAACTGCTGCCGCTGCTCTCGGCGTTCGCCGCAGAGCGCGGCCTGCGCCAGACCATCCACGCGGCGGAATCGCCTGCGGAGTCGGATCTGGTCCGCCACGGGACCGGCCCCTTTGCCGAGATGTTCACCCGCCGCGCCATCCGCTGGGATACCCCCGGTGTCTCGCCCGTGCGCTACCTGGCCGACTCGGGGGCGTTCGACGCGCCGACGCTGGCTGTTCACTGTGTCCAGACGGACGAGGCGGACGCCGAACTGCTCGCAGAGAAGCAGGTAGCCGTGGCGCACTGCCCCAAGTCCAACGCAAAGCTCGGCGCGGGCATCGCCCCGGTGAAGATGCTGCGCGCCAAGGGTGTCACGGTGGGACTGGGGACCGACTCGGTGGTCTCCAACAACGCGGGCGATATGTTCGAGGAGATGCGGGCCGCACTGCTCTTTGCGCGGGCGCGCGAGCAGGATGCGCGGGCGCTCACGGCGCGCGATGTCCTGCATATGGCGACGCTGGGCGGGGCGAAGGCGCTGGGGCTGGACGACCGGATCGGGTCACTGGCGCGCGGGAAGCGCGCGGACCTGTGCGTGGTCCGGCTCGACGGGCTGCACATCGCGCCGGCGGCGGAGGATAACGTGCTGGGGGCGCTGGTGTATGCCGCCCGGGCCTCCGACGTGGCGCTGACCCTGGTGAACGGGCGCGTGCTGTACGAGCAGGGGCGGTGCCTGATGGTGGACACCGGGCGGCTTCGGGCGACGGCGGCGCAGGTGCGCGCCCGACTTCGGCGGGAGGCGAAGGACGTTCTTGGCGAAGCAGCAGCAGCGGCAGCAGCGCAGCAACAGAGCGGGTAAGCCGTCGCTCGTGGCCCGGGCCGCGCGGGCAGCGGCCGTCCCCGACGGTGGGGGCGGCGCCTCCGCAGACGGCGTCAGCGATCGCACCCTGGGCATTACTGCTCTCCTCCTCGGCATCTTTATTACGGTCTTCCTGCTCTGGAAGAACCACAAGCCTCCGGGCATGGGGTTCTACGAGTACAATCTGGTCAACCTGGCGATGGTCTTCTGGCTGCCGCTCACAGTCACCATGCTGTTCCTGCGCCGCGAGCCTGCGGAGGTCGGCATGGTCGTGGGGGACGCGAAGAAGGGGACCCTGGTCGCCCTGATTCTGTTCGCCCTCTTTGTGCCGGTCCTGATCTTCGTGGCGCCCATGCAGGGGCCGCAGGACTACTACACCCGCTGGTTCCTGAACTCGGGCCTTCTGCGCGGCGTGTCGTGGGATGGGCGGACCTACACCGGTGGCTACCTCCACTGGGAGAGCCTGATCGCCCACGAGGTCGTGATGGCGTTCTACATGTTCGGCTGGGAGTGGTACCACCGCGGGTTCCTGCTGAATGGGATGAAGCGTATCATGCCGGTCTGGGCGGCGGTGGGGGTGCAGGCGCTGTTCTTCATGGCGCTCCACCTGAAGAAGCCCGGGCTGGAGATGCTGTCTTCCCTGCCGGGGGGGATTTTCATGGGGTGGCTGGCTCTGCGCTACCGCTCCTTCCTTCCCTGCTTCGTGTTGCACTTCCTGGTGTCCGCGGGGTTTGACGCTGCGGTTCTATACTACCGGTTCCGTTGACGGAGAAAAGGGGGGCGGGAATGGCCGAAGAGGCTTCCTTTGCCGATCGGGTGGTCATCATCACCGGGGGCGCGGGTGGTGTCGGGCAGACCGTGACCCTGCGCTGGCTGGCGACGGGCGCGCGGGTGCTGGCGCTGGACCACCGGGAGGAGACGCTGGCGGCGCTGCGCAAGCGAGCCGCGGACGAGGGGGCGGAGGGGACGCGCCTGGCGACCGTAGCGGCGGACATCGCCACGGAGGCGGGGGCGTCGCAGATGGTCGCTACGGCGGAATCGGCCTTTGACGCGCCGCCGGATACGCTGATTCATCTGGTAGGTGGGTTTGGCATGGCCGCTACGCACGCCGACGACGCGCCCGAACTCTTTGAGCGGATGTGGACGCTGAACGTCCGCTCGGCGTTCTTCGCGTACCGCGCCATGCTGGAACCCCTGCGGCGACGCGGCGGCGGCTGGATTGTAGGCCTGGGCTCCCGGGCAGCGGGCGCGCCCGGGGCGAAACTCGGCGCGTACGCGGCGTCGAAGGCGGCGCTGGAGGCATGGACGAGGGCGCTGTCCGCGGAGGTGCGGGCGGAGGGCATTCACGTGAACCTGATCGCCGCTACCACAATCGACACCGGAGCGAACCGGCGGGCGATGGGCGATAAGGACGCCGAGAAGTGGGTGCGCCCCGACGACATCGCGGAGGCTACCCTCTACCTCTGCTCGGAGCGGGCCCGCGCGATTTACGGCGCCACGCTGGAGGCATACGGTCTTCTGTAAGAACCCGGCCACACTGATGTTATAATGTCAGTGTTTTTGGGAGAGGCCGGCAGCATGTACGTAGATAAAGGAGACGACGGGATCGCGGAGATCCGGTCCGAAAACTACGGCGAGGTGTGCCTTGTACAGGTCACCGGCGCTGTTGACCTGGCGACCGCCCCGTCACTCAAGCGGTCGCTGCATGAAGCGGCCGACGCCGGATGCCGGCACGCGATTGTGGATCTCACCGGCGTCTGCTACATGGACTCCTGCGGCTACGGAGCGCTGCTGAGCGCCGTCCGGCGGCTCCGTCCGGTGGAAGGGATTCTGTATCTGGTCGGCTGCGAACCGGCCATCCTCCGGATGCTCCAGGTCACGCGTTTGGAGCGCCTCTTCTGCCTGTGTTCCACCCTCGCGGAGGCGCGCTCCGCCATCCGCGGCCACTACGAGTATGGGGCACGCCCCCCGGCCTTCGGGCGGGACTGAGGTCTAAGGGCGCGGGCGCTTCCGGGCCGCCGCCACCACCGCCCCGACAAACACCGCCAGAGCGCAGCCGCTCAGGAAGAGGCCCACGCGGAACGAGGCGGGCGCCTCCACCGGGGCAGGGACGAAGTCCCGCCCGGTCCGATTCTCCAGGATGACCAGATCGTCGCCCGAGTACGCCACGGCCAGGGGAGCGTCCGGTGGCAGGGCAAGCCCCTGCGCGGCTTCGGGCGCGAGGGCGATGTAGCGCGCGCCCAGGTTCACCGCTGTCGGCACGTCCTTAACGAACACTATGTTGCCGTTGGCGGGCGGGGATGGGTCTTCGCCGCTGCCTGCCTCCTTTACCCGCTCCTTCGCCTGTGCCGGGAACAGGGAGTCGTAACCGCCCACGTCGTGCAGGCCGTAGACGGTCAACCCGTTGGGGGGGAGGACAGCGTTCCGGGGCGGCGTCTGTCCCAGGGCCCAGCTCCGGTTGATGGCGGCGATCAGGGCGTTGCCGCCGTTCTGCTGGAGGAAGGCGATCCCCGGCGTGACCGGGTAGACCTTCTCCGGCGCTACGGACGGGTTATACCCCGCTCCCCAGAACCCCAGGTCGGCAACCGCAAGCGCCACAAGCGCCGCACGTGCCAGCGGTCCGCGTCCCGCGCCGACGGCCCCGGAGGTCAGGCGCGGCAGCAGGGCGAGCGCGGTCACGGCCAGCGCTAGCCAGACCCCCGCGACCATCAGGCCAGGCGCCGCCTGCTCCAGTGCGGCGGCAAACGGCGTCCCCGGCGGAAGCGCGACCGGTGCGAACGCCGCCGCGCGCGCCATTCCGAAGGCCGCCGCCAGCACCGGCACGCTCACCGCCACCAGCAGCGCTCGTGACCGCGCCGCCGCAGGGAAGGCGGCGCCCCCCGTCAGCGCCTGCGCCCCCATAGCGGCCAGCGCTGACAGCGCGAGCGCGAGGACCACCAGGACGCGCGCCGGGTTGCCCGTGGAGGCGAACCCGGGCACAAGCCAGAAGAGGAGCAGGTTGAGCGGCGTCCCCATGGCGAGCAGCAGAGCGAGCAGCGCAAGCAGGGTAAAGGCGCCCCGCTCCGGAGGCAGGGGAGCGCCCTGCGTCGCCGCCGGGGTCTTCCAGGGGAGCGCGACGGCGTAGACGGCCAGCAGCAGTGGG
>CALEKU010000166.1 GCA_937902745.1 uncultured Armatimonadota bacterium
GTCCTGTATCGCCGCCACCCGTACAGTATCTCCGGAGGCGTTCCATCCCCACATCGCCCTGCCACAGACGAATGCCACCGCGACCGCCGCGAGGGCGGGGAGGGCGACGGGCTTGAGGACGCGTCGGCGCAGCAGGGCGTCGGCGAGCGCGGCGGTCACAAGGTAGAGGAGGAACGAAACGCCCCAGATGCCCGCCACCGAGGCGGTCTGGAGCAGGGAAACGTTTCGGTACTGGCACAGGGCGACGCCCACCGGGAGTGGCGTAAAGGTCATCAGCCACTCCGCGGCGACGCCCGCCGCGGCCACCGAGAGCACCCACTTTGGGGCGTCCGCCGCCTCCGGCCAGCGGCGGCGCGCGGCAGAGGCGGCCGCGGCGACCGCGCCGAGCACGAGCCCGATCCACAGGTAGGGGAGGTAGGCGTAGCGGAGCCCCGAGGCGTCGGACGACCAGCCGACCTGCGTCACCCCCGCGGCGACGGCGGCGAGCATGCCGAGCCCGAAGGCGTGCAGGCGGCGCGGCGTTCGCGCGGCGGCGAAGAGGAGCGGTGCGAATGCCGCCCAACCGAGCCACTCAAGATCGCACGGGGGCAGGGCGAGGGCGAACAGCACCCCGGTCAGGACCGACAGCGAGATGGGCGCGAAGCGTTTCACGGGCGTCAGCCTCCTCGCAGCGGCCTGACTCCGGCGGCAGGCGCGCTATGCGGATAAACGCCGGGTGGCGCCCTCAGGATACGCCCGTCAGGAAAAACCACATTGACACGAGGAGGAGATCTGGTATAGGATAGGGTAACCGAACGTTCGGTCTTCTTTTTGGTGAAGTGACCGAACGTGAGGTTAGTAAGGCAAAGTAGCCGAACGCCAATGAAGACCACCCTGCGCGAGATCGCCCGGCAAGCCCGGGTGCATCAGAGCACCGCTTCTTATGTGCTCAACGGCGGCACGGGAGGAAGTACGCGCGTCTCTGCGGAGACCCGACAGCGCGTGCTCGATGTCGCCCGCCGCCTCGGCTATACCGCTAACCGTGCCGCGCAGCAGCTCCGGACCCGCCGCAGCCAGGTGATCGGTCTGCTGGTCGGCGAGCTGGAAAACCCCTTCTTCGCACGCCTCGTCTCGCTCTGCACCGCCGAACTGGAGAAGGCTGGCTTTGAGAGCGTTCTCGCCATGCGTCGCCAGGACGAAGTGAGCGACCTGCACCTTCTGAAGACGCTTGCCTCGCGCCAGGTGGATGGCCTCCTGATCTGGAGCGAGTCCGTCACCGAAATCCGCGAGTGGCTGGAGTCGGTCCCGCACGCGCCGAACGCCGTGATCCTGGGGTATCGGGTGGCGGGCTGTGACAGTGTGGAGGCGGCGCTGGACGACGGCGTTCGCGTAGCGCTCAGCCACCTGCTCGACCAGGGGTTCCGGCGCATCGGCTATCTGGCCCCGGCATCCTCCCTCGACCGTCAGGGCGACCCGCGCCACGGCATCTACC
>CALEKU010000167.1 GCA_937902745.1 uncultured Armatimonadota bacterium
TGGCCCGTCTCGTCGGCGGGGTGCTGGCGCAGCGATTGGTGCGCAGGCTCTGCCCGGAGTGCCGTAACTCCTATCAGATTCCGGTCTCGCAGATCGATATCGCCCCTCGCCTCTGGGAGCGGTACCTGGACCGGGAGCGCCCCGACCTCGTGACCCTGTACAGGGCGGTCGGCTGTGAAGCGTGCGACGGCAGCGGCTATCGCGGGCGCGAGGGGCTGTTCCAGTTCCTGACGGTGGGGGAGCGGACGCGCGAGTTTTTGCGCGGTGAGGGGCCGCCCCGCCTGTGGCTGGACGGGGAGTGGACGCTGGAAGCCGCGGCCACGGGCGACGGCATGCTGCCCCTGCGCGTCGGCGCCGCGGCCAAACTGCTGAACGGCGTGACCGATACGCCCTCGCTGGAGCGGGCGGGCCTGCGGGGCGTGGTGCGGGAGCCCTACCTGGCCCTGTAGCCGGCCTGATAAGCGCATCAGTCGCGCAGGGACCAGACGCGGATGCCCCAGCGGCTCGAATCGGCGGACTGCTCGGGCGTGAGCAGGGTGCGGCCGTCGGGGCTGGGAACGATCCACTCCGGCGCCCGGCCGCCGGGAACGGGAACGCTCGCCACGGGCGCCAGCGTCTCGGGGTCCCAGACGTCCAGCGCGGCCGGGGCGGAGGGGGTGTGGGAGGCAGCGGTCGTTATGAGCCAGCGCTCCGTGATCGCCAGGGCGCGCACGTAGCTCCCCAATCCCTCTGCGTAGGGGCGGAAGCGGCGCACGGGGGGGCCGTCCGGCCGGTAGACGGCCACATCACCGTAGGTCACGACGAGCAGGCGGCCGCGCCACGGGTCGAACATGAGCCGGTGGGCGCGCTCGTCGGTTATCTCGGCGACGGTAGCGTTCTTCTCCACGTCGATCAGGGTCACCTTCGGGGGCCCGCTCCGGAGCGTCATGCCCATCGCCGTTTCGTCCGACCCGCCGTCGTCGCCCACCGCCACCAGCGCCCCGTCCCGGTCGGCCGCCAGGGCGCTTGTGCGGAAGTACTCGTGGCCGCCCGGGTCAGAGGGATAGTGGCTGCGGCGCTGCTCCAGGCCGGGAAGGCCGAGGATCGCCACGGACGTCTCGCGCAGGGCGGCCAGCCACGCCCCGCCCCCGCCCGAAGCGATCGGCCCGCTCCCGACGTGCGGGGCGAGCGCCCTCTCCGACAGGTCCGCGGCGTCGCGCAGGCAGACGCCGCGGTACTCGTGGACGGCGAGGAAAGCCTCCTGCGCCGGCGGCCAGCAGACGGCGCGCACCTGCGGGCGGGAGTACGGCCCGGCCGGGGGGACGCGGATCTCGGCCGCGGGGCGGAACGGGGCCTCCGGGTCGGCGCCTTCACGCTCCCAGACGACGAGGCGGCCGTCCCCGTCGCCGGCGGCGACGCGCGCCCCGTCCGGCGAGAAGGCCGGCGCCACGAGCGGGGCGGTGTGCGCGCTGACCGTGTGGAGCGGATGGAGGGTCATCTCGCCGTGGGCTTCCGGCCCGGAAAGGCGGTCACCAGCGGTCCAGGCCGAGGAGCTTGCGGCCCAGCGGGGTCAGCTCTGCGGTCGGGTTTGCCTTTTCGCGCCCCCGGTACTTCTCGGGGATGTCCTTCTCCCAGCCCGGGGGGGCGTGGCGGTCCCGCCAGCAGGCCACCCGCTCCTCGCGCTGCGCCTCGTCGTCCGATGCCGGGAACATCGTGATGTACTGCGCCAGGCGCGGGCGCGTCCCCTCGTTCCGGCCGTTGCCGTGCGCGAGCAGGCTGTTCCAGATCACGATGTCGCCCGCCTTCATCGGGATCGGCGTGACCTTCATGCCCTCGGGCAGGCGCGACAGGTCCGGGGCGCGCGGGTTGCGGTCCGCCGGCTGCGCCGCGATCCACGCCGCGAGGTCCTTGTGGAAGCCGGGGATGCAGCAGAAGCCGCCCATCTCCTCGGTGGTGTCGGTGAGCGCGAGGACGCCCTGGAGGAACGGCTTCTCCGGCAGCGGCTTCGAGGTGTCGAGGTCCCAGTGGACGAAGCCGCGGTCGTCGTAGTGCGGGAACCGCGGGTCGATGGGCGGCTTCATTCCCGCCCGGTCCATTGAGACCCACAGCTTCTCCGTGCCCAGCAGGTCGGCGAACGCCGCGTGCAGGCGCGGGGACTGGCGGCAGTTCCAGAGCGCCTGGTGCTGGTGGATGTAGGCGATGGCGCCGCGCCGGTCCTCGGGGTACCAGGTCGTCGGGTCGTACGGGTCCATGCCCAGGAACTCCCAGATCGCCGCAATCACTGCTTCCCGCTCCTCCGGCGTCACCACATCGGGGACGACCAGGTAGCCGTTCTCCTGGAAGAAGTCGAGGTCCTGCGCGCTCAGGACGCGCAGCACGGGTGTCTCCGCCGTCATCGTCGTCATCGAAGAGTCCTCCGCCCCCGGCAGGGCACATTTTGGAACGCCCGCGGGCGCCTCCGGTTGCCCTTAACATTGTCCGGCACAGCGCGCCCGTCCTCCCGAATCCCGATCGACCGCCCCGACGTTCTGCGCGCCGTGGAGCCTGTCCTGGCTGCTTCGCCATACAGGTGATTCCGGCGGGAGCGATGTACCGCTGCTAATCACCACTCCTCCCGGACGGCGCGGGCCTCGGTCAGAGTCAGAGGGCGGCGGGAAGCATGGCACACATGAACGGCGTTTACCAGGGGGCCGTCTGCGGTGTCGTCCTGCACTGTGTAGTACACGTGATAGCGCTGGTGGAGCAGGCGGCGCGTTTCCCGCTCGAAGCGCCGACTTTCTATTGCCTCCAGATGCAGGAACGCCTCGATCATCTCGCGGTTGGCGCGGGGACTGACACGGACCGAGTAGTGTAGCGGCTCGTGCGGTTGTTCTTGCGGCTCCTCCGACTCAGGAGGGCTCATGCCGCCTGTCGCGGCGACAGGCGCTGCGCTTCCCGATCCGCGCGGCGCTGGGCGATGGCAGCTTCCAGGTGTGCATCTACCTCCTCTTCCAAGGTGAGCAAGCGCCCGGCTTCGGCGTCCGCAGTGCCCTCCCGCAGCGCTTCCACCAGTTCCTCGTCGGGCTCGCGGTCCAGGGCGTCCTCAAGGGCGGCGACGGCGAACCGGGTCATTTCCGCCGGGTCCACGGCTTCCGCCAGGCGCGCGGCCAATTCGGCGGGTAGTTCGAGGGTGAGGGTCGTCGTTTTCATTTCTGTGGCAGTTGTGGGCGGCATGGGCGGTCGTCCTTCCCGGGTGCGGCAGCGTCCCGACGGGCTTGCTTTTATTGTACGGGAAGAAGGGGCGGTTCCGTGCTCATCTGCCTAACGCACGATCCAGGTCGGCGATGAGGTCTTCGGGGTCTTCGAGGCCGACGGAGAGGCGCAGCAGGGCGGGGGCGATGGCGACGCCCGAGCCGGCGAGGCTGGCGTGGGTCATGGCGCCGGGGTGCTCGATGAGCGACTCCACGCCACCCAGGCTCTCGGCCAGGGTGAACAGGCGCGTGCCCTCGGCCACGCGGCGGGCTGCGGCCTCGCCGCCGCGCACGGTGAACGAGACCATGCCGCCGAAGCCCGCCCGGTCCACGCTTCCCGCGCCGCCGCTGACCTGGTTCTTCCGCGCCGTGGCGTGGTGCGGGTCATCGGGGAGGCCGGGGTAATAGACCCGCTCCACCGCGGGGTGACCGGCAAGGAACCGGGCCACGGCGAGGGCGCCCTCGCCGTGCTGGCGCATGCGGACGGGCAGGGTGCGGACGCCGCGCAGGGTCAGGAAGCAGTCGAACGGACCGGGACCGTTCCCCACGGCGTTGCGGTGGAACGCACACTGCTGGTGCAGGTCGTCGTCGTTGGTGCAGAGCGCGCCGCCGACCACGTCGCTGTGGCCGCCGAGGTACTTGGTCGTGCTGTGGACCACGGCGTCCGCCCCGAGGAGCAGGGGGCGCTGCAGGTAGGGGGTGGCGAACGTGTTGTCCACCGCGAGAAGCGCCCCCGGCCGGCGCCCGTGGACCAGTTCCGCCAGCGCGGCGATGTCCGCGCACTTGAGCATCGGATTGGTGGGCGTTTCCAGCCAGACCAGGCGCGTCTCCGGGCGCAGCGCCGCCGCGGTCGCGTTGGGGTCCGACAGGTCGGCGAAGGAGAACGCGATGCCGAGCGGGGCGAGCACCTTCGCGAACAGACGGTAGGTGCCGCCGTACACATCGTCCCCGAGCAGCACGTGGTCGCCGGGCTTCAGGACGGAGCAGAGGGTGGTGGCCGCCGCCATGCCGCTGGCAAAGGCCAGCGCGTGCCGCGCGCCCTCCAGCGAGGCGAGGCAGGTTTCCAGCGCCGTGCGGGTGGGGTTGCCGCCCCGCGCGTAGTCGTACGGGCCGAACGGCTCCCCCACCGCCCGCTGGGCGTAGGTACTGGTGGCGTAGATCGGGACGGACACCGCGCCGGTGGCGGTGTCCGGCGCCTGCCCCGCGTGCACCGCCCGCGTCGCGAAGCCGTCGCCGTCGTTTCGTGGTTCGTCGGACATCGCCATCCCTGTTCCGGGCGGGGGCGGCGAAACCCTCCCCGCCCGGAACAGGGGGCTGTGTGCGTGTTCAGAGCAGGCCGCGGTCCTTCAGCACGGCGCGGGTGATGCTCCCGGCGGTGCGCCCGCTCGGGTTCTCGCCGCCTTCGAGGAACGTCGCGAAGACGTAGGTGCGCTTCCCTCTGGTCACGTAGCCGACGTACCAGCCGTAGGTCGCGGTGTTGTTCTTGAGGTCCCCGGCGGTGCCGGTCTTGGCACGCAGCACGGAGGTGCTGCCGGGTGTGTCCTGGACCATGATCTTCTTGACGATATTCTGCGTCCGTGGGGAGAAGGGCACGTCCCCCGCCTGCAGGCGCGTCAGGAAGCGCACCTGCTCGTTCGGCGATACGAGCAGCGGGCCGTCCAGCCAGAACGTCGTCACGTCGTCGCCGATCTGCCCGTTGCCGTAGCCGAGTTTCTGGAGGTACGTCCGCATCCGCTCCGGGCCGATCTCCTTCGCGAGCCGCTGGTAGTACCATACCGAGGAGACCTGGATGGCGCTCTTCAGGGTGTGGTCGCGGTTCCACTCCTCGATGGGGCGCTTGACACCATCCCACTTGTAGAGGTGGTTCTCGTCCTTCAGCACGCCGGTTTCCAGCCCGATGAGCGAGTTCACGATCTTGAACGTCGAGCAGGGGGGCATGGCGCGGTCGGCGCGCTCCGGGTGGTAGCGCAGGGTGCGCCCCGTGGAAACGTCGTGCAGCACGAACGTCCCCCGGTACGCGCCGAAGTGGCGGTCCAGGTTCAGCGTGCCGTCCGCGGCGGCGGGGGCGGCGGCGGCCTTCGCCTTCCGGGGCGGCGCACCGCCGGTGCCCGCCTTCGCGGCGGGGGGGATGGCCGCCGCCACCGCGACGAGCGGCAGCAGGCAGGGCAGGAGCAGGGCGGGATTTCGGAGGGTCCTCATGGTTGCTGAGCGTCCTTTCGGTCGGGTTCGCTCAGCAAGTGTACGCCGCCCCCGCCCGCCCCCGCGTCGGCGTGCGGAGGGTTTTCCGCCTCCTCCTTCGGAGGAGATTGTGCGAGCAATGGGCGCAGTATCTGGGCGACGCCGCTGCGCCCCCCGGCGTTCAGCTTACGGATGACGCTGCTGCAGTGGGTCTTCACCGTGGTCTCGGAGATGAACAGGCGCCCGGCGATCTCCCGGTTGGAGAGCCCGCGCGCCATGAGGGCGGCGACCTCGCGCTCCTTCGCGGTCAGGCGGGCCATCGGGTCCGGCGCCCCGCCCAGCGGCGAGTGCGCCGCGGTGCGCAACAGCGCCTCGATGGCGTCGGTCTGTGCCTGCTCGCACTCCCGGCACAGGGCGTCCGCCGCCGCGCGCCGCTCCGTGTCTTCCGGGGGGAGCAGGGCGCGCAGGGCCTCGGCCTGCTTCCGCAGCGCCCGCAGCCGCTCCCCCAGCAGGTGTGCCGTCTCGTTCAGCGAGGGCACGGCCGCGGCCACGGGCGAAACGCCTTCCGGCGGGCCGAACAGCCGCTGCCGCCGCTCGGCGTCCTCGCGCTCACGCCGCAGCAGCGCGCCCACGCTCTCCGCAAGACAGGCCAGGAACGCCACGGTCTCCTCGGTGTAGACTCCCTCCTCGTAGGAGAGCATCGAGAGGATGCCGACCACGGCGGCGCGGCGGCGGCGTCCGTCCTCCTCCTGCGCGAACAGGGGAACCGCGATGCCCTCTCGGGAGCGCCGGGTCACATCGCCGAAGGGCCGACCGCGGTGCAGCAGCGCGGCGCCGTCCCGGCGCGACCAGTAGGGGCGCCGGTGCGTCACGATCCACTCGGTCAGCCCGCCCGGCTGCCACGGGTTGACGTTCGGGTCGTCGTACTCGCGCCCGTCGTAGTTGTAGGGGAAGACGATCGTGCGGTC
Organism: uncultured Armatimonadota bacterium; assembly: GCA_937902745.1. GTDB lineage: Bacteria > Armatimonadota > Armatimonadia > Armatimonadales > Armatimonadaceae > CALEKU01. The sequence goes on from CALEKU010000167.1 coordinate 6,356, forward strand.
GTCCCGGCACAGGCCGACGTAGAACGAGTCCGCCCGCGCCACCGACGACGCCACCGTCCGCAGGTAGCTGTACAGCACGTAGCGGCTTCCGCCCGCCATCGCCTGTATCCGTCGGTCCGCCTCGTAGAGCGCGGCGCGCAGGGGGGCGGTGAGCGGCGGAGCACCGCCCGCCCCGCCGCCGCTCACCGCAGCACGACCTCGTAGTACGGGGTACGGTCTTGCGCTCCGTCGAGGGTGAAGCGGCCGTTCGTCACCGGCAGCGTCTTACCGGTGCGGCGCCCGTCGTGGTCCAGCAGGTTCACCGCCGTGACGCGCCCGGCGAGCGGGCCGGTGAATGTCACCGTCGCCTTTACCGGCTCCATCAGGATCGGTGCCGCGCCGCGCTCCAGGAGGCGGTTGCCCTCCGGGCTGAACGTCATTCCTGTGTTGCGGGCGCGGGCCAGCGCGACCACGACCAGGCTTTTGGACGTTTCCAGGGTGGCGTCCTGCTCCTTCGCCGTGACATAGACCGCGCCGAACGCGCTCTGCGGCGCGATGGTAACGTTCCCGAGGCGGCACGTCTGCCCGGCTGCGAAGCCGACCACGGCCTTGGTCGCGGGAGTATCCATGGTGAAGAAGCCGCCGAGCTGATTATCGCCGGTGCTTTCGGTCCACCGGAGTTGTCCGGTGGATGATACCAGCGCGCCGTCCTTGCGGAAGGGGGCAGGGTCAAAGGCGGGCGTGTCGCGGAAGGCGTCCGTGAAGCGCACAGCGCTCCGGGTAACGGCCAGCGCCGCGGGCGGTACCCGGTCGCTGCCGAAGCTTTTGCGGTCGCCGTCCTGTGCCGTAGCGTCATCCAGGCTGATCTTGCCCTGCTTGAGCGAGTCCGGGTGGACATACACCGGCGCGCCGAGTTCCGCCTCCTTCACATCGCCCCGCCGCACCTGGCGCGCCACCGCCGGGAAGACGCCCATGATCTGCGGCGCGGTGGCGTCCCACTGGTCACGCCCGATGTGTTCGCTGAAGCCGCCGTTATCCCTGTTCTGGAACAGATAGGAGGCGTCCCAACCCTGCAGCCCAAGACCGTAGGCGCCCAGGATGGCCGGACCCTCCACTCCCCACTCGTTCGGGAAGACGTGTATCCACTCGGAGAGCATGAACGGTCGGTCGGCGACCTGCTGGAGGCCGCTGGAGAGCAGGCCCGAGCCGGCGGAGCGGAGCATGACGCCGTTATTGAACGTCTCGCTGCGCCGGCCCCCGCCGCCAAAGTAGTTGTGCCGGTCGATCGTGCCCACCCGGTAGTCCGAGTGCAGGTTGAGGAAGTGGCTGTAGGCGCGCCCCGCCTGCCAGTTCGAACCGATGATCTCGCCCTGGTAGCCCGCCGCGCGCATCGCGGCGACATACCGGTCGTAGAACGCCGTCTGAAGCCCGTACAGGAACGTCATGGTGTCCAGCAGGCGCTGGGCGCGCCACTTCTGCGACCCGTGTATCTGCTCCGGTTCCCAGTACCACGGCTTCCCCAGCGGCAGGATGTTGCGCTTCTCCAGGCTCTCGCCGACCGGCGGGAAGCCCTCGTCCGCGAAGCTGTCGAATGCCCGCGCACCCCAGGCGGCGGCCAACTTCTCCTGCGTGCCGTACTTCGCCTTCAGCCAGTCGGAGAACTGCTCCGCGGCCTGCCGGCGCAGGGTCGCGCTCGCCTTGAGTGGGTTCATGGAGGTGTGGAACAGGATGCTCTGCTCGTTGGTAATCTCCACAAACCCGATGGCGGGATCTTCGGCGTAGGTAAGGCCGGTGTAGGGGTTGCGGTGCTTGAGAAGGGTCTCCATCTGGAGGATCTGCACCCGCTGCAGCTCCGGCGAGTAGGGGATGGCGCTGTGCGGGGTTTCCACCCGGTTTTTGTTGTCGCCGAACGTACCGAACTCTTCCAGGTACGGCACGTACTGCCGGTCCTCCGGTCCCAGCTTCAGGGTGCCGAAGTGCGCCGAGAGCAGTACGAAGATGCCGGCCTTTTTGAACTGCGCGACCTGGTAGTCCATGCGGTCCAGCTCCTCCGGGTCGAACCGGACGGCGCTCTCCTCCGACTGGATGCCCGCCCACCCGGGGCCGTCCGCGAACTTATGGAGGCGCACGGAGTTGATGCCGTTGCGGGCGTAGAAGGCCGCGCGCTTTTCGGCGAGCGGCTTCGCAGGGGCGCAGTGGTCGTAGCAGAGGTTGAGCCCCCACAGCTTCAAGGGCTTCCCTCCATAGACGAGCTTATCCCCGTCGCGAGCGATGCGGCCCTTGCCGCCTGCGGGGGCGTCGGCCCAGTCCTCCATCCCGAGTACGCTCGGTCCGGGCGCGCCGGTCGGGGTGAAGGGGTACCACTCCCCGTCGGCCGCGGCGGCGCGAGGGGAGAGGCTAAGGGCCCCGAAAAAAAAGCCGGCCATGGCGAGGGTCGCGACGACGGCTTTGTGCATATCGCTCTTCTCCTTGTTCTTGAGTTCGTGTTTTTCGCGCTACGGGGCGACCGGCGCCGTGGCAGCGCGCTCGCGCGCCTGACGGCTGACCAGATCCCGGTAGGCGGGGTCTTGCCGCTTGAGCGCGCCATGGGCCAGGCGACGCAGGGCGGTGTCGTCCCCGTTCCCGCTTTCCAGGAGGCGCCGGAGGGCGTCGGCCGCGCGCGGGTCGCGCGGCTGGGTACCCAGGCCGTAGGCCGCTTCCCGGCGTACCTTCGGGTTCGGGTCGTTCTCCAGGCGGTCGATCAGGAGCGGGATCACGTCGGGGGCGAGGGGCGACGCCTTGCAGCGCTGACACGCCAGGGAGTGGACCGCGGCGCGCCGGACGCGTGGGATCGGGTCGGTAAGGGCGGTGGCCGTCAGCGGCGTCACGCACCGGTCTGTCCCGTGGTGGTCCATGAAGTCCGCGCACCCGCGCCGCACGCGCGGGTCGGCGTGCCGCAGCCCCGCCAGAACGGCGGCCACGCCCGCGTCACCCGCTGCGAGCAGCGTCCGCTCCGCCGCCGCGGCCGCCCGCCAGTCCCGCGCCCCGAGCGTTTCCGCCAGAACGTTGAGGGGCTTTCGTTCCTCTTCAGACATTTCCATGGGGCTGTATCGCGTGGGGAGCGGCGGCCGCTAACGGGGCGCCGCGGCCCGCGCCAGGAACGCTTCGAGATCCCGGCGGCACTTCTGCGGGTCGTTGTGGGAGAGGGCGATCTTCTCCATGGGGCAGAGGTCGTCGCCCGCACGGTTCAGGATGCGCGGCACGCGCCGGTCGGCGGCATGCGGGATGCGCGCCTCGTCCAGCGCTCGCGCCCCGGGTTCGCTCATCAGGCCCGCCTGGACCCGGGCGATTCCCGCGGCGCGCGCCAGTAGCGCAGCTGCCCGGCCCACCACCCGGTCGGAAAGCGACGCCCCCTTGAAGGTGGCAACGTCCTTGCGGCGCAGTATCTCCAGCAGGTCCGCCACCCCGCCCCGCTCGCCCGTCGCCAGGACGCGTCCGTCCTTGACGATTACCAGGGCCAGCTTGCGCCGTTCGCGCTCCGAGCGCGCCCGCTTCACGTCGTCTTCGCCGTGCTCTGGCTCCCTCGGCATGCTCCGTACCTCCCTTTGTAGATGTTCTGACGTAGTGTACCCGCGCCTGCCCAGCGCGCGTTCCCTACCCCGGCTCCGTGTAGGCCCCCACCGGGTTCCCGCCGAAGACCGAGCGCGCGGCGCGGGCCAGATCGGCGGGGGTAACCGCGGCGATATGCGTGGCAAACTCCGCGTCGAACGCAGCGCCAAGGCCCAGCATCTCGGCGCGTCCGGCGTGGTAGGCGCGATCTTTGAGGCGCTGCCGCTCCCGCAGGTGCTTGCCTGTGAGCAGTGCCTTGGCGCGGGCGATCTCCGCCTCCGACGGCGGGCGCGCCCCTGTCGCCAGCGCCGCGAACTCCGCCAGTAGCGCCGCCTTCGCGTCGGTCACGGATACGCCTTCGGAAACGCCCTCCACGTACGCCGCCCAGAAGCTCTGTCGCCGGCCAGGCTCCAGCACGGAGCGCACGTCATAGCCCAGCGGGCGGCCCCGGAGCGGGCCGGCCGGGTCGGGGCGGTCGCGCAGGGCGAAGAGTCGGGAGCCCTTGCCGCCCGCCACCAGGGTATCCAGCACCAGCAGCGCCGCCCAGTCGGCGGGGCTGCCGGACGCGGTGCCCGGTGCGAGGTAGCCGACGCCGAGCAGCGGCGCGGCGGAGCGCGCCCCGAGGTTCACGTCTCGCAAGCCCGCGGGAATCTGTTCCGGCGGCGATGTGGCCTCCGGACGTGCCGCCGCAGCAGCGGCGCCCGGGAAACGGCGGGGCCAGCCGCCTGCGTTAACGTGGGCCTCGATCAGCCGCTTCGCGTCGTCTGCCGGCTCCCGCCCCGCCACCACAAAGATAGTCCGCGCCGGGTCGTTGAAGCAGCGGCGGTAGTGACGACGCACCGCCTCCGCGGTGAGCGATCGCAGAGTCTGCGGTGTGCCGAGCGGATTGCGGCTGGCGGCGCTCCCGGCAAACGCCCGCCCGCGCAGCGCTGACAGGAGTCGAGCGACTGGGTCCTCGCCCGCATCCAGGAGCGCGCGGGCTTGCGCCGCTTTCGCCGCCTCCACGGCCTCCTCCGGGAAGGTTGGGACGGAGAGCAGACTCATCAGCAGCGTTCGTGCGGCGTCGTCCACCGAGAACGGGTCCGGTCGTGCAACCGCCCACAGCTCGACCATGTCGCCGGACGCCCACGCGCCCGCCGCGCTGCCGCTCGCGGCCAGGTCGAAGCGCAGCAGGGCGGGGGTCAGTCCCTCGACCCCGGAGATCCAGGAGCGGGCCAGCAGCGCTGTGATGCCCTGGTCGCCCGAGACCTCGTCGCCCACGCCCACGTCAAAGAGCACGCTGAGCGCTGTCACCGGCGCGTCCGGCGCCTCCACCACCACCACGCGCGCGCCGTTGTTGAGCGCGGACACGGTGGTCTTCGGGTCGGGCGCGGCGACGCCGAACCCCGGGCGCGCCGCCGCGCCGACAAGGAGGGCGGGCAGGCCGGCAAGCAGGGAGCGACGGGAGAGGGGAGCGGCCATCGGTCAGCGCCCCCCCGCGACCCGCGCGTCTCCGCTGAGGGAGGCACCGCCCGGACCGGTGATCGCAACCACACGCCGGGCGGGCACCAGCCACTCCCGGACCGCACGCGTCAGTTCCGCTGGCCCGACGGCGGAAAGGCGGGTTGCGTAGGTCTCCTGCCAGTCGGGCGCGGCCCCGAGCGCGTCCAGATAGCCCAACCGCGCCGCCAGAGCCTCCACCCTCTCACCGTCCGCGGCGGCCTGCCCCAGCCGCGCCGCGCGCGCCGCTGCCGCTTCCCCTTCTGTCACTCCGTCCTCGCGCAGCCGCACCAGCGCGCTTACTAGCGCCGCCTCGATGTCGAAGGCGCTGCCGCGCCCGGAGGCCGACAGGAGGAGCAGGCCGCCCCGGCATAGAGGGAGATATTCCGAGTGGACGCGAACGGCTTCGCCCGCCGACGCCAGTGCCGACCCCACATACCCCTCGTCGCCGTTCCGGGCGAGCAACGCCGCTATCACCTCTGCCGTGAGCGCGGCGTCGGTCTCGTGTGCGGCGGGGGCGCGGAACGCCAGATGGACCGTGGTCAGGTCGGCGCCCGGCGTTTCCACGGGTGCCGACCGCACCGGTTGGAGCGGCCCGGCGTCCGCGGCGGCGGGGGAGGGGGCGGTATCTCTGCCGCCACCGTTCGTTTCCGTCCGGCCCGAGGGGGCGCCTGCGCTGCTGCCCCCAGAGGAGGCGCCGAACAGCGCCTCGGCCTCCTTCCGCGCCTCCTCCGGGGGGACATCGCCCGCAATTGTCAGGGTGATGTTTGCCGGAAGGTAGTGAGCAGCGTGGAAGGCGCGTAGGTCGTCCGCGGTGAGGCTCTGGACGTTTCGGGCGTCGCCCATCAGGGGCAGGCGGTAGGGATCGCCCTCCGGGAACGCCGCACCCGCCAGCGCGCCGATGCCGGCGCGCCGGGTATCGCCCCGCGCCAGGGCCATCTCCGCCAGGATGACGGCGCGCTCCGCCTCCACATCCCCCGGGCGGAACGCAGGTGCGCGAACCAAGTGCACCAGCTGCGCCAGCGCCTCCTTCCAGTTCGCCTTCGGCACGGTCACGGCGTAGGTTACGAAGTCGCGGCTGGTGTGGGCGCTCGCTTCGCCGCCCAGTGCTTCAAACGCGGCATCCAGGGCGCCCGGTGCGTCGCTGGCCGCGCCCCGGAACGTCAGGTGCTCCACAAAGTGCGCGGCGCCGCTCTGCCCGGCGGTGTCCGCGGCAGACCCCGCCCCGCGCACTCGCAGGTCGAGCGCCACGACCTGTGCGCCCGGGCGCACGGCCACGATAAGCCGGGTTCCGGCGCCAAGCGTCTGCCGGAGAATGCCCCCCGCCTGGACCGCCGGGGCCTGCGACGGAGCAGCAAGTGGTGCGGGGAACGTGGGCGCTCCGACCGACGATATAATGAGGGCGGCGACGGTGGCAGAGGTCACCGCGCGTGCGGCGGGCGGAAGGATCGGGAAGCGGCGGGGGTAGGACACAGCGCGGATAGGTTCGCCGGGCGCCCCGCCCGTTCCTGCCGTGTTCCGTGGCGGTACTCTGTCGGCGCACATTTGACGGCTTTTTAAACATGACCACCCTGATCGAGCCGCGGCTGCGCCGCAACATCGACTGGATACTGCTGCTGGCGGTGGCGGCGCTGATGTGCTGCTCGCTCGCGGCGATCTACGCGGCCATGACGCCCCTGAAACTCGGGCTGGCTACCGCGCTGCGGCAGGGTGTCTACTTCGCCGTGGGGATCGGCATCCTCGGCTTCGTGGCGACCCGGGACTACGGCAACGCCGGGCGCTACCTGCCCTTCCTCTACATTGGAAACCTGCTGCTGCTGCTGGCGGTGGAGGTGTTCTCACCGGAGGTCAAGGGGGCGCAGCGCTGGATACCGCTGCCTATCCCCGGCATGGACTTCAAGCTCCAGCCCTCCGAGTTTGCCAAGATCTGCGTTATCCTGACGCTCTCGGTCTACGTCACCCGTCTTGGCACCCGCATCCGCGAGTTTCCGACGCTGCTGAAGACGCTGGCGCATGTCGGTATCCCTATGACGCTCATCATGAAGCAGCCGGACCTGGGCACATCGCTGGTGGTTCTGGCCATCTGGACCGGCATTGTGTTTCTGGCGGGCGCGCGGGCGCGGCACCTGATCGGCCTGGCACTCGTCGGCGCCCTGCTGTTCTGGTGTGCATGGCACTTTAACATCCTGCACGACTACCAGAAGGACCGCGTCCTCACCTTCATCAACCCCATGCACGACCCGAAGGGGGAGGGGTACCACATCATCCAGAGCCAGATCGCCATTGGCGGTGGCCAGGCGCTGGGGCAGGGGTACGGGCGCGGCCTGCAGACCAACCTGCGCTTCATCCCGGAGAATCAGACCGACTTTATCTTCACCGTGATTGGCGAAGAGGGCGGATTTGTCGGCGCGTGCGTCCTGCTGTCCATCTACGGGCTGATCTTCTGGCGTGGTGTGGCGATCATCGGAGCGAGCGAGGACCCACTGGGACGCCTGATCGTCGGGGGCGTGCTCACCATGCTTGCCTTCCACGTCTTCGTGAACATCGGCATGACCTGCGGCATCATGCCCGTGGTGGGCGTCCCGCTGCCGCTCATGAGCTTCGGCGGCTCCGCCGCCTGGGCTAACCTCACCGGTATCGGGCTGATCGTCGCGGTCGGCCTGCGCCGTCACCGACTCCAATTTTGATGCGAATACTTACCACTGTCTCCCACCTGGCGTTCGTCGCTACCCTGCTGACCACGCTCCTGTCCACTGCCCCTGCGGCACGGGCCCAGACTGGTCGGCTTGCCTATATCCAGAACAACGGCGCCTATATCGGCCCGGCCGATGGCTACGCTCCTGCGGTGCGCCTGCCCGGCTCCGACAACGCCGTGGCGGTCTCCCTCTCGCCAACGGGCAGTGCCGTGCTGGTGTTTGCCGCCGCCTCCCGACCCCAGAGCGTCTGGGGAAGCGACGAGGATGCGAAGGGGCTGGCCTTCAAGACGCCCTATCGCTCCGCCATCGCGCTAGGCCCGCCGCTCGATCAGATCAACTTCCCACATATCGTCTGGAGCAATAACGGCGAGGCGGCGTTCGTGACGGACGCCGCCGACACCCGGTTCGGGCGCTACACCCCCGCCGATGGGAAGGCGGTCAAGTACCCGGTTCCCGTCGCCTCCGTCTCAGCAGATGGGGCGGTGGTTGCGTACCTCAGCGACAACCAGGAGGTGCGCGTGCGCTTCCGCGCGACGGGCAAGGAGAAGGTTCTCTTCTCGCCGGGCAAGCCGCAGGCGCTCTTCGCGGCGGCGCGGCGGGCGAAGAACCCGAAGGGGCTTCCCTACTTCCTGGAGGACCTGGGCGGGGAGATGGCGTCCTCGCGCCGCAACTGGGCGGTGGGGACGCCCGCGATTACGCCGGACGGCAAGACCGTGTTCTTCGCCACGAACGGCGGCAGCGGCATGGGCGCCAGCGGGAACTGCACGTTCGCGTTCTTCTCTGTAGACGTGGCGACGGGAAACTTCGCCATTCTCTCGAAGGTGGGCGAGGAGTTCGGGCGTGTCCCCTTCCGTGAGTGCAGCGTTTCGCCGGACGGCCAGCGTCTGATGTACGTCACCTCGATGCACGCCAGCGCAGTGGAGAACCCCTCCTGGGTGACTGTGATTGACCTCCCGACGCAGAAGGAGCGCATCCTGACCCGGGACGACCCCACGAACGGCGGCGACGCCAACGCCCTCGCGGGCGCCTGCTGGTCTCCGGACGGCAAGTACGTCGCCTACTCTCAGGCGTACTTCGACGTGGCCGCCGCCATGAAGCGCCTTGAGGACGGGGCCGGCTTCGACCTCGACCCTGCCAAGTACACCCTCTACATCAAGGACGCCGCTACCGGCCGCCGGGTCCGCATGGTCCCCGGCGCCACCTGGCCCTCCTGGGGGAAGTAGTTACGGAGGCATAGTCGCGTCCGTCATCCGCTTTTGCCCGGCGGTAGCGGGTCGCCGGTGGTTTAGCCCGGCGGTTGGTCGCCCGACGGGCGTTGGTTTGCCCGAGGTTGGTGCCCGGCCCCAAGAAGTGCCCGGCGGTTGAAACCGCGGGCTATTTGGAACAAAGTCCGCCTTCGCGAGCGAAGCTCCGCTTCGTCGGTGCGGACTACGGAACCGGCAACGGGCACAGGAACCCGCGGGCGCGCAGCGCCGCTCTATCGGCGCTGCGCGCCCGGGTTTCGTTCCCCATAGACCGCGGTTTCAACCGCCGGGCACTTCTTGGGGCCGGGCAAAAGCGGTCAGCCCAGAGTCAGGCGGTCAGCCAGGGGTGGCGGGCGGCGAGCTTTTCGGCCTGCTCCGCGTTCACCATGCGGACAAACGAGAGGTAACCGCGGGCGTACGAGCGGGCGTCGCGGCCCAATTTCGCCGTCACCGCCTCGAACCCGTCCCGGTCGCACTGGTGCAGCACCGCCCGGAACCGGCGCAGGTCGTCGCGCGACACCCGCACCGCCGGGGCGCCGTCCTCCCCGGCCGTCCGGTTCACCACCACGCCGGTCACGTTCTGCCGGTGCTGGGGGCGCAGCACCCGCGTCTTCTCCTCGTTCACTGTGAAGCCGCAGGCCGCGATGATATCGCGCACCAGCGAAAGGAGCATCCCCACCGGGGCCTCGCCCTTCTCGTGCGAGAAGATCAGGTCGTCGGCGTAGCGCGTGTAGGCGAAGCCCATCGACGCCGCGGCGCCCGTCAGGCGGGCGTCCATCCCGCGGCAGAGCAGGTTCGTGAGGCCGGGCGACGTGCACGCCCCCTGCGGCAGGCTGCGCCCGCCCATTGCCACCCACTTCTTCACGCCGTCCAGCGTCACCAGGACGCGCGGGGACTCCGTGGCGATGAGGGCAAGCAGGGTGGAAACCCCCTCGTTGTAGCCGAACGACTCGAACAGCCGCTTGACGCGCTTCACGCCCACGGACGGAAAGAAGTCCTTCAGGTCCACCTTCACGATCACCGCCCGGCCCGCGTGCCGCTCGGCGTTGTCCTTCACCGAAAGGCCCGGCCGGAACGCCATCGCCGCTTCGTGCACCGGCAGCTTCTCCACGACGCTGTGCAGAAGCCAGGTCTGCGCGACCCGCAGCTTCGGCTTGGGCGAGGAGATGACGCGCACCCCGCCCTTCTTCTTTGGGATGGCGAAGCGGCTGTAGTGGTCCTGGTTCGCGGCGATGCGCTCGTAGGTCAGCCACGCTAGCTCCCGCTCGTCGATGCCAATGGCGCGGGCAACATCGCTCGCGCTCGCCAGGGCGGGCAGCCCGAGCCCCGCCACCTTTTCGGCGTCCCCGCCTTCGTATACCAGGCCCGCCGAAACGCCGCGGCCCAGGAACGGCAGCGTGGTGCGCCGCCACTGCGCGTCGGCCGCCGCCTTCTCCGCGTCCGCCTTTGCCTTCGCTTCTTTCTTCTGCGCCCGCTCGGCCCGCACTCGCTCGATGCGCTTGCGTCGGATCTCTTCGAGCAGCTTCGGGATGTCGCCGGTTTTGGCGAGCTCCTGCTCGATCGCGTCCAGTTCCGTGCGGAGGCCCGCCATCTCTTCGTAGAGCGGCCGGACCTGCGCTTCCAGCACCTCCAGTTCCGCCCCTACCTGTGGGTTCGGCGGCCAGAACCCCAGGCGCGTCATCTCCTCACGCACGAAGGCTTCCTTGCCGACCTCACGCAGCCGCTTTTTCTGTTCCGCGTTCATGGCGCAGTCATTTCCTCAATGAATGGAACGGTGACCGACTGATCCCGGGCTTGCCGCCGTGGACTGAAGTCCCGGCTTCCGAGATTCAAGCCCGCCTCCGCGGGCTGCCTCGGTCGAGGGGCGGCTACCGCATAGCGGTAGCCGAATCCGTTGTCGCTAGCCCGCGGAGGCGGGCTTGAATCTCGGAAGCCGGGACTTCAGTCCACGGCGCCGGCGCCGCACTACTCCTCCAGCATCTTCAGGAAGTCGTCCTCGGTGATGACGGGGATGCCGAGGCTCTGCGCCTTGGCCAGCTTCGACCCGGCCTTGTCGCCGGCGCACAGGTACGTGGTGTTCTTGCTGACGCTCCCGGAACTCTTGCCGCCGCCCTGCGCCACCAGGGCCTCGGCCTGTTCGCGGGTAAACTTGGTCAGCGCCCCGGTGAACACGAATGTCATGTCCTTGAAGCGGTCGGGGCGCACGGGGCCGCCACTGCCGCGCTTCTGTGCGCCGTCCGAGGCCGCCGCCTTCGCGCCGACGCTCTGGGTGGACGCCAGGGCGACCGCGGCCAGGATGTGGGCGCAGGGGCCCTTGCGCAGCTTCTCGCGCCGGTGCCAGGAGCAGTTGCAGTTGACGAAGCGGGCGCGCCCGTCCGCGTCAATGTCGAGGGTGACGTTGAACTTGCGCTCACGCTTCGACTCACCGCCGCGCACCCGGGCGCGCAGCCGCGTCACGCTCTCGTCGGCCGCCGGGGCGCCGAACCCGCCCTCCTCGTCTTCTTCCTCGCCGGGCTTCAGGAATGTCACGCCGCCGCTCGCCACCAGGCGCCGGGCCAGGTCGAGCCGCTGGTCGCCCTCGTCCTTCAGCTCCACCGGGAAGGGCAGGAGCTGGCGCCAGCGGTAGGCGCCGGTGGGCAGGTCGAACAGGGCGCGCCCCTCGCAGCACAGCCGTTGGAGCGCGGCGGTCGCGGCGTCGCGCGAAAGGTCGGACTGGCCCGCCAGCTCCTCCGGGGTGAGTCGCAGCCGCTTCTCCAGCACATCCGCCGCCTGGTTCACGTCGCCCTCGGTCACCTGGCCGGTCGCGGCGAGCAGGTCGAAGCGGGCCGCGCTCGACCAGTCGTTCCTGGTCCAGCCGGAGAGCCCGAGATCGAAGCGGTGGGTGCTCTGGTAGACGCTCCAGTAGGACGGCATCCCGGTGCCAAGCAGCCGCGCGGAGACCTTCTCAGCGTAGGGGAGCAGGTCTTCCAGCGCGAACAGGCGGCGCCGGCCCCAGATGCGCAGGTCGCCGCTGTAGTCGCCCGCGAAAATGTGCTCCCGCTCCCGCACCTCGACGCCCCACGGCTCGATCACGACGGTCGGCTTCCCGCCGGGCTGGAGGACGAACTTGAGCGAGCGCGGTCCCTGCTTCTCCTTGCGGCGGCGCAGGACGGAAAGGATATCGGCCAGGGTCGCGGGGGAGAGGGTAATGTCCACGCCGGGGTAGGTGGCGGCGCTCTGGACCTGGAGGAAGCCGCGCACCCAGGTGGGCGGCAGGTCGATCTTCTTCTCCAGGCGCTCGCCCGCGCTGGTGCCGACGCTGACGCCGCCCGCGGCCACCTTCAGGAACGCCGGGCGGTAGGAGCGGACCCGCCGTATCTCGTCTGCCAGCGCGCTGCTGTAGTCCACGTTCGTGGTCCCGAATTGCGTTTCCCCGTACGTCTCCAGCTTGTCCATCGGGACCGTGACGCGCCCGTAGGAGGACTCGTCCAGGCTGAAGACCTCGAAGATCACGGCGTCCGGGTGGACGCTCACGACCGGGTCCAGCAGCATCCAGGCGTCTTTGTCGTGCGTCCAGAGCCACTGGTAGTACTTGGCCCGGTGGGCGTAGAAGTCCTGGGAGTGCAGCTTCTGCTCCAGGGGGCGGAGCACGTCGCGCACCTCGCCGAGCCGCTGCTTCAGGGCGTCCCGCCGGGCGGTCAACTGCGGCAGGCGGGCCAGGTCCTTGCCACGCGTCTCGCTCAGCTCCTCCAGGTAGCGGCGCTGCACCCACTCCTGGTAGGCCGTGTGGTCCTTCGGCTGGCTCCGGTAGTCGCCGGAGACCACGGCGTACAGGGCCAGCATGACGCGCGCGTACGGGAGGCTGTCCTTCACCTGGGCATCCAGCCGGACGCCGGGCCTCGAGAGTTCCGCCGCGACATCGAGGCGCAGCCCCCCTTCGTCCATCGTCGCGCGGCTGGGCTGGGCGTAGGTTTGTGTGACTTGCATGACCCTCGTTTCCGTCTCTGGAATGTTGCCAAGGGACTCGGAAAAGGGGCAGCCTCCCGGAAGGCCGCCCCTTCTCATTTATCCGCCCGCAGGATGGTTCCTCCGCTCCCGGGGCTCAGTCGGGCAGCGGGTGGGCGAGCATATAGGCGAAGGGGCCGAGCGCTTTGTAGGCCCGCTCCCGCTCCTCGACCACGCCCGGCTTCGCGGCCATCTGCCCGTTCTGCTCCTGGGAGAGCGCCGCTTCGCTCAGCAACTCCAGCACCTTGTCGTACACGCCCTTCTGGCGGTACAGCTCGATCAGCAGCACCACAGCGGTGGTATCGTCGGGGGTAATCTCTGACCGCAGTTCCTTCGCCTCCGCCTCCAGCGTGGCGGCGTCGGCGTCGCTCAGGAAGGTCAGCACGCCCCACCGGACGGCCGCCTGCGCGATCGCCTTGCCCGTCTTGCCCAGCGGCGCCAGGCGCCAGACATACGGAGACGCGGGGCGGATTTGAGCCAGGACCTCCTCCGGCAGGGTAACGGCCGTCTCCGTCTCCCGGGCATGATAAACGATATTGCCCAGCGTGTCGGCCAGCGTAAAGTCGTACTGGGCGGCGCCCGGAACCGGCGCCCAGTCGATCTTGCGCGTTCCCTCTTTCAGGTAGCCGGGATATGCCGGGGTGATGGGGGAGTAGGACGTGCCGGGGCGTCCCAGCAGACCGGAGGTGCGCGCGGCGACCATGCCGCCCACCAGTCGCGACGACGGCCCTTTGAGCGACGACGTCTTCTGCCCTCCGCGGACGCCGTCCGCGGTCACGGTCGCGGTGTTCCCGCCAGCGACCTTATACCGCGCCCCGGAGAGGTTCAGGATGGCCTCGGAGGCGCCGTCGCACCGGACCACGTCTCCCGTCTCCAGCTTCTCAAAGAGCTTCAGGGGCCGCTCTGCCCCCGTCCCCCCAACGCGGACTGTGGGGCTTCCGCTCAGCGAAACCACCACCGCCACCGCGTCCGCCAGAGCCCGCCCGGCGAAGGCCAGAACGACCATGAGAGAGGCGGCGAGCGCCGCTGCGATTCTTGGCAAAGGTATGAGCAGTTGGTAGTTTTTGCGCGTTGTTTGCATGGTTTTTCTCTTGTGGGGGAGCCCTCACCCCCCGCCCTTCGGCCCCCCCCCTCTCCCGGCGCTGCGGGAGAGGGGGGACTGCCACCGTATTAGGGCGGGCTTGCCGGGGAGCGGATGCTGTTTCCTATGCTGGCCCTTGTAGCCGCATCTATCTCAACGACCAAGTGCAGGGGTTCACGACAGGAATCCGCGATAAAGCGGCCGATCAGAGGCTGTCGGCGAAACTTCAGCCCGTTGCAGGCACCTCCCGCCAAGTAGATTCCGCCCCATCCCAGGCCCCCCTGCTCCCGCAGCGCCGGGAGAGGGGGGGCCGAAGGGCGGGGGGTGAGGGCTCCCTTTACAACTCCGCCTCGATTTTCTTCATGTCCGGGTGGTCAATACCCAGCGCGCGCAGCTCCCGGAAGTCGGAGCGCACGGCGGCGTCGAAGCGCTGGCGGTCGTCCACGCGGGCGGTGCGGTTCGCGGCGTACACCTTCTCCGCTTCGGCGAACTGCCCGGAGAGCAGGAGCGCGTGGGCGCGCACCGCCTGGAGGCGCAGGGACGACGGGTCGGCCGCCAGCCCCTCCTCCGCGATGGCGCGGGCGGCGTCGGTGTCGCCCAGCAGCAGCGAAACGAAGGCGGCGCGGTCGTAGGCGCCCCCGAGGGCCGTAAGGGCGTCCCGGTCACCGCGCGCCGCCGCCCCCTGTGCCAGGCCCTTGCGGAGCGTGACCGCCTCCTGGTAGGCGTCACGGGCGCCCTTCCGGTCGCCGCGCTGGAGCCGGACGCCGCCGAGGTCGGTCCACAGGCCCGCCTGCTCCCGGCGCGCCGCCTGGTCGTCGCGGCGCTGGGCAAGGCGCAGGTTGACCTGCAGGGCCGCCTCCCGGTCGGCGAGCGCCCCGGGGACGTCGCCGCGCAGGGCGCGCGTTTCCCCGCGCAGGTCGTACACCGCGGCCAGGGCCGTCTGCGCGCCCGCGTTCGCAGGGTCGTTCTCGGCGAGGTCGCGGACGATCGGGAGCGCCGTGTCGCAGGCGGACAGGGCGCCGCTCAGGTTGCCATCCGCGAGGCGGCGCTGGGCGATACGCCGGTAGGTGTCCGCCAGGTACTGCTGCGTGGTGACATCCGGCCGCTTCCGGGTGAGCGTCTTCAGCAGGTCCAACGCCGTCTCATAGGAGCGCTTCGAGTCGGCGGGGGCGGCGTCGAACAGGGCGTCCCCGAGGTGCTGGTAGAGCAAAGCGAGCGTCCGCTGCGCCACCGGGTCCGTCTTCGCCAACTCCTTCAGAAGCGCACCGCTCTCCTCGTAGGCGGCGAGCGCGCCCTCCAGGTCGTCCGCCGCGCGGCGGGCATCGCCGGTCTTCAGGTGCGCGCGGGCCAGGATGGCCTGCAGGGCCGCCCGGTCCTTTTCGTCGGCGCCCGCTCCGAGCGCCGCCTTTACCAGACGCGCGCTCTCGTCGAACGCAGCCAGCGCCTTCGTGCGGTCGTCCAGGGCCAGGTGGGCGTCTCCCACCTTCTCGCTCACCTCGGCCCGCGCCCGCCGCGCCCGGCCGGTCTCGGGGAGTGCTGCCAACCCATCGCGGGCCGCCTGGTACTGCGCGAGGGCGCCGTCAGGGTCGCCGCGCTGCAGGCGGACGTCGCCGAGGCGCGCTCGTGCGGCGGCCAGGTTCAGCGCAGCCCGCTCCGCCGCATCCGCCGCCCCGCCGGCCTTCTTGGCGTCCGCCTCTGCCTGCTTCAGGCTCTGCTCGTACGTCTCGCCCGCGCGCTCGGTCTCGCCCAGCATCATCCAGATATCGCCCATCTGGAGGAGATTGTCGAAGCGGTCGGCCCCGGCCCGCGCGCCGCCCAGCCGGTCCAGCAGCGACAGATTCTCTTCCAGGAGGGAGCGCAGAACCGGGCGCGTGCCGGGCACCTCCGCCAGCCGCGTCGGTATCTGGTGCGTCAGCCGGTCAATGGCGTCCAGAGCCACCCGGTTGTTCCGCTCCGCGACGCGCCACTGGGCGTAAGAGAACAGGCCGAACCCGCTCACGGAGACCAGGAACGCTCCGGTCACCGCCGCGGCCACACGGACGCGGCGCTTTCGGCGTCCTTCAACGTGCGCCTTTGACGCCCGGACGAACTCGGCAGTTTCGGGGGAGAGGTCTTCGCGCCGGTTCGCGAGCAGATCGGTGGCGTCCGCGAGGCTCTTGCCCTCCGGAAGCAGCAACTCTTCCGGACGCCCCTCCTCGCGCCAGCGGGTCGCTGCGCCCGCTACCCGGTCGCGGACGCGGAAGAACTCCCGGTCCTCGTCCAGGAACCGCGTCAGGCGCGGCCAGTGGCGGATCAGGGCTTCGTGCGCCACGCGGGCGACCGACTGGCCGTCGTCGGCGCGGTCGATCACGATAAGCCGGGCACCCACGAACGCGTCGAGGAGCGCCCGCCGCTCCTCTGTCGTCGCCAGGGAGCTTACCGGGACACGCCGGGCGGCGACCACCTCTTCGCCGCGCTGGCCGAGCGTCACCAGGCCGCGCACGAGCGCCGGAAGCGCCCCCTGCACCGGCTCTGGCTGCGCCAGGAACACCTCCTCCGCGCGCTGCGCCAGCGCCCCCTCCATCCCGCCCATCCGCTCGTAGGCCGCGAAGGTGAGCGTGCCGCCCTCGGTGCGCTGTTCGAACAACTGGTCCAGCGTGAACGACAGCAGAGGGAGCGCCTCGGGATCGCGTGCGGCAGTCTCGTGCAGCACGTCGTCCAGGCGCTCGCCGGTGGCGGGGCGGGACTCGAACGTCAGCCCGGCCGCGCGGGCCGGGTTGCGGATCATCTGCCCGACCTCAGCAAACGATGGCGGCAGTACGTCGTACTGGCCCGCGCCTTCGCGAAGCGCAGCCAGCGCGGGCACCTCCGTGAGGCGATGGTAAAAGTCCGACCGCATGGTCGCCAGTATCCAGACGTGCCCGCTGCGCGCCAGGGCGTCCACCGCCGCGGCGAAGTCCTCGCGCGTCCGGTCGTCGATGTCTGGGAGGGTGAAGATCTCCTCTAACTGGTCGATTACGAGGCAGAAGCGCGCCTCCGGGATGCTGGTCAGGCCCTCGCGGGCGGCGGTGGCCTCGGCAGCGCGGCGAAGCGCGCTTGCGATGGTCGCGACTGCCCGTTCGGGCGCCTGACGCAGCAGCGCCGCCATTTCGTGCTCGTCCAGGCCCACTCCAGTTAGCTCTGGCAGCCCCTTCTCCTCGGTGAGGCCGTGTGCCAGCATCAGGAACGGGTCGTCGGGCGAGTCGGTGGGGCGGACGATGCCGTAGCGCCATAGGCCGATACCGTCAATCACGCCCGGCTGGGTCAGTGTGGGCAGAACGCCCGCGCGCACCAGACTGGACTTGCCGCAGCCACTCATGCCGAAGACCAGCACGAAGGCGCACCCGTTCTCCTGCGCCCCCTTTTGCAGCCGCTCCTTGATCGCCGCCACAGCGCGGGTGCGTCCGAAGAATACCGGCGCGTGCTCCACATCGAACGCCTGTAGGCCGCGGAAGGGGGACCCCCGGTGCCAGCGGATTGTCCGCGCAGCCCTGGCCTCCGCTGCACCGTCGCCGGCTTCGTCCGCCGCCTCCACCATCTTCGGCAGGCGCTCCTGCACCAGGCGGCGCAGATGCGTTTCCAGCGTCGCCTCGAACTTGTCGGGCGTATCGAAGGCGTGGAAGGCGGCGCGGAATGAGTCCTGGGGGTTGCCGAACCAGCGGTCGATGAAGGCGTCCAGCGCCTTCTTCTGCTGGAGTCGCGCCATCAGCGCCGCCTCGTCGCTCATGCTCGCGTGCGGTTCGGCGGTCTTGCGGTAGACCAAGATGTCGGGCGTGCCCTTCTCCCGGTAGGCCCGCAGGGCGTCCTCAAACTCCCACTCGGTGCCCGAGGCGTACAGGCTGCCGTCCTCACGCTGAAACTGCGCCGGCAGACGTGTCCCCAGGCGTGACCACAGGATGCACACCACAATGTCGCACTCAGAGGGGGGGAGGATCTGCGCCTGGAAGTGGTCGGACGCACGCAGGGGTTCGTGCTCCCACAGGATAGGCTCAAGTTCGAGGTAGCCGGTGAACTCACCCTGCAGCCGCTCAATCACCCGGGTGGCGAGCAGCCGCTCCTGCCCTACGTCGCCTGGAGAGGAGATAAAGATTCGCAGCCGTCGCGACGCCATAGTGACTATTATACGCTAGACGTTATACGCTAGACGGGGTAGTGCGCCGAAAGAGGTGGTCGGTTGTCTGTTGACATATTGTGCCCGCCGCCGACCCAAGACCAGCGTTCCGATGGCACGAAGCGGGCGGAATACAGTAGCCAGAAGGAGCAGAGGTGAACGTTTCGTCGCGTTGCGGGAACTAAAGGAATATGGAGAAGAACACACGGACCCTGACCCTCGCCGCGCTGCTGGGCGCGGCAGTCACCATCCTGGGCTGCTCGCAGCCCGGGACCTCTACGGCCGCCAACGACCAGAGCGGGCCGGAAACCGGGAAGGGAAGCGTCGCCACAACGCGCCCGGCGCAGTCCGCGACCATTGCCGAGGTCGAGGCGGCGAAGACGCTGGACGAGCCGCTGCGCGCGTTCGGCACCGCGCTGTTCCGGGAGCAGGTGAAGGCCAGCTCCGCGGGCAATGTCTTCCTTTCGCCGGTCAGCCTGTCGCAGGCGCTCGCCATGACGATGAACGGCGCAGCGGGCCAGACCCGGGCCGCGATGTCACAGACGCTCGGGCTGGGTGGCATGGACCTGGAGCGGGCGAACGCCGCCTCCGCCGCGCTGAGCCGCGTGGTCACGGGCGAGAGCGAGGGGGTGAACGTCAACATCGCCAACGCCCTCTGGGGGCGGCAGGGGGTGACCTTCGCCCCCGAGTTCGTCCGCCGCGTCGAGAAGGGCTACAACGCCACGGTCAAGTCCCCGATGAGCGCCCCCGCGATCAATGCCTGGGTCAAGAAGGAGACCAACGGGAAGATCGAGGAGATCGTCACTGCGGGCGACGTGGCTGCTGCGGACGCCGTACTCACCAACGCGGTGTACTTTAAAGGCATCTGGACCTTCCCGTTCGATAAGGCTGCCACCAAGGACGGAAAGTTCACGACCGGTTCGGGGCAGGAGAAGACTCTGCCGATGATGCGCCAGACCGCACGGTTCGGCTACACCGAGGGCGAGAACTGGCGCGGTGTGCGCCTCGGCACCGGCCCGGCGCCGAAGCCGGGGACGTCGGCCTCGGACGCGCCCGGGCGGCGGCTGGCGGTCTACTTCGTGCTGCCAAACGAGGGGGTGGCGCTGGATGATCTGGCAGGGCAGTGGGACGCTGCCGCCTGGGACCGGGCGACGCGCCGCGGCGCCGGGATGCGCGAGGTGGATTTGACCCTGCCGCGCTTCAAGGCGGAGTACAGCGCCTCCCTGAAGAAGCCTCTGGCCGACCTGGGGATGGGGGCGGCGTTCGGCCCGAACGCTGACTTCAGCCCGATGGGGCTCGGAGGAGACTTCATCGGGGATGTGCTGCACAAGGCGGTCCTGGAGGTAAACGAGGAGGGCGCGGAGGCCGCCGCTGCCACGGCCATCACGCTCACGCGGGCGGCCCCGGAGCCGCCGGTGCGCCTCACGTTTGACCGCCCGTTCCTGGTCGCAATCCGCGACGATGCGACGGGCGCGCTCCTCTTCCTCGGCGCTATCCGCGACCCGCAGCCCCTGTAAAAAGCAAATGCCCCCTCCTTCTATCGGTGAAGGAGGGGGCGGGGTGGCGTTCCTAACGGATCGCGCCGGCCCGGGACGGGGGCCAGAACACCACGACGGCGCGGCCGACCACGCGGTCCTTGTCCAGTTCGTTCCAGATGTGCGAGTCCTTGGAGTGGTTGCGGTTGTCGCCCATCATGAACAGCGTTCCGGGGGGCACCAGGAACGTCCCGCCGTCCTCCGGGTAGGTGTAGTCCGGGTCTTCCTTGGTGTAGGGCTCGTCCAGCACCGCGCCGTTGACAATAGTCTGGCCCGGGGTCATCTCGATCTTGGCGCCGGGGCGGCCCAGCTTCTCTGCAAGCTGCGCCTTCTCCACCCGGTCAGTGTCGTTCACCAGCAGGTGGTCGGGGAAGATCTTCAGCGGCACATCGGACGGCAGGCCCAGGCGGGAGCGCAGGTAGTCGTGGGTATTGTTCACCCCCTCCGCCAGCGGATCTATCACCTCGCCGTCGATCACCAGGCGCGGCGGCTTCACCTGCACCGTGTCCCCCTCGCGGGCGATCAGGCGCTTGATATAGTCCTGGTTCGGGATGCCGTCGGTCGCCTTCAGCGGCGCAGCGAACACCACCACGTCGCGCTTCTCCGGTTCACGCCAGCGGTAGGAGAACTTGTCCACGATCAGCCGGTCGCGCTTGAGCAGGGTGTTCTCCATCGACTCCGACGGGATGTAGAACGCCTGCGCGACAAACGGGCGGATTAGCAAGAAGGCGAGGATGAGGACGAAGTTCACCGTGTCGCACGTCTCAGAAACCGTGCGCGCCCAGCCGTCTCGCACCTTCGACAGGATGATCCGCACCAGGGTCAGACCCAGGACGACGGCGACGATCACGACCGG
This sequence comes from uncultured Armatimonadota bacterium, assembly GCA_937902745.1. Classification (GTDB taxonomy): domain Bacteria; phylum Armatimonadota; class Armatimonadia; order Armatimonadales; family Armatimonadaceae; genus CALEKU01. Next base: position 26,927 of record CALEKU010000167.1, read on the forward strand.
ACTGATGTTCGCCAGCTGGTCGGTTAGCTGCGTGTTCGGTTCCATTATTTGCCACTATATCATTAGAATGGGGGACGAACGGGCGGCACCGCGGGGAGCGTCACTGCGAAGTGAGAACCGTGTCCGAGCTCACTCTCCACATGGACGCTGCCGCCGTGCGCCTCAACGATGTGCTTTACGATGGCGAGGCCCAGTCCGGTTCCCCCAACCTGCCCGTCGCCCCCCTGGAAGCGTCGCGCCCGGTCCGCCCGCCAGAACCGCTCGAAGATACGCGGCAGGTCCTGAGACAGGATGCCGATGCCGGTGTCCTCCACCGTCACCCGGACCAGGGGCGCACCGGAGTCCGACACCTTGGGCGAGCAGGACGCGGTGACGGTCCCCCCCTCCGGGGTGTACTTCAGGGCGTTATCGAGCAGGTTGAAGAGCACCTGGTCGATCTCGTACCGGTCCGCCTCAATCTCGATCGGCAGCGGCGTCCCCCCCTGATCGGGTTGCCGCACATCCAGGGCCACCTTACGCCGCTCGGCCTGTGCCGCGAGTCGTGCCGCTACGTCCACCAGGAGCTCACCTAGGTCGAAGCGCGTCTTCTCGCGCCGACCCGACTCGGCGCGCGACAGCTCCAGCAGGTCTTCGGAAAGGCGTACCAGGCGGTCTGCCTCGCGGATAATGGTCTCCAGAAAGCGTGGTCCGGCCGCCGGGTCTGCCATCGCCCCGTTCTGCAGCGTCTCCGCCATCGCGCGGATTGAGGCCAGCGGTGTGCGCAACTCGTGCGAAACGTTCGCCACGAACTCGGTCCGAACGGTCCGAAGGCGGATGAGTTCCGTCTGATCCTCCAGCACCAGCAGCACGCCGCCCCCCTGTTCCAGGGGGGCCGGGGTAGCGCGCGCCCGGACCACCCGCTCCTGCGGTCCGACCAGGCGCGCCTCGATTTCGCGCGGGACGTCCCTGCGCGCTGCGGTGGCTACCTGGGAGCACAGTTCGGCGAGCGCCCGCACGTGCGTCGCCTCCAGAACGGTCTGCCCGATCAGCTCGCCCGGCGGCGGCGGGTAGTCCTGCACGCCGAAGAGACGGCACGCCGCTTCGTTGGCGCCGGAGATGCGCCCCGCCGCATCGATGCGCAGCACCGCGTCAAACACCGCATCCGCCGGAAGCGTCACCTGAAGAGGGGGCATCGTCTCGTGTCCCACCTTTCCCGCTCGCGCGTGCGCGCGAGCCCTAACCCTGGAACTTATAGCCCACGCCGCGCACGGTCAGCAGGTGCTGCGGCTTGCTCGGCTCCGGCTCGACCTTCTCGCGCAGCCATCGGATGTGGACATCCACTGTCCGGTCGTCCACGTATACGTCCTCACCCCACACCCGGTCCAGCAGCGTCTGCCGGTCAAAGACGCGGCCCGGGTGGGACGAGAGCAGAGCCAGCAGGTCGAACTCCTTGCGCGAAAGGGAGAGTGAGGTGTCTTTAACACGTGCCTCGCGCTTTTCGATGTCGATCACCAGTTCCAGCGCGGCGGAGGCTACGTACGCGCCGCCGCTCGCGCCCCGGGGCGGGCCGCTGCTGCCCGGGCCGGTTCCGGGCGCAGCAGCGCGGCGCAGGAGCGCCTTGACCCGCGCCATCAGCTCCCGCATGCCGAACGGCTTCACCAGATAGTCGTCCGCCCCGCCCTCCAGACCCTGAACCCGGTCGCTTTCGGCCACGCGCGCCGTGAGCATAAGCACAGGCACGCGGCTGCCGCTCTGGCGGAGCAGACGGCAGACGTCGAACCCGCTGCCAGAGGGGAGCATGACATCGAGGATCACCAGGTCGGGCTGCTTCTCGCGGAAGAGGCGCAGGGCCGCGTCCGCATCCCCGGCGACCAGCGTGGTGAAGCCCTGAAGGCGCAGGTTGTAGGTCACCGCGTCCACGATGGCGGGCTCATCGTCCACAACCAGGATCTTCGCGACGGCGGGGGGAGGCGTCGGGGCGTCAGCGGCGGTCAGCGGGGGCGTCGTCATGGGCGATTGCATCGACTCCTGCAGCGTCAGGCCCGCAGTGCAGGCGGGCAGCGTTCAATGTCCCGACCGGAAGCCCTGGAACGGCTTCCCAGGGGATTTTACCGCATCGGCGTCGAGGAGGCGGGCCAGAGAGGAGGATTGACAGTCACGAAACTTTGTTATTACAATATGCCAGAACCACGCCCGTCGCCGGGCGGGAACGAGGGCAGCGTTATGAGCCGCAGCGATACGGACGGGAAGCAGCCGCCGCAGGAGGCCCGGGACGGTACAAAGGGAGGGGGAAAGCCCGGTAAGCAGAAGAAGGCAAAGAGTGCGGACCGCCCCGCCCGGGAGGCGAAGGAGGAGATTCTGGGTGAGGTGCGCCGGCTGGCCGCGGACCTCGCGGGGCTGCGGGGCGAGGTCTCCGCGCTGCGCGCCGCCACCGCCTCTCCCGCGCCTCCAAACGGCAGAGGACCGCGCCGCGTAGCCTCCGCCGCCGATGTCCTCGCCGCGCCCGGCCGCGCCGCGGCCGAACTCTCCGACCACCTGCGCGCTCTCGTCGCCGCGACCGGGGCGCCCGTAGTCGCCCTTGGCTACGCCCTGCCTGCCGGAGAGGCGGCAGAGGGCGGCAGTAGCGGAGAGCCCGAAGAGGCGGACGCCGCCCTGATTACGGGCGCGCGTCTGATAGGAGGGGACGGGGAGGGCGAGCGTGAAGCCCGCGCCGGCCGCCTTGGTTTCGCCCTCTCCTCGCCGCAGAAGGTTGCGCTCGCTCGCCTGCTCTTGGAGAACGACGTCCTCAGCGCGGCGCAACTTGGCGCCGCAGCGAACCTCACGACCGGCTCGCTCTACCACCACCTGCGCGAGATGCAGCACGCCGGAGTAGTGGGTCCCGCCGGCCGGAGTCGCTACTGCCTGACCCCCCTTGGGCGTCAGGCCACGCTGCTCCTGCTCGCTCTCGCGGAGCGGCACAGCACCAGCGGGAGCGGGGGCAGCGCCTGACGCGGTTTATGGGGAGGCGCTACCGGCGGCGCGGGCCGTTTCCGCCTGCAGCAGCGCGATGAACCGACGCAGGGCCGCCGACAGGTACTTGTCCCGCCGCCACACCAGCAGGATGCGCCGGTGGGCGCGGGGAACGTTCGCCAGCGCTCGCTCCGCCAGACGGCCCGACGCCACCTCGTCGCGCACCGCCACCCGGGGCAGGAGCGAAACCCCCAGACCCGCCGCGATCATTCGCTTGATCGCCTCCACGTTGTCCAGCTCCAGCGCTACCTGCTCCTCCACGCCGGCGGCTCCCAGCAGCCGGTCGACGTACGCGCGCAGGTTGGTGCCCGACTCCATCAGGATCAGCGGCAGGTCCGCCATCTCCTCTGGGCACACGGCGGCGTCCCGGGCGGCCAGAGGGTGGTCGGGAGGCACCACCACGCACGTCTCATAGTCCGCCAGCACCAACTCTGTCAGCGAGGCGTCCGCGGGACTACCGCCGCTGGCACCCTCGCCCACGCCCGTCACCAGGCCGACATCCACCTCACCCGCCCGCGCCATCTCCGTCACCCGCGCCGAGACCCCGGTGTGCACGGCGATCTCCACCCGCGCCCCCGCGGGCTGCGCCTCGCGGAAGCGGCGCAGGAGCGGCGGCAGGACGTAGGTCGCCAGCGTGCTGCTCGCGCCCACTGTCAGGCGTCCGCCCGTCCCTGCCTCGATGTCTGCCACTGCCTCGCCCGCCTCGCGCATCAGCCGCAGGATCGGCTCGGCGTAGCGGTGGAGCGCCTCGCCCGAGGGCGTCATCCGCACCGAGCGGCCCAGGCGGTCGAAGAGGCGGGTCCGCAGTTCACTCTCCAGCGCCGCCACCTGACGCGTAACCGCCGGCTGCGTCACGTGCAGCGCCTCCGCCGCCCGAGTAAAGCTGCGCAGCCGCGCGACCGCCTCGAACGCCTCCAACTGGTGCCGCTCCATCTGCCCCTCCGAAATCCCGTAGAAAAAAGCTACCCGGGAAGAAACCCTGCGCCGCCGTTGTTGGGTATTCAAGTAGAAGTAACGCGAGCAGTAGCGCGCGGCCGACGCCCCGCCCACGTCCGTTCCGCCGACCGCCTCCGCCTCCGCCGCGCGCAACACTAGAAGCGAGGTGCCCCCATGCGAATGAACAGCCAGACCCGTATCATCGTTGCCACTGCCATCGTCCTCGCCGCCGTGGACATCGCCGTGCGCCTGCATACGGCCCCCCGCGCCCCGGTCTCCTCGGGCGTGGTGACGGCGCGCGAGTTCCGCCTCACCGACGACCGTGGCAATGTCCGGGCGACCATGACCGTGGACCGCTCCGGCGAGCCCGGCCTGCGGATGTACGACCGCGACGGTACGCTGCGCCTGCAACTCGACACGTGGCAGAACACGCCCAGCCTGATCCTGCTGGATCGGAATGAGAACCGGCGTGTGTACTACGGCATGGAGAACGCCGACGGCAGCGGTCTGCTGCAGATGCTCTCCCCGAACGGCACGCCCCTGGCGGAGTTGAACGTCACCGGCGACACCCCGGACCTGACGCTCTACAAGAACGGAGCCACGACCCGGATGCGCTGGGACGGCCGGCAGTACTCGTCGCAGTACTCCTACGAGTCTCCCGCCGCATCCTACGGCTACCGCTAAGGCAGGAACGTCCGCACCTAACGAAACCCATGCGGAAGGTATGCGCCTTCTGCATGGGTTTCATGTTTTTTATTCATTTGAAGTATACCAGGGGCAGCGATACGATGAGGCGCATCACCACGCGAAGGAGCCTCTACTATGGCCGCAGCAGCAGAGCCGCACAACCAGTTTGACAGCTTTCAGAAGTTCACGTACGCCGGGGGCAAGACCGGCCACTACTACTCCCTCCCCGCGCTGGAGAAGGCCGGGGTCGGCCCGGTCAGCACCCTCCCGGTCAGCATTCGCATCGTGCTGGAGTCGGTGCTGCGCAACTACGACGGCAAGCGGGTGAGCGAGAACGACATTCGCACCCTCGCCAACTGGCAGCCCACCGCCGAGCGCACCGCCGAGATCCCGTTTGTGGTCGCGCGCATCGTGCTTCAGGACTTTACCGGCGTCCCGCTGCTCGTGGACCTCGCCGCCATGCGCTCCGCCGCGCAGCGGATGGGGAGTGACCCCGGCATCATCGAGCCGCTCGTGCCCGTGGACCTTGTGGTAGACCACTCCGTTCAGGTCGACTACAGCGGCGTTTCCAACGCCCTCCAGCTCAATATGGAGAAGGAATTCGAGCGCAACGCGCCCCGCTACCAATTCCTAAAGTGGGGTACTCAGGCGTTCAATGGCTTCTCTGTGGTGCCCCCCGGCATCGGGATTGTGCACCAGGTCAACCTGGAGTACCTGGCGAAGGGCGTGCTGGAGCAGAACGGGGTCTTCTACCCGGACTCGCTGGTGGGCACCGACTCTCACACCACCATGATCAACGGTCTGGGGATCGTTGGGTGGGGTGTGGGGGGGATTGAGGCGGAGGCGGGCATGCTGGGGCAGCCCGTGTACTTCCTGACCCCGGATGTGGTGGGGGTGCATCTGACCGGCGCGCTGAGGCCGGGCGTTACCGCGACCGACCTGGTGCTGCGGGTGACCGAGATGCTGCGCGCGGCGAAGGTCGTGGGCAAGTTTGTGGAGTTCCACGGGGAGGGCGCGGCGTCGCTGGCGGTGACGGACCGGGCCACCATCGGGAATATGGCGCCGGAGTACGGCGCGACGATGGGCTTCTTCCCGGTGGATGAGAAGTCGTGCGAGTATCTGGCGGCGACGGGGCGCTCGGAGGAGCAGGTGGATGCGTTCCGCCAGTACTTCAAGGCGCAGGGGCTCTTCGGGATGCCGAAGGCGGGCGAGATCGCCTACTCGCAGCTTCTGGAGCTGGATCTGGCGACGGTGGAGCCGGGGGTGGCGGGGCCGAAGCGCCCGCAGGACCGGATCAACCTGCCGGAGGTGAAGGCGAAGTTTGTGGAGCTGCTGCAGAAGCCGGTGGCGGAGAGCGGGTTTAACAAGCCGCTTTCGGAGCTGGGCAACCGCTTTGAGGTGCTGATGGGCATCGGCGGGCGCAAGGGGCTGCCGATGGTGAGCGGCGGTGGTGAGCAGGCGGAGGAGACGGCGCCGGCGAGCGACGAGCCGCTGGACTCGCCGGAGCATACGGCGACGCTGACCGAGCGGGAGATGATGCAGAACCGGCCGACGCCGGACCAGGTGGATCCGAATGTGGTGCCGCATGAGCGGGCGAAGACGGACCTGAAGCACGGGGACGTGGTGATCGCGGCGATTACGTCCTGCACGAACACGAGCAACCCGAGCGTGATGCTGGCGGCGGGCCTGGTGGCGAAGAAGGCGGTGGAGAAGGGCCTGACGGTCAAGCCGACGGTGAAGACGAGCCTGGCGCCGGGCTCGCGGGTGGTGACGGACTACCTGGAGAAGACGGGGCTGCAGGCGTACCTGGACCAGATCGGGTTCCAGACGGTGGGTTATGGCTGCACGACCTGCATCGGGAACTCGGGGCCGCTGGACGCGGCGGTGGAGAAGGTGATCGTTGATAACGACCTGGTGGTGGCGTCGGTGCTGTCGGGCAACCGCAACTTCGAGGCGCGTGTTCATCAGAGCGTGAAGGCGAACTTCCTGATGTCGCCGCCGCTGGTGGTGGCGTTCGCGCTGGCGGGCCGGGTGGATATCGACCTGACGACGGAGGCGCTGGGGACGGCGTCGGATGGCAGCCCGGTGTATCTGAAGGATATCTGGCCGACCCCGGAGGAGATCGAGGGGCTGCTGTCGGCGGCGATGGACCCGGAGACGTACCGCAAGTACTACACGGACTTTACGGCGCAGAACCCGCTGTGGCAGCAGGTGCCGGCGCCGACGGGGAAGGTGTATGCGTGGGATCCGGAGAGCACGTATATCCAGGAGCCGCCGTACTTCGAGGGCTTCGGGATGGAGCCGAATGTGGCGAAGGATATCACGGGGGCGCGGCCTCTGGCGATCTTCGGGGATTCGGTGACCACGGACCACATCTCGCCGGCGGGTTCGATCAAGCCGACGTCGCCGGCGGGCCTGTACCTGCAGGAGCAGGGGGTGGCGCCGGAGGACTTCAACTCGTACGGTTCGCGCCGCGGGAATGACCGGGTGATGATGCGGGGGACGTTCGCGAACGTTCGCATCAAGAACCAGATGGTGCCTGGCGTGGAGGGCGGCGTGACGGTGAAGCAACCGCAGGGCGAGCAGACGTCGATCTACGATGCGGCGGTGCAGTACATTGCCGAGGGGACGCCGCTGGTGATCTTCGCGGGCCAGGAGTACGGCACGGGTTCGTCGCGCGACTGGGCGGCGAAGGGTACGAACCTGCTGGGGGTGAAGGCGGTGATTGCGCAGAGCTTCGAGCGCATCCACCGTTCGAACCTGGTGGGTATGGGCGTGCTGCCGTTGCAGTTCCAGGAGGGCGATTCGGCGGCGTCACTGGGGCTGACGGGCACTGAGACGTTCGACCTGGTAGGCCTGGAGGCTTCGGGTATCACCCCGCGCATGGGGGTGACGCTGCGGGTGCACCGTGCGAACGGCGAGACGCAGGAGGTTCCGTTGACGCTGCGTATCGACACGCCGATCGAGGTGGACTACTACCTGCACGGGGGCATCCTGCACTACGTGCTGCGGCAGTTGATCGCGAAGGCTTAGTTATTCCTGGGGAAGGAGTTTTTCTCTCGTTTTGCTCCTTCCCCTATCTTTTAAGTATCTGCTACTGCAGTATCCTCTGATGTGCCGTTTATGGATTTCCATCCGTCCCAGATACCTAGATCGGGCTGAATAGTTGTTATAAATATTCTTACTGATCTTAACCAACGCTTTAAATCCGCTATATTTTCACCTGTGGTGTCTCTTAATAGGGAGCGAGCCAATACGGGTCTTTCTAATATGCTCTCCTCAATCATCAACGCATCAAAAGCGTGAAGTGCTGAAGGTAGAGAGCGATATAGCTTCATAGTTCTAATCATTAGCTCGACTAAGTCTGCTGCATAAGCTGGGGCGGGGATAGAATAGAATTGCTCGTCCAGAGGACCTTTTGTAATATCGCCATAAGCTCGATAAATCATCGTGGCTGTTGATCGAACGATCAATTGTAACTCTTCTGCAGGAATGCTTTCAGCTATTAACCAATCAGTAAGGGCAGACTCAATTTCATTATGGGTGAAGTAGGATACGCAAGATGTACAACTTATTAGTCCATAAAGAAAACGTCGCATTATTAGAGCTACTAATAACTCTCGGTCCGTTCCATAGATGCCTACTTCCCCGCAGGCGCGCATAGATTGTGCTAAAGCCGCAATAGTTCTTCGTAAGCGGGCAAATGGGCTTTCCGTCCAAAACTCAGCCTCGAAAAAACGGATTATTCTTCCTAACGTTTTGTCACGCCTGTTGGATGCTGCGGGGGCTTTTCGTAGTAGCTTCATTCCGTACCGGCCTCCAGGTGGCGTCGAGGTTAGAAATACTGTGATTATCCCTCGCTCTTCCAGGAGCTTGTAGTCAACACCGGCTTTGTTGCATGAATAGGGGATAAAGTCACGGAGGCGGGCAGGCTTTAGAA
>CALEKU010000168.1 GCA_937902745.1 uncultured Armatimonadota bacterium
CGCGCGGTGCGGCGGCGGCGGCCCCGCCCCCGCCGCCGGGACGACGGCCCCACCGCCGTCGCCACCGCCGCGGGGCGCTCCAGTGGTCGGAGCTAATCCGCGAGACTGAGGCCGTGGACTTCGTGGTCTACAGTGACGCCGGCGATGGCACCGGCGCCGCCCTGGTGCCGGCTGCGGCGGACCCGGAGCGTCCTCCCGTGGGCTTCCCCTGCGTGGTCGCCCGGTACTACAATGAAACGCCCGTGCGCCGCTGGCTCGCCACACCCTATGAGGGGGACACGCGCGTGGAGATCCAGTTGATCCCCGAGAGCGCTCGCGTTACCGTCTGGGGAGTGCTCACGCCCCCCGCGGAGCCCGGTGGCCTGCCCGCAGTCGCCCCCGACCCCGTTACGGGGCGGCTGGTCATCGCCGACGACGCCACCCCGGTGCAGGTCGGCCACCAGGAGCGCCGGCGCGGCACGGTGTACCTGGGGATCGCCGCGCTCCTGGCGGTGGGCGCGCTCTGCCTGTCGCTTGCGGGCGGCCCCGGCGCCCGCGCGGCCGTGCTCAGCGCGGCCGGCGCGCTCCTCCTCGGCGCGCTGCTCCGCGCGGTGCGCCGGGCCGCCGCCACTGCCACTGCCGGGGCCGGATTCGCGGCGCCCTCTGTCCCCCGCATCCTCCGGGACGCCGTCGGCTAAGCCCGGCGGCGCGCCCATAACTTCACCCTTACGACAGCCTCCTTTTCCCTCTCCCGGGATGGCCCTGGCGCGTCTGCGGCCGGGGAAAGAGTGTTGAAAAATGTCGAGACAGTTGCGTCCTCTGCGGCCACCTTTTCCACCGCCGAACGGAGCCCTGTGTAGCAGATAAAATGGCCCACAAAATTGCCGTGTAAACAGGAGGAAACGCACAATAAGGAGGAGAATACCACGGCTGGTGTGACAGGTGTCTGGGGATTTGCCGCCGCTTCTGGTTCACTGGAGGCGGTGCTGTCGCCTGCCACGCTACTGTTCCGCCCTCTCCCCCCGGGACGCCCAAAAGCCGCAAGTGGCAGAAATAACCTTACCGTAAGGCCGAGATACCGTAAAGAAAACAAATTCTTCTGTTATACTCTGCCGGGGGTAGGCGTTAAACCGTCCGAACGCGCCCGATGGACGGAAAAACGCGGAGCAATCCGTGCGGTGAACCACCCGGTCACCGGATGCGCCTGAACCTTTGCAGAGTTGACGTACCTGGACGTGCCTGCGCGTCTGGGAGTGCTGTTCGCGCCCACCTGCCGGTCTGCGCCGGCAAGTGTCGTGAACGCCCCGTCGCCGCACGACGCTGTGCGGCGGCGGGCTGGTCCATCGCTTTACGTGCGCTGCGCTGCTGCTGCCGCCGTTGCCGCCGCCGCTCGCCCCTCCCGGGGTAGGGGCGATACCTGACCGATGTCAGGTGCCGGAGGGGACGCGCTGCTCGTATGCTGGACCGGTGAAGTCTGTCCGCCGATCCCGTTCGTTCGCCAGAAATCAAGAAGGCCGGTTCTGTCCGGCCCCGCGGACTACAGAGGAGGAGTTAACGTGTCTAAGCGGATCTTAATGATCATTTCCGAGAAGGGCTACTGGGGAGAAGAGTTGATTGGCCCTCTGGAGACCTTCGATAAGGCGGGGTACCAGGTGGACTTTGCGACCCCCAACGGCAACAAGCCCTTCGCCTTGCCGCCGTCCTACGACCCGGCCTATATTGACCCGCCGCTGGGAAAGCCGGTCACCTCCCCCGAGATGGCGGAGAAGGTCAAGGCGCTGCAGGCGTCCGACCGCCTGAACAACCCGCTCTCGATCGCGGACATGATCCCCGAGCGTCCGTACCCCTCGCTGCCGACCTACCTGCGTGACCTGGAGGCGTACAACAACGCCGTGGACAAGCTGCGCGACGAGGTCCTCAGCAAGTACGACGCCATGATCATCGTCGGCGGCTCCGGCCCCACCGTGGACCTGGCCAACAACGGCCGCGTTCACGACATCATCCTGGCCTTCAAGCAGATGGACAAGCCGATCGGCGCGGAGTGCTACGGCGTGACCTGCCTCGCCTTCGCCCGCAATATGGAAGACCGGGAGTCCATCATCAAGAACAAGATGGTGACCGGCCACTGCAAGGAGTACGACTACAAGGACGGCCACGGCGTCATGACGGGCAAGGACGCAAACTCCTTCCACGACCTGAACTTCGGCCCGCCGCCGTACCCGCTGGAGTACATCCTGCGCGACGCCACTGCGCCCAACGGCCGCTACATCGGCAACTACGGGCGCGAGATCTCCGCCATCGTGGACTGGCCGTTCGTCACCGGCCGCTCCACCGCCGACTCCTACAAGACCGGCGAACTGATGGTGGAGATGCTGGAGAAGGGCCTCAAGCGTTACGGCTGGTAACCGCCTGCCTGGCTTTGACCCGCCGAGCGGCTCCCTCCTCGCCTCGGGGAGGGAGTCAGGCGCGGGCCCGGGACATCGCGGCGCGCCCAACCGCTACAGACGCTGAGAGATTTTATCGGAGACGCAGAAACGATATGGCAGCAGCAAAGACCGGACGCCAGGCCATTCTGGAGCAGTTCCTCGCCGATGGCATGAACGTCATGTTCGGCAACCCCGGCACCGTGGAGCAGGGGTTCCTGGACGCCCTCAAGGACTACCCGGAACTCAAGTACGTCCTGACCCTGCAGGAGTCCATTGCGGTGCTTGCCGGCGACGGCTACGCCCGCGCCACCCAGCGGCCCACTTTGGTACAGCTCCACAGCAGCCCGGGCATCGGCAACGCCGTGGGGGCCGCCTACCAGGCGATGCGCGGCCACGCTCCGCTCGTGATCATCGGGGCGGACGCTGGCCTGAAGTACATGAACCTGGACGCTCAGATGGCTGCGGACCTGGTGGCCATGATGGAGCCGGTCACCAAGTACAGCACGATGGTGCTGGACCCGGCGAACCTGCTGCGGACCCTGCGGCGCGCCATCAAGATTGCGGCGACCCCGCCCATGGGGCCGGTCTACATCTGCCTGCCCGCCGACATCCTCGATGCCGAGTGCGTGGAGCCGGTCCGGCCCACCTCTATCCCCAGCACCCGCGTCGCCCCCGCCCCGGAACTGGTGGCACAGGCGGCTGAGTGGCTGGCCGCCGCCGAAACGCCCATGATCTTCATCGGCGATGGCGTGGCCTACTCCGGCGCGGCGGAGGAACTGGGCCGCGTGGCCGAACTGCTCGGGGCGGAGGTCTGGGAGGCGGATGCCGGCGAGGTCAACCTGCCCTACGACCATCCCTGCTACAAGGGGATGACCGGCCACATGTTCGGCTTCGCGAGCCTGCCCATCCTTTCCAAAGGTGATGCAAACCTTGTGGTGGGCACCTACATCGTGCCGGAGGTCTTTGCGCACCTCGGGGACGTGTGGAAGGAGGGGGCGAAGACCGTCCACTTCGACCTGAACGCCTACGAGATCGCCAAGAACCACCCGGTGGACCTGGGCGTGGTCGCCGACCCGAAGCTGGCCCTCGCCGCGCTCGCGGACGCTCTGGAGAGCATCCTGACCGACGAGCAGCGGGCTGCCGCAAAGGCCCGCGTCGAGGCGTTCGTCGCCGCTCGGGCGGAGAAGCGCGCCGCCGAGTTGGCGAAGGACGAGGCCGAGAAGGACGCCGTGCCGATGCACATGGCGCGCTTCATGTCCGAACTGGCCGAGCGCCTGCCCGAGGATGCCATCATCTTCGACGAGGCGCTGACGTCTTCGCCCGCCGTGGTGCGCTACTTCACCCCGCGCGAGACCGGCGGCTACTTCCTCACCCGTGGCGGCTCACTCGGGATCGGCATCCCCGGGGCCATCGGCGCAAAGCTGGCGAACCCGGAGCGGACTGTAGTCGGGTTCACCGGCGACGGCGGCTCCCTGTACACCATCCAGGCGCTCTGGACCGCCGCCCGGCACGACATCGCCGCGAAGTTCGTGATCTGCAACAACGGCTCGTACCGGCTGCTGCAGTTGAACATCGACCAGTACTGGAAGGAGCAGGGCATCGAGAAGCACGATTACCCGCTCTCCTTCGACCTCTCCTATCCGCCCATCGGCTTTGTGGACATCGCCCGCGGCTTCGGCGTCCCCGCCCTCCGCGTGGAGAAGCCGCACGAGATCGCCAAGGCGATCGAGCAGATGCTGGCGGCTCCCGGCCCGTTCCTGATCGATCTGGCGCTCGAAGGCAACGTCCACCCGGAGCGGGTCGGCAACACCTGCGGTCAGTAGGCCGGGCACACCGGAAAGAAGCGCTCACGGACCGTTCGCGGACGGCCGGACAAAGCGACTGGAGGACGACACGAAAAAATGGACCCACTGAGCGAAGACAATATCAAGAAGTTTGCGAATGCCTGGTATCTCGCGCTGGACCAGCACGCGCCCGAAGCGGCGATCACGAAGTTCCTGGCGGACGATGTGCAGATGATCTTCCCCGAGAGCACCCTGGACGGGATGGACGACTTCCTGGCCTGGTACCGGGGCGGCAAGACCAAGGCCGGCGGCGAGCTGCCGGGCGTCATCAACATCTTCTTCGACGAGAACCACAACGTCGCCACCGTGACCCCGAAGGTCGAGGGCGACGGCGCGACCGTGGATGTGCTCGTCGGCTGGCAGGCGTCCTGGTTCACGCCGCCGGACGCCAAGTCCAAGCGCACCGCGATGGACGCCACCCAGCAGTGGGTCCTGCGCAAGTCCGATAAGAACGAGTACGGCCTGGAGATCACCTCCTACAACGCGGTCGTTGTCCCGTTCCAGTACGCCCCGGGCTGCTCCCGGCTGTAGTTCGCCCCGCGCGGGAGGAAAGGACACCAAAAATGGCATCCGAGAATGTCGAAGTCGTACACCACATGTACGAGTGCTTCAAGACCGGCAACATGGAGCGCCTGCGCGCCGAGATCTTCCACCCGGACATCGTGTGGAACCTGCCGGGGCACCATCCGCTCGCGGGCCAGAAGAAGGGCATCGATGAGGTGCTGGGCTTCTTCGGCAAACTGCGCGGCGCCGGGCTGCGAGTCACCCCGCTCGGCATGGGCGAGTTGACCAACGGCGCCGTTGCCGAGGTCTACAAGGCCGAGGGCGAAGGACCGGACGGCGCAAAGCTGGACGTGACCAACTGCAACTACTACACCGTCAAGGACGGCAAGATCACCGAGGTCACCGTCCTCATGGGCGACCAGCACAACTACGACACCTTCTTCTGGAAGGCGTTCAAGCTCAAGCCCGTTCACGAGCGGCTTCTGTAGTCGCCCCCATACGCGGGCGGCGTTGGTACATCTTTTCGGCCCCGGCTCCCTACCGCCCGTGCGGGGAGGGGCGCACGAACGCAGGAGAAACAGGACACAGGACAATGGCTACGATCGAAGAGAAGTGCATGGCGACCGCGCGGAAGTTCGTGGAGGTCGGCCTGAACCAGAAGAAGATCGACGACATCATGAGCGAGATCTGCGCCCCGGACGTCGCCCTGGAGGCCCCGGGCGTACCGACCGCGGTGGGCGCCGCGGAGGGCTTCAAGCTGTTCCGCGAGGCGGTGTACGGCTGGACGGATGCCTTTCCGGATGTAAAGGTTGATATCGCTAGCTTGATAGCAAATGGTAGCTCCGTTTCGTTCGATCTGCCCTACGAGGGCACCCACGCGAAAGAGTTCGCTGGCGTCCCCCCCAGCAACAAGAAGGTGAAGGGCGCGGAGCTGTGGTTCTGCCAGTGCGATGAGGATGGCAAGTTCAAGAACGTCCGCATCTGCGAGTACGGCACGCCGCTGCGCGCGGCCCTGATCGCCGCCCAGGACGCGAAGTAGTTTCCCGGCTCCCCCCGTCCCCTCCCCGACGAGAGAGGAGGGGACGGGCGGCGGAGCCTCGCCGTAACGGCGCCACGATTTTCGAGGAGTTAACAGAGCAAATGCCCACCCCTGAAGAAGCCAAGAACGTCATCCGCACCCTGTTCAAGGATGTCCTCACGGACAACAAGGTCGAGATGATCGACGAGATGTACGCCGAGGACTACGAGTTCGATGCCCCGGCCCTGTCGTCCAACTCCGGCCCCGTCCTGACCGGCCGCGAGGCGTTCAAGGCCCGCGTCGCTGCGTTCCGCACCGCGTTCCCGGATGCCCACTACACCGTGCAGGACATCGTCTCTGACGGCATCATCGTCTGCACCCGCATGGAGTTCGGCGGCACTCACGCCGCGCCGTTCGCCGGTTTCGCCCCCACCGGGCGCGACTCCAAGGTCACCGGCATCCACTACGCCCTTCTGAACGAGCAGGGCAAGATCAAGAAGACCTGGGCCGGCTTCACCAACATCGCGGAAGCCCTGGCCCCGAACGCCGAGTAGGGCGCGGGAGTAAGGAGCGACAGCAGCATGCCTGAGTTGAGCAAGGAAGAGCGCAACAAGACGCTCGCCCGCCGCTACTACGCCGAACTGATGAGCGGCGGCGATCTGTCCTTTGTGGACAACTACTTCGCGCCGGAGTTCGAGTTCACCAACCCGACCCACGTCGAGCCCTACAAGGGGCAGGAGTTCAAAAACCTGGTGACCATGCTCCGGGGCGCGTTTCCGGACCTGAAGTTCACTATCGAGCACCTGCTGGCGCAGGGAGACACCGTGGTCGGTCACTGGACCGCCCGCGGCACCCACACCGGCAACGCGCTGGAGACCCTCAAGGGCGACATCCCGGCCAAGGGCAACCCCTTCGTCATCGACGGCATGAGCTGGCTGCGCTTCACCGAAGACGGCAAGTTCGTGGAAGCCCGCATTAACGAAGACACGCTTGGCCTGCTGATGCAGATCGGCGGCATCCCGGCGCCGGAGGGCGCGCCGGCGGCCAAGACCCTCTCGCCGGATGAGATGCTGGCGCTGGTCCACCGCTACTTCGACGAGCTGATGAGCCAGGGCAAGTTCGAGGTGATCAACGAGATCATCGCGGACCGGTTCTCGTTCCACATCCCAACCCTGCCGGAGCCGATCCGCGGCAAGGAGGGGATGCACGGGTTCGTCACCGGCCTGCGCACGGGCTTTCCGGACATCAAGTTCACCGTGGAGCGCGAGATCGCGGAGGGCGACAAGGCCGCCGCGCGCTGGTTCATCGAGGGGACGCACAACGGCCCGTTCCTGGGCATGCCCCCGACCGGCAACAAGATCAAGGACCAGGGCGTGGACATCTTCGTCTTCCAGGGCGGCAAGATCGCTGAGATCTGGGTGAATGAGAACGACCTCGGCCTGATGAAGCAGCTCGGGGCGTTCGGGTAGGCTCCGGGTTTCCGGGAGGGGCCCTTACCGCCCGGAAACCCGAGCGGTGAGGGCCTCTCCCGAGGGGCTTCCAAGGATCTTTCGAGAACTATGCAAAACTACGATGCCGTTATCATCGGGTGTGGGCCCAACGCGCTGGTCGCCGCCACCTACCTGACCAAGGCCGGCTGGAGCGTCGGCATCCTCGACCGGAACGATCGGCCCGGCGGCGGGCTGCGCACGGACGAGCTGATCCGCCCCGGCTTCAAGCACGACGTATACGCGGGCTTCCTGATTCTGTTCGCACTCAGCCGCGCCTACGCCGACTTCGCGCCGCAGCTCGGCGAGCGCGGTCTGCAGATGGCGAACTCCGACAAGCCCGCCGGGGTGGCGCTGCCGGACGGTCGCGCGACGCTCATCACCACGAACGCCGAAGCGAACATGGCCGAGATCGAGCGGCTGTGCGCCGGCGACAGCGCGGGCTGGGGCGCCATGCTCGGCGGCATCGGGGCCGTCGCGCCGCAGGTCTTCGAACTGCTCGCCTCCGACCTCACCTCGCCGCGCGCCAAGGAGCTGATGGACGACCTGATGGTTGGGCCGGACGGCCTGCCGACCCCGTTCGCCAAGAACTTCCTTCTGACTGCCCGCGACGTGCTGGATGCCAACTTCAAGGGCGACGTCTGGAAGGCGTTCCTCGCGCCGTGGGTGCTGCACAGCGGGCACGGGCCGGACGAGGCAAACGCCGGGTTCTGGACCGCGATCTTCGGCCTGGGGTTGCAGATGGCGGGCCTGCCGGTGGGCGTCGGCGGCGCCGAGGCGCAGGCTATCGCCCTGGCGAAGCTCATCACCGACCAGGGCGGCGTCATCATCCCCAACACCACGGCCTCGAAGATCCTGGTGGAGAACGGCCGGGCGGTGGGCGTGGTCACCGAGGACGGCGAGGAGTACCGCGCCCACCGCGCGGTGCTGGCCACCGTGAACCCGGACCAGCTCTACGGCAAGCTGCTGGCGGACGTGCCGGGCATCCCTGCGGAGTTAACGCAACAGGCGCAGGCGTTCCGCTACGGCGGCTCTGTGTTCTTCGTCCACCTGGCGCTCTCGGAGCCGCCCCAGTGGGTGGACGAGCGGCTGAACGCCGTCACCTACACCCACGTCTGCGACGGCCTGGACGGTGTGGCGAAGAACTACCTGGAGACGAACGCAAACCTGCTCCCCTCCGACCCGGTAGTGGGCGTCGGCGTGCCCTCCCTTCTGGATCCGAGCCGCGCGCCGGAGGGCGCCGCGGTTATGGCGCTCCAGCAGCTCTGCTGCCCCTACCAGGTAAAGGCGGACGCCAGGGGCGAGATCAACGTCGGCGACGGCACCTGGAGCGACGACCTGAAGGAGCGGTACGCAGACCGCGTCATCGACACGGTGGCGAAGTCCATCCCGAACCTGAAGAGCTCGATCCTGGGGCGCTACATCCTGACTCCCGCGGACCTGGAGAAGCGCAACCTGAACTGGACGAAGGGCGACTGGGCGAGCGGTTCGCACGCGATCAGCCAGTCGTTCACGCTGCGCCCGATCCCCGGTCAGAAGGGGCACCGGACCCCGATCGACGGCCTGTTCCAGATCGGCGCGGCGACGCACCCCGGCCTCGGCCTCGCCGGCGCGTCCGGCCTGATCGTCTCGCAGATGCTCCTGAACAAGGGGTAGGGTGGGTGCCTGCCCCCCTCTCCCGCAGCGCCGGGAGAGGGGGGGGCGAAGGGCGGGGGTGAGGGCGCCCCTACACAACGACGGTCGAGAGAATCTATGAAAACAACCACAAGCGATGGCATCTCCATCGATTACGCGGCCTACGGGCCGGAGGGGGCCGAACCGGCGCTGGTGCTCATGACCGCCTGGTGCATGAGCCGCAACGGGTGGGCCGACCTGCCGGAGAAGCTGGCCGCGAAGGGCTACCGCGTCCTCACCCTCGACTTCCGGGGGCACGGCGACTCGCAGCAGGACGTGCCCGACCACGGCGCCGAGGGGCTGGTCGAGGACGTGCTGGCGGTGGTCAGGGCGGCGGGGGTGGACCGCTTCATCCCCGTGACCATGAGCCACTCCGGCTGGGTGGGCATCGAACTGCGCAAGGCGCTCGGCGCGGCGCGCGTCCCGAAGATCGTCCACACCGACTGGATCGTGCTGCCTCCGCCGCCCGAATACATGGGCCTGGTGGACATGCTCGCGGCTCCGGATACCTGGCAGCAAGCGCGCGACATCCTGTTCGGCATCTGGCTGACCGGCGTGGACCCCGCGCACCCCGTCACCTCGTTCGTGAAGGACGAGATGGGGGGCTACAGCGAGGAGATATGGACCCGCTCGGGCCGGGTGATTGGCGACTGCATCCGCGGCGGCGGCAGCGCGCTGGATGCCCTGGCGAAGCTCGACCCGCCCGCGCCCACGCTCCACGTCTACGCCCAGCCCAAGGACCCGGGCTACAAGGCCGCGCAGGAGCAGTTCGGCCAGGCCAACCCGTGGTACGGCATCCACCTCGTGGAAGAGGCGAAGAGCCACTTCCCGACCTTCGAATCCTCCGACGAGATGGCGGACGCCATCGACCGGTTCGTCAATAGCTGAGGCAGCGCGCGCTATGAGCGATTACGACTACATCATCGTCGGGTCCGGGTCGGCGGGCGCCGTGGTGGCGAACCGCCTGAGCAAGGACCCCGGCACGAAGGTCCTGGTCCTGGAGGCCGGGCCGGAGGACACGAGCGAGAACATCCACACCATCACCGGCTTCACCCAGGAGTGGAACGGCGACCTGGACTGGAAGGTGCAGACCACGCCGCAGACGGGCCTGGGCGGGCGCGAACTGACCATCAACCAGGGGCGCGTCCTCGGGGGCAGCACCTCGCTGCATGCCATGATGTTCGTGCGCGGCAGCCGCGCCGACTACGACCTGTGGAAGTCGCTCGGGGCGGACGGCTGGGGCTACGACGACGTGCTCCCGCTGCTCAAGTCGATCGAGAACTACGACGGCGACCCGGGCAGCCACCGGGGTACCGGGGGCGAACTGAACGTCCGCACCGGCTTCGACCCAAACTCCGTCTGCGAGCCGTTCCTGAACGGCGCCGTGGAGGCCGGGTTCGAGGGGCCGCGCTCCGACTACAACGGCGAGATCGCCCGGGGCAAGGTCGGCCCACTTCAGTTCTCCATCACCCCGGAGGGCAAGCGCGCCAGCAGCGCCGTCGCCTTCCTGGACCCGGTGCGCGACCGGCCGAACCTGACCATCCAGACCGACTCGCCCGTCTCCCGAGTGCTGATCGAGAACAACCGCGCCGTGGGCGTGGAGTATGTCCAGAACGGCGAAACGAAGACGGCTCGCGCCGGCAAGGAGGTCATCGTCAGCGCCGGGGCGTTCTTCTCGCCCGCGCTGCTGATGCGCTCCGGCATCGGCCCGGCCGCGCACCTCCAGGAGCACGGCATCCCCGTGGTCGCGGACCTGCCCGGTGTGGGGCAGAACCTGCAGGACCACCTGCAACTCCCCGTGGTGTACTTCACCCGGGAGCCGATGGACCACACGCTGACGCTCTGCGGCAACATCCTGTTCCGCCAGACGCTCCCGCGCGGCGAGGCGGACCAGACCCCGGACCTGCAGATGATCTTCAGCCCGACCGTGCCGCTTCCGCTGGCGCCGGTCCTGCAGTTTCCCGCGCCGGTCTGCATCTTCCTGCCGATCCTGGTGCGCCCGGTCAGCCGGGGCACCGTCACGCTCCGCTCCGCGGACCCGGCGGACAACCCCGTCGTGGACCCGAACTACCTGAGCGCTCCGGAGGATGTGAAGGTGCTGGTCGAGGCCGTGAAGCTCGCGCGCCAGATCGCCTCCACGAACGCCTTTTCCACCTTCGGTAAGGCCGAGATGGTGCCCGGGCCGGATGCCAGCACCGACGAGGCCCTGGAGGGGTTCGTCCGTGCGGCGGCGACCACCATCTGGCACCCGGCGGGCACCTGCAAGATGGGCAAGGACGACAGGGCGGTGGTCGGCCCGGACCTGAAGGTGCGCGGCGTCGAGGGGCTGCGGGTGGCCGACGCCTCCGTAATGCCCACTGTGACCGGCGGCAACACCAACGTCCCGAGCGCCCTGATTGGCGCAAAGGCGGCCGAACTCATTCTGAACGCGTAGTGTCCCGCCCTCACCCCCCTCTCCCTCTCCCAGGATTGGGAGAGGGAGAGGGGGCCGGGGGGTGAGGGCGGTCCATTTCCCGAGGAGAAACCTGACTATGAAGAACGTTCCCGATACGAAGCTGGGCCGGATGTACAAAGAGCACATTCAGTTCATCCTGGACAAGAACATCGACGCGCTGCTCGACCAGTACACCGACGACTGCCTGCTCATCAGCTCCTTCATGAAGAAGCCCGTGATCTACAAGGGCAAGGAGCAGTTGAACGAGCACATGCAGGGCATCCTCGGCATCGACGGTCTGGAAACGGAGATCGTCTTCTGGGCCGAGACCGAGGACCCGGAGACGCTGATGATCACCGAGCAGATCACGATGAAGACCAAGGACGGCGAGGCCCAGATGCGCTTCGCGGACTCCTGGGTGCTGCGGGATGGCAAGATCGCCATCCACTTCGCCGGAATGGTGCAGTACCCCGACGGTTCGCTGGCCTAGCAGGGGAGGGGACGCCCGGGGGAACCGGGGCAGAGGGTCACTGACGTAATGAGGACGCGCGTACGAATGCAGAATAAAAAACGAAGCGCCCCGGCGCTGGCGGCGCTCACCGCGCTTGGCCTGATGGTCGGGGCCGCGGCGGCGCCTGCGGCGGCGCAGCAGCAGAGCGGTTCCGTGCCCCCGACGCCCGCGACGGGGGGCGCCGCTGCGCCCACCACGCCGGGGGCGCCCCCACCGGGCGGCCCGCCTCCCATCCCCGTGCTGCTCGGCTATGCCGACTTCATGCTGACGCTGGATCGCCCGTGGCGTGCGGAGGAGCTGTATAAGCTGATCCTCCTCCAGGAGCCCGACAATGCCGCCGCGAAGGCGGGGCTCCGGGCCGCCCAGAACCAGCAGAAGATCGGCTTCACCTTCCTCGGGCACTCGTACTACGACTCCGAGGACACCCAGATGTTCGCCTACGGGGGCGGCCCCGTCCTGAAGTACCCCTTCGGGAAGATCACCATCACCGCAGGCGACGGCTACTACAAGAACAACAACAATCCGAACAACAAGCGCAACCCGCTTGCCCTGAACCCGGAGATCCCCAGCGCCGAAGACAACTTCGCGCTGGACAAGCAGACCTATAACCTCCTGCTCGAGTCCTTCTGGGGCAAGAACATGCAGCACGAAGGGTCGGTCTGGCTCAGTCAGCAGAACTACGACCGGGTGCCGGATCGTTTCCTGTATGACGTCCGCTACTCCTACATCCCCGAGCCCGGGCGCAAGAAGTTCACCATCGGCACTGGCAAGAAGGACTCGTTCTACCAGAACCAGGTAAACCAGTTCCTCGCCCCCGAGTCGTACTTTATGCTGCGGGACAAGATCACGTTTAACGACTACTACGCCGGGGTGGAGTACCCGCTGGGCAGGCGGTTCGACTTTACCTTCAACTACCGGTTCTTCGACTACAGCGACGGAAACGAGCGCAACAACTTCCGGACGCAGTTCCTGTACCGGATCAAGCCGGACGACCCAATGCGCCCGATGCCGATCTGGCGCGTCGGCCTGGACGGCGTGATCGACGAGGCGAAGTTCTTCACCCTGACCTACGGCATCCCGCGCGACTTCCGCTCGCTCTCCATCGCCACCGACTACACGTTCCTCTCCCGCGACCTCAAGTACGTTCTCTACCTGTCGTACCCGGTCTGGGACAAGAACTTCGCGGCGCCCGCGGGGCTGGTCGGCTACGTCAGCAAGAACTTCGGCAGCGATAACCGCTACGAGGTCTACGGCAAAGCCGTCATCCTGGAGGCGCGGAACCTCTCCATCTCGCTGTATGACTACGTTCTCGGCATCAGCACCCGGTTCTGAGGAATGGACACAATGAACGACGGTATGAAGGGCATGAACGAGGCCGAGAAGCGGCGCGCCCTCTGGCAGATGCGCCAGATCATGCTGCGCCAGAGGGCCGGGGTGACGCGCCGCGACTTCCTGCGCGGCGCTGTGGGCGGCGCCGCGGCTCTGGCGCTCGGCGGGGGCGGCGCGCTCTCGCTGGCCGGATGCGGCAGCGGCAACGGCGAACTGGACAACCCGCGGCCGATCCCGCCGGGCACCCGGCTCCTGGTCTCTACCTTCCTGGAGGGGACCGTGGAGGCGCTGGACGCCCGCACAGGCCAACCGCTGGGCACCTTCTTCAACTTCGTCAACGCCGATACCACCATTGCGGGCGTCCGGCGCGGCCCGGGGGACCGGGTGTACGTCTTCAGCCCCGGCGCCAACCGCTTCTACATCTGCGACGTGAACACGGGGCAGGTGAAGCGGGAGGTGACGATGCTCAAGACGCAGACCCCGCACTGCGGCGAGATCGGCCCCGACGGCAACCTGTACGTGGTCAATGCGCCCTCCCTGAACAACCGGCTGGGAATTGGGCCAGACTCCGTGGAGGTGTTCACGCCGGACGGCGACTTCGTCCGCACCTTCATCTCTGCGGACACCACCGCCGAGATGCGCTCTCCCTTCGGCATCGCCTGGGGGCCGGATGGCAACCTGTATGTGACCTCGGTCCTGGCCTACAACCCGTTCCCGCTCGGCTCGGACTACGTTTCCCGCTATGCCCCGGACGGGCGGTTCCTCGGGTACGTGGCGCGCGACGTAAAGGTCCCGTTCAACGTCAACTTCCACCCGGACGGCTACCTGATGGTGATCGAGCACTTCTTCGGCCGGGTCGCCCTCTTCGACCTGAACTCCGGGAAGATCGTGGACGCCTTCGCCAACGCCGACTTCTGCATCGACGTGGTCTTCGGGCCCGACGGCCACGCCTACCTGACCAGCTTCACGGACCAGGCCGGCATCGAAGCCATCTTCAACTTCGACAACGACGCCGCCAAGGGCAAGGGGCGCATCCTGCGCTATGACGGCCAGAACGGCAAGCCGCTCGGCCCCCTGGCGGAGAAGCTGGTGTTCTCGGGTTACATCGCGTTCGTCTGACACACAGAGGCGGCGCGTTTAGATAGGAAATGCACGTCATGGAACGGAATGAGATATTCGTCCGGCGCATGAGCCGGCGCGAGGCCCTGGGGACGCTGGGCCGATTGAGCCTCGGCGGGGCGGCGGCCGTGGCCGCCGCCGGAGCCGGGGGGCTCACCCTGACCGGCTGCGGAGGTGGAGGCGGGGGCGGCACCCAGGTGGCGCCCAATCGCACCGGGAAGTTCTACAGCGCCCGGCAGTTCGCCATCGTCGAGGACCTCGGCATCGACATTGGGCGCACGTTCGTGGAACTGCAGGACGGCGTGCCCCTGGAGATCGGTTGGGAGCTGCCCGAAAAGGCGCTGGACGGCCTGCCGGACTACGAGTTCGATGAGCCCGGCATCTACTTCCTGCCGGTACCGCCCGAGGCGGACGCCACCCCCTTCAAGTTCTTCGCCTTCTCCGACTGGTCCGCCCACAGCCCGATCGGCATCGGTGATGTGCCGCATGTCCACCCCGTCTGCGTCATCGCGCCCCCGCAGCCGCCGACCGACGACAACCGGGACGAGCGGGTGCACGTCTCCAACCCGGACGAGATTCCCGAGGGGTACATCCTGGGCAACCTGATCCCCGGCGCCGGTGACACCATCGCCCCCGGTATCGGCGAAGCCTACGAGTACCCGGAGGCGCCGCAGCTCTTCCCCGGCTGGAATACCACCGCCCAGAACTACTTCTTCTACAAGGGGCACCTGAACGGCATCGGCATGGGGGCGACCTACGAGTTCCTGGCGAGCAAGCAGACGGCGGTCCTGCCAGTCACGCAGCCGAAGCTCTATCCCCGCCCGGGCTACTACCCCACGAAGAACATCACGCGCTGGAACGAGGCGAACAAGTCGCACGTCTTCGCGCTCGCCGACTTCGTGCGCGCGGCGCGCTGGCTGTAGCGGCTGGCTGTAGCGGCTGGCTGTAGCGGCTGGCTGTAGCG
>CALEKU010000169.1 GCA_937902745.1 uncultured Armatimonadota bacterium
TAGGCCACCGCGCCCACGATCTTCCCGTTGATATAGACGGGCGACCCGCTCATACCCGAGATCACGTCGGTGTACCGCTTCATGTTCGGCCCGCCGAGGCGTACGAAGATCAGGTCGCGCCCGTTGTTGGCCTTGCGCAGGACTCCCAGAATCGTGACGTCGAACTTCTCAATCTTCGTACCGCGGAAGATCGTCAGCCCGTACCCCTTCATCCCCGGCTTCAACGCGGACGGGGGCAGGTACTCCCCGGCGCTCAGCTTGTGCGGCGCCCGCGCAGCGGCGCCCGTGCCCGCGGGCTTCGGCCCGCTGCCGCCGGGCGGGGCGGCATCAGCGCGGGCGCCAGCAAGCAGCGTCAGCGCGAGAGCGGCGAGCGGATACAGGGAGGCGAGTCTGTGGGGCATCAGTGAGAGCTCCATGGGAAACGTCAGGCTTATCGTCCCGCGACCGGGATCGTCGGCAGCCCGCGGGCGCCGGACGGGCCGACGGCGCGGACGGCGAACAGGTAATCGTCTTTACTGAGGGGCAGGCGGACGGTGTTCCCCGTCTCTACGCGGCGCCGTCCTTCCCAGTCCGCCGCGGTGGTGCGCCGCCACAGCACCTCGTACTCCGCCGCGCCCGGCGAGAGCTCCCATGTCAGGGTCGTCTCCGGGCTCAGGTCCCCTTTCAGGGAAACGCGCGGGGGCGGGGGCGGGGCGGTGGCGAGTTCGGCGACGATCGCGGCATTGACGCGCGCCACCCTCTGGAGGTAGTCGTAGTCCACAAACTGCGGCAAGTCGCCGTACTGCACCCCGTCCACCACCCGGATGTCTTGATGCTGACGTCGCCAGTCCTCGTTGGGCTCGGTCAGGCGCACGGCGGAGGGGAAACCGTGGTTCAGGAACGGCGTGTGGTCGCCGCCCCGCCCGTACCGGTCATTCCGGTAGACCAGCACGGCCTCAAACCCCTTCACGTAGCGCCGGGCGGCGTCGCGCACGGCCCGCGCCAGGGTGCGGGCGGGCGTGTCGGCGTCCGTGCCCCAGGAGCGCGCTCGGGCCAGCGCCTCGGGTGTCACCGACGGGTCGTAGCCAGCCGAGAAGACCCGCACCTGCTTGTCGTTTTTCCTACCATCCTGCCCGCGCGAGTTGCCCACGATGTCGTTCGCGAGCATCGCCAGCACCGTCTTCTTCTCCGCGGCGAGCTTCTTCGCCAGGTGCGTGGAGCCGTACAGCCCCTGCTCCTCGCCGGTCACCGCCGCGAAGATCACGGTCACCGGATACTTCCGGCCTGCCATCCGGCGCGCCGTCTCCACCACCGCCGCGACCCCCGAGGCGTCGTCGTTCGCGCCGGGCGCGGGCGAACGGACATCCATCACGTCGGAGGCGCGGGAGTCGTAGTGCCCGGTGATGACGATCACCGTATCGGGCCGCTCCGTGCCCGGCAGCGTCGCCACAACGTTGGTAAGCTGCGTCGGAGCAGGAATGCGGTTGCCCGCCTCCTGCGTCCAGGTGTCCTTCTCCACCTTCAGCGCGCCGCCGGTCTCGGCGGCGATGGCGGAGAACTCCCGGTATAGGTAGTCCGCGGCGGCGTCCACCCCGCCCGCGCCGGAGAGCGTGTGGCGTGTGGGGAAGGAAGCGAGGGCCCGCACCACGCGCTCCAGAGGGTCACGGGAGACGCCGTCCACCACCGCCTGCACCTCCCGGTCACGGTCCGGCGGGCGTTCCGCAACGGGCGCGGCCAAGGCCCGTGAGCCCGGTAAGGCTACGGAGAACGCGGCACACAGCAGTAACAGAAACGAAGCGCGGGAGCGGTGGGGCATGGCGCCTTTATTGTAACCGAAGCTCTCGCACCGCGACAATCCAGCGGGGCGCGGCATTGCCGCCGCGCCCCGCCTCCGGCCGGCTCAGCGGCCTTCGGACCACTCGAACGTGCCCTTTTCCAGGTCTTCCAAGGCCTGCCGCATCTCGTCCACGCTGCTCATGACCAGCGAGCGGTACTGCAACACCGGCTCGCGCCAGGGCGGCGCGCTGGCGAAGACGAAGCGGGCCTCCTCGTAGCCGTCCGCTGCGGCGGTCACGCCGTCCCCGTCGCCGAAGATAGCCAGGTGCGCCTCGGCGGCCTTGCGCGCCTCCTCGCCGAAGGCGGCGCGGCCTCGATACACGTAGGCGAAGGCGGTCTCGCCTGGCGGGGCGGGCAGGGTGACGCTTGTTCCCGGAGGCAGGTGGACATCGGCATAGAGAAGCTTTGCGGCGATGTCGTCGCAGGGGCCCGTGACCCCATGGACCGTCCCGGCGACCACGCGCACCGACGCGCCGCCCGGCATCTGCACTTCGGGGATAGCCTCGGGGCGGGCGCCCCGGTACTTCGGGCGCGCCATCTTCAACTCCGCGGGCAGGTTCACCCAGAGCTGCAGTCCCTGGTGGCCGTTCTCTCCCACCTCCACCATCTCGGAGTGGAAGATGCCGCCCCCGGCCCGCATCCACTGCGCGCCCTGCGGCCCGACCCAGTCATCGTTCCCGAGCGAGTCGCCGTGGTGGACGCGCCCCTCCATCACGTATGTCAGCGTCTCGATGCCCCGGTGGGGGTGCCGCGGGAACCCGATCTCCTTCGACGCGCCCTCCGGTGTCGCGGTCACGCTCATGTGGTCCAGCAGCAGGAACGGGTCCAGCAGCACCAGCTTGTCGGAGCCGATGGTGCGCCGGATCGTGACCCCGTTCGCCTCATTCACTTCGATGGGAGTCATGACGATGCCGACTGGCCGAACGCCCATTTTGTCTTCCCCTTCCGTCGCGAACAGTGTTTCGTGCGTGGATTGTACCTGTCCGGCGGCGCTGCGGTTCCTTTTCTTACGGCGTGGTCCAGAGCATGGTCCAGCGGTGCAGGCGCGGGACCGTGACCGCGAGATAGGCCCCGCCCGCGTCCCGGCCGGGCGTTGCGGCAAGCGCGACGGGGCGGCCGTCGGCCGCGTCGGGCGAAGCGCACCACACGCGCCGCCGCGGAGCGCCCGGCGGGAGGCCGTAAACGCGCAGGCGGACATCCTTCAGCACCGGCGGGTCGGGGTAGGTGGCGTCGTTGTCGCGCCAGTCGG
>CALEKU010000170.1 GCA_937902745.1 uncultured Armatimonadota bacterium
CTGCGGGCGTGGGGGGAGGGGTGGTCCGAGGAACGAGGACCGGGGAGGGGGGCCATACCCGGGAGGAGGGCCACTCCCGCGAGGAGGGCCAAACCCTGCGGTTAACGAGCCTTCTGAATCCATGCCGGCACCACCTTGTGCAGGTCGGCCACCAGGCCGAGGTCGGCGACGCGGAAGATGGGGGCTTCGGCGTCCGTGTTGATGGCGACGACGGTCTTCGCTCCCTGGAACCCGGCGACGTGCTGGTCGCTGCCTGAGATGCCAAGGGCGACGTACAGGTCCGGGGCAACGCTGCGCCCGGTCTGGCCGATGAGCATCCACGACGGGGCGATGCCGGCGTTCACCGCGCCGCCGCTGGCCGCGGCGGCACCCCCGAGGGCATCGGCGAGGCCGCCCACCAGACGCTCGAAGGTTTCGGCATCGCGCAGGACACGCCCCCCGGCGACGACAACGCGCGCCGCGCCGAGGTCGGGCCGTGCGGCGTCGGGGGCGTCAAGCGAGACTCGCTCGCCGAGTTGGGGGCGCTCGTCCGCGAGCAGGGCGGAGACGCGGGCGCGGTGCGCGTCGGTGCGCAGGGCGTCGGGCGCGATCAGTACGAGGGGCGTGTTGTCGAGGGGCAGGTCGAGCGTGCGCAGGAACCGGCCGGCGTGGACGCGGTGGGTGATGCGGAGCGTGTCACCCTGGAGGGAGGCGGACTCCACATTCGGGACCAGGGGCCAGCCGCGGCGACCAGCGACCCAGACCAGCGCGTCCGCCTCCGCGGGTGAGCCGACGACGATACGCTCGTCGTCGGGGAGGGCGACGGTGGACTGTTCCGCGGGCGCTCCGCCGCCGCCCGATTGGGCCGCGCCGAGGGCAGCCAGAAGCTCGTCCAGGTCGCGCACGAAGCGGCAGGCGGCGCGGGGGGTGGGGAGGGCATAGCTTGCCGCTCTCGGAGGCTCCTGCCTCGTTACAGGCGGTAGGGGAACCGTTTCCAGGGGCTTGTTCTTGGCCTTGAGGATAGCGGGGAGGGGGAGGGGGCGCGGGTCGCGGCCCCGCAGGTCGCAGGTGACCACGGCGGGCAGGGGGGATTCCACGGTCTCCCGGCCGGCGTCGGTTTCGCGGGTGATGCGGACACAGCCGTTCTCGACGCTCACGGTCTGCGCGGCGGCGAGGAGAGGCCAGCCGAGGAGGCCGGCGAGGCGCCCACCCGTCTGGCCGTCGTCGGTGTCCGCACCCTGTCGCCCGCAGAGGACGAGGGCGGCGTCCTCGCGGCGGACGGCGTCGGCGAGGGCGGCCGCTCTGTCCCCTTCGCCATCATAGGTGAGCAGGAGGGCGCGGTCGGCGCCGCGGGCGAGGGCGGCGCGCAGGGTCTCGCCCCAGGCGTCCGCGTCCCGGGCGGGGGCAGCGGAGACGGCGACGGACTCCGCTGCCGCGCCGCTCTGCCGGAGCGCGTGGGCGACGTCCAGGGCGATCTCGTCGTAGGGGTTGACGACACCGCGCGCTTCGGACGTGTCGAGGCGCCCGCCTTCGGTAAGCCGGATGCGGCCGTACGGGTCGGGGACCCGCTTGACGGCCACGAGGAGCTTCATCGGGGTTCCCTTCTTTCCGGCTATGCGCCCGCCAGTTCGCCGATGTGGGTGGCGTTCCGCACGATGCTGCGCAGGAACTCGGCTGCTTCGACGCCGTGGATGAGCCGGTGATCAAACGAGAGCGAGAGGTTGACGACCTGTTTCCCCCCCAGCTCGAACGCGGAGCCGATGAACAGGACGGCGCACGCCGGGGCGACCAGGACCGGGACGCCGTCGGTGACCTCGTACGGCCCCATGTAGGTCAGGAGGAGTTGGGTGGACTCGTCCGCCTGGTCGGTGCCGTCCCGAGCCTCCCGGATACGTGCCTGCGCCTCGCGTACAAACTCCTCGAAGGTGAGAGTGTCGGCGCGGCGGACCACGGCGATGGTCAGCTCGCCCGTGGGCATGGCAACGGCGATGCCCATGTTCAGGTGGGCGTACTCGCGAACGCTGTCCTCGCGCACGAGGGCGGAGCGGAATCGGGGATGCTCCTTCGCCGCTTGCGCGATGCACCAG
Organism: uncultured Armatimonadota bacterium; assembly: GCA_937902745.1. GTDB lineage: Bacteria > Armatimonadota > Armatimonadia > Armatimonadales > Armatimonadaceae > CALEKU01. The sequence goes on from CALEKU010000170.1 coordinate 2,067, forward strand.
GCGATGCACTGGAAGGCGGACGGGTGCAGGGCGTCGTCCTCACTCTTGCGCCGGTCGGCGTATGCGCGAATGGCGTCCCAGTCCATCTGGCGCTTGGCAGTAGCCTGGATTACGGTGCTGGCGCTGCGCTTGAGTCGGTAGATGAAGGTCTTGTCCTGCGGCGACAGGGGGCGCTCGGAGAAGTCCTTGTCCGCGCTCTCCTCGACTATAGGCCGCGCGTGGGATTCGACCACCGCGGGCGAGGCGACGTCGCCCGCGCCGCCGCTCTCCAGGTAGGCGTCGATGTCCGCGGGCATGAGCCGGGCACCGGCGGCCGGGACGCGGGCGAGATCGTCGTCGGTGAGGCCCTTTTCCTTCGCGTAGGCGCGAGTGCGAGGGGGGATGTTCAGGCGGCGGGCGTCCGCCGCCGCGCCCTCGCTGAGTGCGGCCATAGGCGAGGCGCCGACGCCCCGGCCGGAGCCGTTCCCGCCGGCCGCCGGGACGGGGGCGCTGACCTCAATCTCCATGCGGGCGACAGGGGCGCCGATGGCGAGGGTGTCGCCCTCGCCGGCGAGCCACTCAACGAGGACGCCCTCATGCGGTGACTCGACCTCCATGGTGGCCTTGTCCGTCTCCATCTGGTAGAGCGGTTCGTCGCGCCGCACACGGTCTCCGGGCTTCTTGGTCAACTCGACGATGAGGACTTCCTGAAGTCCCTCGCCCATCTGCGGCACCAGCACGTCGACAATCGGCATTGATTGCTACCCTTTCGTTATCGGTGTAGGAAACTCTTCAAATCCGCTTCGGAGACCACGGGCTCGCCCGGGGCGACGTTGCTCAGGCGCCCCTCCCGCATCCACGTCTCCAGCTCGTCCACCAGGTCGAAGAGGTGCGAGAACGAGCGGACGACGAACAGCAGGGGTTGGTAGTGGTCGATCTCGAACCCCTGGTTGATGACCCATTCCAACTGGATGGGGTAGCGCTGGACGTCCGGCGACAGGACGGCGTGCTCGATCTCGCCGTGGGAGGAGAGCAGACCGCTGCCGTAGACCTTTAGCTCGCCTCCGGTATCGTCGCCCTGCATAAGGCCGAACTCGACGGTGAACCAGAAGAAGCGCGCCATGGCGCGGATGATGCTGGCAAGCCGGTGCGCCTGCTCCTCGGGGTCGTCCACCGCGGCGGCCATCTCGGCGGCGGTGTGGGCGCAGTCGCCGAAGCGCACCAGGGCGTTCGCGAACGCCGGGTCGGTGTGCATGGGGACGTGGCCGGCGATGTCGTGGAAGATGTCGGGCTCGGGCAGGTAGTCGAGTCGGTCGGCATCACGTATCGTGATGGTGGTCGGAAACGCGCGCTCGCGCAGGCAGTCGAAGAAGCGGAACGCGGGGATGTAGCCGCTGACGGCCTTCGCCGAGAAACCGGTCCGCGGCGATAGGAACCGGTTGACGTCCTCCAGCCGCGGCACTTGCTCCGGGTCGAGGCACAGACAGTCGATGCCCTTCAAAAAGAAGGGGTTGGCGTACCGCCGCCACGAGTCGACCTGCCGCCGGTACAGCCGCCGCCAGGCTCTGTGATTGGCCTCGCTGTACAGATCGTACGGCTGCTCAATGAAGATGCGCCCGTCCGCCCGCGCTTCTTCGATGAACGGTGCTTTGCCTGTGGTCAGCCCCCCCCCCGCCCCCTCCGGGGGAGCGCTGCCCGCGGGGGCCAGCGTGCCGCTGGA